>CAZVLY010000160.1:0-2277 GCA_964628175.1 uncultured Piscinibacter sp. | reverse complement strand
GTGGCGCTGATCCACAGCCGCACGCCCCAGCGTTCGGTGAGCCAGTGCGCCAGGCCGATGTGGTCGGGGTGCATGTGCGTGACGATCACGCGCAGCACCGGCAGGCCCTGCAACTCGTTGGCGAAGATCTGCTCCCAGGCGGCGCGCGTGCCGTCGTTGGCGATGCCGCAATCGACGATCGCCCAGCCCTCGCGGCCGGCCTCGTCGCGGTCGCGCAGCAGCCACAGGTTGATGTGGTCCAGGGCGAACGGCAGCGGCATGCGCAGCCAGCGCACGCCCGGCGCCACTTCCAGGGTGGTGCCGGTGGGCGGCAGGCTGTCGCCGAAGGTGTATTGCAGATGTCGTTCGTCGGGATTCATCGGGGGCGGGCTTCGCTACACTTGACGTAAACGTCAATCGAACCAGTGTAAGCCGCCATGCCCGCAGCCGCTGTCGCCCAAGCGTCGCCCTCGTCCGGTGGAGCCACTTTCACCATCGGCGAATTGGCGCGCGAGTTCGATCTCACCACCCGCGCAATCCGTTTCTACGAGGACTGCGGCCTGATCACGCCGCAGCGCAGCGGCCGCAACCGCGTCTACACCGCGCGCGACCGCACCCGCCTCAAGCTGACGCTGCGCGGCAAGCGCCTGGGCCTCACGCTCGCGGAGGTGAAGGAGCTCGTCGACATGTACGAGTCGCCGCGCGACACGCAGCCGCAGCTGAAGAAGTTCCTCGTCGTTCTGGCCGCCCACCGGGCCCAGCTCGAGCAGCAGATGGCCGACCTCGACGCCACGCTCGACGAGGTGCGCGCCCACGAGAAGGAAGCACGCCGCCTGCTCGCCGAGGGCGAACGGCGCAAGGGCGGCTGAGGGAAACCGGCAGGGCCGGCGACGCCGAGGCTCCGCTATGATTGACGTTTACGTAAACGTCAATTGCGCGCCTGCCGCGCATGGAGGTCCCGCATGCACCCTCACGACGCCGGCTACGCCCAGCGCACGCGCGATTCCTTCGCCCGCCAGGCGGCCATGGCCACGCTGGGCGCGACGCTGGAGTCGGTGGAGCCGGGCCGCGTCGTGCTGGCGATGGCGCACCAGGATTCGCTGACCCAGCAGCATGGCTTCATCCATGCCGGCATCGTCTCGGCGGCGCTGGACTCGGCCTGCGGCTATGCGGCGTTTTCACTGATGCCCGAGGATGCCGCGGTGCTCACCATCGAGTTCAAGATCAACCTGCTCGCACCGGCGCGCGGCCCGCGCTTCCGCTTCGAGGGGCTGGTCATCAAGCCGGGGCGCACCATCAGCGTGGTCGACGGCCGGGCGATGCAGCACGACGAGGACGGCGGAGCCGAGAAACTGATCGCGACGATGACCGCGACGGTCATGACGGTGCGCGGCCGCGAAGCACTGAAACACTGAGGAGACTCCTGCATGAACGACCTGCCCGGACTCAACTTCCAGCTCGGCGAGGACATCGACGCGCTGCGCGACGCCGTGCGCGACTTCGCCCAGGCCGAGATCGCTCCGCGTGCCGCCGAGATCGACCGCGCGGACCAGTTCCCGATGGACCTGTGGCGCAAGATGGGCGAGCTCGGCGTGCTCGGCATCACCGTGCCCGAGGAGTACGGCGGCGCCGGCATGGGCTACCTGGCGCACATGATCGCCATGGAGGAGATCAGCCGCGCCAGCGCCTCGGTGGGCCTGTCCTACGGCGCGCACAGCAACCTGTGTGTCAACCAGCTCAAGCGCAACGGCAGCGAGGCGCAGAAGAAGAAGTACCTGCCCAGGCTGATCAGCGGCGAGCATGTCGGCGCGCTGGCGATGAGCGAGCCGGGCGCGGGCTCCGACGTGATCTCGATGAAGCTCAAGGCCGTCGAGAAGGGCGGTGTCTACGTGCTCAACGGCACCAAGATGTGGATCACCAACGGGCCGGACGCCGACACCATGGTCGTCTACGCCAAGACCGAGCCGGAGCTCGGCGCGCGCGGCGTCACCGCCTTCATCGTCGAGAAGGGAATGAAGGGCTTTTCCACGGCGCAGAAGCTCGACAAGCTGGGCATGCGCGGCAGCCACACCGGCGAGATGGTGTTCAACAACGTCGAGGTGCCGGCCGAGAACGTGCTGGGTTCGCTCAACGGCGGCGCCAAGGTGCTGATGAGCGGGCTGGACTACGAGCGCGCGGTGCTTGCCGCCGGGCCGATCGGCATCATGCAGGCGGTGATGGACAACGTGGTGCCCTACATCCACGACCGCAAGCAGTTCGGCCAGAGCATCGGCGAATTCCAGCTCGTGCAGGGCAAGG
>CAZVLY010000159.1:0-10058 GCA_964628175.1 uncultured Piscinibacter sp. | reverse complement strand
CGCGGTGGTCCCGATCCTGCGTCAATATGCGAACGAGCTTTCGCATCGACTCGGCCTCGTCGACAGGGCCTACGCACAACGCATCCGGGCACTGGTCGAGCGGTGTGAGCTGCCGGTGCGCGGGCCCGCGCTCGGCGCGGATCGGTACCTCGAGCTGATGCGATTGGACAAGAAGGCCGAAGGGGGCGAGATCCGCTTCGTCGTGATCGAGGCCCCGGGCCGCGCCGGCGTGAGGCCGGCGCCCGACGCCCTGGTGCGCGAGGTTCTCGCCGACACCTGCAGCTGAGCCGGGCCGTTCGTCACGCATGCGCGCCGACTACGCCAGCCGACCCGAGGCGACGCGCGGCCGCCGCCACGCCGAGCCCGCATCGCCCCCGCGCGACGACTTCCAGCGCGACCGCGACCGCATCGTGCACAGCACGGCGTTCCGGCGCCTGGTCTACAAGACGCAGGTGTTCCTGAACCACGAAGGAGACCTGTTCCGCACCCGCATGACGCACTCGCTCGAGGTGGCGCAGCTCGGGCGCTCCATCGGTCGTGCGCTGGGCCTGAACGAAGACCTGATCGAGGCCATCGCCCTGGCGCATGACCTCGGCCACACCCCCTTCGGCCATGCGGGGCAGGATGCGCTGCACAGCCGCATGACTGCAGTGCAGCCCGATGGCGGCGGCTTCGAGCACAACTTCCAGAGCCTGCGCGTGGTCGATCGGCTCGAGGAGCGCTATGCCGCCTTCGACGGCCTGAACCTGAGCTTCGAGACGCGCGAAGGCGTGCTCAAGCATTGCAGCCGCCGCAATGCGCAGTGGCTGATCGAGAACGATCCCACCGGCGTCGGCCGGCGCTTCATCGATCGCCGCGAACCGAGCCTGGAAGCGCAGCTGTGCAACCTCGCCGACGAGATCGCCTACAACGCCCACGACATCGACGACGGGGTGCGCTCGGGGCTGTTGTCGCTGGACCAGCTCGAGGCGCTGGCACTGCCGCAGCAGTGCCTGCAGCAGGTCCGGGCCGATCACCCGAGACTGACCGGACGCCGCGTGCTGTTCGAGACCCTGAGACGCATGCTTTCACAGCAGGTCTACGACGTCGTCGACAGCACCCGCCAGGCGCTGCGCGAGCACGACGTGCACAGCCCGGACGATGTGCGGCGACTGCCCGCGCTGGTGCGCTTCTCGCCGGAGATGCGCCGGCTCACCGACGAAGTGCAGCGCTTCCTGCGCGCCAACCTCTACCGTCACCCGCAGGTTGCGGCCACCACCGGTCTCGCGCACACGGCGCTGCAGGAGCTGTTCGACCGCTATCTCGCTGATCCCAGCCAGATGCACGCCCAGCAGATCGGCTCGCGCAGCGTCGCGCGCGCCGTGGCCGACTACATCGCTGGCATGACGGACCGCTTCGCCTTGCAGGAGCACGCCCGTCTCACCGGGCGGCCGATCGATTGGCCGGCGAGGCCGCGCGCCGCCGATTGACAAGGCCTGACGCGAGGCTCGGCGCGCAAAGAAGAGCGGGCCCCGGCTCGACGCCGGGGCCCGCCGTTCGGCGAAGTCGCTGATCAGTTCGCCAGTTCGCGCCAGGAGATGCGCCGCGTCGTGCCCGGCACCGTGCCGACCGGGATGCGTGACACCACCGTGCGTGCGTCGGACAGTCGCGTCAGGCTGATCACCTTGCCGCTGGGCAGCCGCACGATGGTGGGCCGCGTCGCGATCGCATTGCCCAGCAGCACCGAGGTGACGCCGGTCGACGAGGTCACCGGACCGCCGGTGCGGTAGTCGAAGAAGTTGATGAAGCTCGTGCCGCCCACCGAACACGCATCGGGGTCGATGATGTTGGTGGTGTACACCAGCGTGCCCAGCGCGAGCTGCGGATCGGTGTTGGCCCGCTCGCGTGTTGCCGGCAGGTCGATGTACCAGCCGTTGTTGGTGGCGAAGTCGACGGCGTTCGACGACCCCAGGCGCACCGTCTGCGACGGATCGCAGACCGTGGCGTCCGCCGGGCAGGTGCTGTTCGTCAGGGACTGCTGGATGAAGTTGTTCGTGCGCGGATTGCCCAGGCTGGTGCTGCCGAGCGTGTCCTTGATCGCGTACAGGCTCTGCCGGCTGTTGTCGGTGAGGTCGGTGACGCCGAGGTAGCGGCCGGTGCCCACGTAGACCACCGCGTTGCCGTTCACGAGGCCGAGTTCGGGCCGCGCCGTCACCGGCTGCGCGTTGCCGCTCGGGCCACGCAGCGTCGCCAGCAACTGGGCGTCGTAACCGCCCGCGCCGATGTCGTTGTTGATGTCGAAGCGCCAGACGTTGCCGAGGTTGTCGCCGCCGTACACGCGCAGCGAGGTGTTGTTGATCTCGGTGCGATCCACCCAGGCGCGGATCTGCGCCATGCCGCTGGGCGTGGTGGTGTCGCCGACGCCGGTGTCGATGGTGCGGATCAGCGCGCCGGTGGCCGCGTTGAGCACGTAGAGGCGGCCACGGCCGTCACCTGGCGAGACGTTGTTGTAGCCGGAGGCGAAGATCACCACCCAGGTACCGTCCTTCAGCTTCGTGATTTCCGGCTTGCCCAGCGTGTAGCCGAGGTTGTTGTCCTGGAACTCCCAAAGGGCGACCGGGCTGGCGGGATTGGACACGTCCATCGCGTAGTAGCCGCGGCCGCCTGCGCCCAGGCCGCCGACGATGATGGTCTTCCAGACACCGCCGATGGGCACGTCGCCGCTGACCGGGCTGCCGTCGACATAGAACTGGTGGTCGTTGCCGTAGTTCTTGTCCGCCAGGCGGTACAGCTTCGGGATCACCATCGTCGGGATGTAGGCCCAGACCTCCTCGCCGGTCGTGGCGTCGAAGGCGTGCAACATGCCGTCGTTGGCGCCGACGTAGACCATGGCGCGCCGGGTCTCGGTGCTCGTCTTGAAGGCCGCATAACCCGTGTCGGCGTAGTTGTACAGCGCCTTCTTCACGTACAGCGCTTCAGAGTTGACGATGTCGCCGAGCAGGTGGGTTCTTGCGCGATACCACTTGCTGATGTCGGCCAGCGAACCTTCGTTGGTGCGATCGCCACGGATGTAGCTGACCAGCGGCGAACCGGCCGCGGCGGTCTGGTCGATCGCGCTCAGGCAGGTGGTGCCGAAGGAGCAGAACTGGCTCAGTGCGCGTCCTGGCGTCGTGATGAACGACGTCTCGAAGTAGGAGCGCTCGGTCGAGGTCAGGTTGGCCCAGGTGAAATCCTTCAGCTTGTTGGTCGCCCCGGCGTCGAAGGTGTAGATCGCGCGCGCGGTGTTCGCGTCCAGCCGCGTGCTGGCCGACCAGTCCGAGGCGCTGGTCAGCACCTCGCCGGTATCGACGTTGATCTGCTGGCCGCTGAGCTCGCCGGTCCATTCGTCCTTGCCGGCAATGAAGTTCGAGATGAACACGTAGTTGTCGCCGGCCGACACGTTCGGGTTGCTGGTCGTGGCCGCGGCGGCCGCGCCCAGCCGCGTCGCGATGGCGGCCAGCGCGCTGGACAAGCCCGAGTAGAGCGTGGCCGGGTCCTTGGCGCTGAAGTAGGTGCCGCGGCCGTTCACTGCGGCGTGCCAGAGGTCGTCGACCGCGGGCGGGCTGTTGTTGACCGGAATCGGCCAGTTGCAGGTGCCGCTGGCCTGCCAGGCGCAGATGCCGTTGGCCGGGTTGGCGGTGCTGCCGTTGGTCACGTCGAAGAAGTCGCCGCTGGTGGCCGTGCGATAGCCCTCGTCGAACAGCATGTAGCCCGACACACCGAGACCCAGCGTGAAGGTCGTCATGTGCTGGTGGCGCGCCACGTCGACGCCGCCGACCGGCACGTTGTTCGTGCACAGGTCTCCGCCCGTCCCTGACACGCACCATGCATCGGCCGCCGTGCCGGCGCGCAGGTCGGTCTCGTAGTAGTACGCCGCCACGTCGGCCAGGGTGTTGCTCGTCGAGTTGCCATCGAGCAGCGGTCGGGGCAGGGCGCTGTCGGCATCGCCGATCTCGGTGGTGGCCTTCTCATGACTTGGGGTGCCGGATTCGTTCCAGTAGCCGTCGGTCGACAGCAGCGTGAAGTTCTGCTGGCAGGAGTACTGCATCGGGTCCGTGACGCGCGAGCCGTTCAGCGTCGTGCCGTTGAGCCGGCCGCCGAACAGGCGCCCCACGCGAGACAGCGTGCCGCGCAGCGGCGTCGTGCTGTTCGGGCGCGCAGCCGTCAGCTTGGTGAACCAGTTGTCCTTGTGCGTCGTCTCGAACCGACCGAGGTTCAGGAAGTCCGAGCCGGTGCTGTTGTTGATGCTGATGTAGCCGAGCCGGTACTGGTTCGAGAGGTTGCCGAACGCGAAGCTGGCCGACGTCTTCATGGCCTGCATGCGCGTACGGTAGTAGGTGAACCAGTTGGCGAAGTTGGTCATCTCCTCGTCATAGGTGCAGGTCGCGGCGGCAGCACAGTCGGAGCGGGTGCTGGCGCGGGTGTAGCTGGTCACCGACGGGATGATGTCGACACGGGTGAAGGAACCCGGGTAGCCGCCAGGCGTGCCGGCCACTGCAGGCACCGCCGCCACGTAGCCTGCGAAGGCCGGCGCGGCCGGGGTCGGTGCGAAGCAGGTGCCGGTTCGCGTGAAGGTCACCGTGTAGGTGATGTTGCCCGCCCCGGGCGGCGCCTGGATGCGGACCGTGCGGCCGCTGTTGGTCGTGCTGGCGGTGTAGCCGGTGGAGCCGGCATTGATGCGATCACGGATCGAGTTGCCGAGCGTGTTTCGGTTGTTGGTGACCGTCGTCGTGGCGGACAGCAGATTCACGCCGTTGACGGTGACCGCGGTCAGTGAGGTGTTGCAGCCGATGTTGTTGACGGTGAACGACGCCGACGCGGCCACTTCGGGAACGGCTGGCGTGCCCGCGGTTCCCGCGGTAAAGAACTTCGTCGGGTAGCGGGCCTGCGTGAAAGTGTTCGTCTGCAGGGCCTGGCAGGCCCCCGCCGTGGGCGTTGCGGCTCTCGCTTCGGCATCGCTGCTGCACCAGCGCAGCGGTGCAGCGTACTTGAAGACCGCGCTCGACGTGGCCTGGCAGTTGCGAAGGTTCGGCGCGTCGCAGTACTCCGCGGTGTTGATCAGGTAGTAGTGCGGCCCGAAGGTGCGGGCTTCGGTCGTCGCAGCGTCGGGAGCCCCGATGGCGATGAAACCACTGCCCGAGGCCGACGGCGTGGCGCGCACCGTGTAGTTCTTGCCGCCCACCGTTCCCGGCAGCACGTAGTTGCCGTTGCGCAGACAGTCGGTGTTGTCGAGCTCGTTGCACCAGGCCACGTCGGGGTAGCTGTTGACGAGGTCGGTACTGCCGGTGCTCTGGACGTTGTAGGCATCGTTCTTGACGTTCGTCCAGCCCACCGTGTTGGCCGATGTCTGGCTAGGCCAGGAGGTGGCGTCGGAGCGCAGCGGGGGCAGATAGGTGATGGCCGGGTTGTAGTAGGCGCCGTTGAAGTCACGGCTGCGGAACGGCGGCTCGTTGGTGCAGTTGCGGTTGAACGTGCCGCTGTTGGTGAAGGCTGCCCCCGAGTTGCGGCAGATGCTGTCGTTCGACCAGTCCGGCAGGTAGTCGGAGCCCATGCTGCCCGAATCGTCGAGGATGAACATCAGGTTGGGCTGCACGGCATTGGGTGCCGAGGTCACCAGCGGCACCTGCGCGATGTCCGTCGAGGCCGCGTGCGACACGGTGGCCATGGCGGCGGCAACGATGCAGGCCAGCGCCGGCAGGAGTGTTCTGAAGGTCTTCATCGACGTTTCCCCGATCGGTCGTTGCTGGGCGTCTTCTTCACAGCGCCACGATGGATTGCACAAAGCTCACGGTATTGCGCGGGCCGGTCACGCGGACGGTGATGCGGTAGTAGCGCTGACTCGGCGTGACCAGGCCCACGACGCCGGAGCCTCGGCTGCCGCCTTCCGAGCCCACGACGGTGGGCGAGGCTTCGCACCCGATGCCGCTCTCGGGCGCACCGTTGGCGTTGCACAGCCGGTGGATCACGAACTCCACGGTGTTGCCCGCGGCATCCGTCGGCAAGGTGTTGAAGTTCCCAGTCGCTCTCCACGCGGCCCAGGCCGGCTCCCAGCTCTGACCGGCCGCCGGGTCGGTGTTTCGCGGGCGGCTGGCGAAGTAACCGAGATTGGCGCCGCCCGGGCTCTGCGGCTGGTAGAGCGTGGCGACGCTGTTGGCGTTGCGGTCCTCGAGCCAGGCGATGGCCGTTTCGATGCCCGCGTCGGCCGAATGAACGGCCGCCTGCTGGAACGCGAGGTTGCCGGCCACGCGGTTGCTCGTGAACACCGAGCGCATCAGGCCGATGCCGGCGAGCGTCATCGCGGCGAGCACGATGAGCGCCAGCACGAGCACGACACCTCGCTGGTCGGAGACTCCATTGGGGCGCGCGGCCATGCCGCGGCGAAGCGTGGCGTTCAGCATCCCGACTGCGCTCCTTGCCAGGCCATGTTGCGAACAGGTACGGTGGTCTCGTAGACCTTGTATCGGAAGCTGCGCCAATCCGCCCTCGCGCTCAGGTCGATCGGCGCGGCATCGCTGGCGCGCCACTCGGGCGCGGGCGCGAACGGGATCTCTGCGCCGAGCTGCTTGTCGAATTCGCCGCTCTGCGTGACGATGGCCAGCTGCAGCGCCGAGACGCGGGCATAGTCGCAGGCCACCGCGGGGGCGATGCGGTCGTAGACATCGACCGCCGAATCCATCGGCACCGTCGTGTCCTTGCCGTAGACGGCACGCAGGCTGACGACGCTGTTGCCCACCGGCACCCACACTGCCGGGTCGCCGGCGCTGCCGGCAGCACCGCAGTTGTTGGCGCGGTAGTCGCAGACGGTGAGATTCCCGTTGCGCACCGCATAGACCTGGAAGCGCGGGTCGCGGCCGAAGTTGTAGAGCGTTCCGTTGATCATGCCGGCCACGCCGGTGCCGACCGTGACCGTCGGGGGGCTGTCCGACTTGGCCGTGACCAGCTCCAGCGTCAGGTTGCACACCACGGGGCGCGGTGTGACGGCGGCGACGATCAGGTCGTTGACGGCGAACGAGGTGGGCGTGGCGACCGAGTAGGTGGCCTGCGCCGCCTGCGCCGCGACCAGATCGCCTTCGGGCGAGCCGCCGTTGTCGCCGTAGATCACCATGATGGTGTCGGTGTTCGCATCCCCGGGAGGGATCCCGACCGGGTTGATCGTGACCGGCGCGAGGGCCGGCACGACCCATCCGCCAGGCACCGTGATGCTGCAGCCGACGATCGGGAACGCACTGCTGCCGTAACCGGACTGCTGGATGTCGCGATTCAGCCCCGACAGCGACAGCATGCCGGCCAGTTGGGCATCATCGCCGCCGACCGTGGTGCGGCGCGAGCTTTCGGAAATCTGGAACACCTGCATGACGACCAGCACGGCGATCATGCCGATCACCAGGCCGACCATCAGTTCGATCAGGCTGACGCCGCGTGCTTGGCGCGGCAGCGTGTGGTGGAGGCGACGTGCCAAGGTTCGCTCCTACTTGATCCGGGCCACGACGGTGACCAGGTGCGCCGGATCGGCCGCGGGTTCGTTGGGCGCCTTCCAGCGCACCACCACCTGCACCTGCATGCTCGGATCGGCGGCGGCGCCCAGCGGTGCCGGCGTGATGGTGGGCAGGTTCGCTCCCGCGACACCCGGCAGAGCGGCCTGCACGCGCGGCAGCCAAGCGAGGAACTGCGGCCCGCCCGTGGCGAATTGATTGATCGTCGCCGGCTGTCGGTCGGTGACCCACATCTGGCCGATGATCTCGTTGGCCAGCATCACCGCATCGGCGCGGTACTTGGCATCGGTGGACTGCTTGATGGAGATCGTCTGCAATCCGACGAGCGCGAGCACGCCGAGCGAGAACACCAGGATCGAAATCAGCACTTCGATCAGCATGAAGCCGGACTGCCCGGCACGACGGCGGCGGAATTGGTGGTCCATGTCAGCAGATCCTGGGGTCACCGACGGGGAGGTCGGGATTGGGGTCGCACATGCGCACCTGACCGGCGGGCGTGATCACGATGCGCAGGCAGGTCAGTTCGCCACCGACGGCAAAGCAGGTGCCCGCGTTGGGGTTGTTGACGTCGATGGTGATGTTGCCGGCAGGCAGCGGCGGCGCGATGCGGCCCAGGCCGTTGAACACGAACGAAGGCGCCGTGGCCGCCACGGCCGTCGCGCCCGAGCCGGCGGCCGGGCGCGTCTGCAGGATGTACGGCGCGTCCGCCGCGTTGGCCGGAGACGCCATGGGGTTGGCCGGCGTCGCGCACAAGCCCTCGACCTCGGTTGCATCGACGTTCGGATCGAGGTTGATGACCCAGTTCACCCCGGTCGCCGACAGCACGCAAGTGTTGTCCAGGGAACTGGTCAGTTGGAAGCGCACGCGCGTGTTGCGCGACACGGCCTCGGACTTGGCTGCCTGCAGGCCGGACAGGATCGATTCGGCGGTGACGCGGATGCGCGAATTGGCGAGCCACACCGAGAACGACGGGGCTGCCATCATCATCAGCATGACCATGACGGCCATCACGACCATCAGCTCGATCAGGCTGAAACCCCGGGCTGGAGACTGACGGCTCAGCATTGGCCACCCTTGCGCACGACCCAGCAGTTGTTCGGGACCGGCAGGGTCCAGCCGATCCCGGCCGGAACGCCGCTGGTGCGGGCATTCGCCTGATTGATGGTGTAGGTGAAGCCCGCCATGCGGCCCTTGCCGGTGGCCGTGAGCGTGTAGGTGGTCTGCGTCAGGTTGACGCAGACGAAATCGAAATTGCGATTGCTGGTGTCGTTCACGCAGGCCGGGGCGGTGTCGAAGCGGCGGCGATCCTGGAACCACTGTTCGATCTGCACCTGCTTGGTGGCCAGCCCGGAGGTCGCGTCGGGCACGCGGCCGCGGCGCACGTAGTCGTCGTAGGCCGGCACGGCGATGGCGCCGAGGATGGCGATGATCGCCACGACGATCATCAGTTCGATCAGGGTGAATCCGCTCGCGCTTGATCTCTTCACAGTGGGCATCCCGGGGTTCGTCGGCTGGCCGCGGCCGTGGTGGGGAGCCGGTGCGCCCGCAAGGCGCAGGTACCGACTCGAACGGGGCCGACTGTAGACAAGCCGCCGGCCACCGCGGCGCGCCGCCCGACGGACGGACAGGGCGGCCCGACGAGTGGCGAGTCGCTGCGGCGGGCTGCCAACAATTCACGCCGGTCCAGGCCGCAGAATCGCAGCCGTGATGGACGCACTCTTGCCTCGCCGGGGCCGCTGATGGCGCGCCTGCCCCGCCTCAGCATCGCCGGCCTGCCCCACCTGGTCGATCAGGGCGGGCACAACGGCCGGACGGTGTTCGTCGATGCCGCCGATCGCGCCGCCTATCGTGCCGCCCTGGCGCAGGCTTCGCTGGAGTGTGGCGTGGCCATCCATGCCTACTGCCTGAGCGGCAGCCGGGTGCTGCTGCTGGTCACGCCGCGCGACCCCGGCGGCCTGAGCCGGATGATGCAACGTGTCGGGCGGCGCTACACCGCGGCGTTCAACCGGCGCCACGGCGGCAGCGGCACCCTGTGGGCCGGCCGCTTTCGCGCCACCGTGCTGGAGCCGGGCAGCGGCCTGCTGGCTGCCATGTGCCATGTCGAGTCGGATGCCGCGCTGGCCGGTGACGGTGCCGTGCCGGGCAACGAGCGCGAGTCGAGCGTGGCGCACCACCTGGGCCTGGCGGTCGACCCGCTGGTCAACGACCATGCGGTCTTCTGGTCGCTGGGCAACACGCCGTTCGATCGGCATGCGGCATACCGCTTGCTTGTGCTGCAGCCCCTGCCGGAAGCTCAGCGCCGACGCTTCGACGATGCCGTTCGCAAGGGCTGGGCGATGGGTTCCGAGGCCTTCCTCGCGCAGCTGGCTGCGGTGACTGGGCGGCGCCTGCAGCCACTCTCTCCGGGGAGGCCCCGCAAATCGACGCCTGTCGCTCGGGGATAAACATGTCCCCTATTAATTTCGAAACTCGCGGCCATTGCGAATAAACTAGGGTCAGACTCCGTTTATTTGGGTTGTAGCGCTTGCTGCACTGCAGTATCCTGCT
>CAZVLY010000158.1:0-10063 GCA_964628175.1 uncultured Piscinibacter sp. | reverse complement strand
CCCCAGTTGATCACGGCCGAGCCCAGGTGGGCCTTGGGGCCGTAGGCGGTCATGTCGCTGTCCCAGCCGAAGGCGCGCTTGCCCATCTTCTCGGCGGTCTGCAGCACGGCCGAGGAGTCGGTGTTCTGGAACAGCACGTCGGCGCCGCCGTTGATCAGCGACTGCGCGGCCTCGGTTTCCTTGGGCGGGTTGAACCACTCGTTGACCCAGACCACCTTGGTCTTGATCTTCGGGTTCACCGACTGCGCGCCCAGCGTGAAGCTGTTGATGTTGCGGATCACCTCGGGAATCGGAATCGAGCCGACCACGCCGACGGTGCCCGTCTTCGACATGCCGCCGGCGATGATGCCGGCCATGTAGGCACCTTCGTAGGTGCGGCTGTCGTAGGTGCGCATGTTTTCGGCCTGCTTGTAGCCGGTGGCATGCTCGAACTTCACGTCCTTCAGGTCGGCCGCGACCTTGAGCATCGGTTCCATGTAGCCGAAGGTCGTGCCGAAGATCAGCTTGTTGCCCTGGCCGGCCATGTCGCGGAACACACGCTCGGCGTCGGCCGCTTCCGGCACCTTCTCGACGAAGCTGGTGACCACCTTGTCGCCGAATTCCTTCTCGACCGCCTTGCGGCCGTTGTCGTGCGCGAAGGTCCAGCCGCCGTCGCCGACCGGGCCGACGTAGGCGAAGGCGATCTTCAGCGGCTCGGGCTTGGCCGGGGCGGCGGCCACCGGCGAGGCAGCGGGCGCGGCGGCCGGCGGCGCCGGCTCCTCTTTCTTGCCGCAGCCCACCAGGGCCGCGGCGGCTGCCAGCGAACTCCAGCCAGCCAGTTTGATCAGCGAACGCTTGCTTTGTGACGTCATGTCGTCTCCAGGTTGAGGTGCGAGAGGAGCGGGGGAAACAAGAATTATGGGTCAGTCGAGCCCGGCGCCCGGCCGCTCCGAAGCCGGGCGAGGCCCCCTCGGGGGGCCGGCTGCTGTACTCGACAGACGGGGGGCTGTCATGATCCCGGGAAGAACGGCTTGCCGATGGACGCCGGCATGTTCACCTTGATGAAGTTGGCGTTGCGCGAGATCAGCACCAGCACCACGATGGTGGCCACGTAGGGCAGCATGGTGAGGAACTGGCTGGGCACCTGGACGCCTTCTCCCTGGAGGTGGAACTGCAGCATCGTGACGCCGCCGAAGAGATAGGCACCGAGCAAGACACGTGCCGGTCGCCAGGTGGCGAAGGTGGTGAGCGCCAGCGCGATCCAGCCCTTGCCGGCGATCATGCCCTCCACCCACAGCGGCGTGTAGATCACCGAGATGTAGGCGCCCGACACGCCGCACAGCGCGCCGCCCACCATCACCGCGATCAGCCGGATGCGGCGCACGGGGTAGCCCAGCGCATGCGCCGACTCGGGCGACTCGCCCACCGCGCGCAGCACCAGCCCGGCGCGCGAGCGGTAGAGGAACCAGGCCAGCGCGATCGTCAGCAGCACGGCGAGGTACACCATCGGGTGCTGCTTGAACATCGCCGGGCCGACGAAGGGGATGTCCGACAGCACCGGGATGTCGAAGTGCGCCCGCTCGCCGAGTTTCTCCTGCGTGTACTTGATGCCCACGAAGGCCGAGAAGCCGGTGCCGAACAGGCTCAGCGCCAGGCCGGTGGCGTACTGGTTGGTGTTCAGCCAGATGACCAGCACGCCGAAGGCCGCGGCCATCAGCGCGCCGGCGCCGGCGCCGGCCGCGAAGGCCAGCCAGTCGTTGCCGGTGTTCACCGCGGTGGCGAAGCCGGCGATGGCGGCCACCAGCATCATGCCTTCGGCGCCGAGGTTGACGATGCCGGCGCGTTCGTTGATGAGCAGGCCGAGTGCCGCGATGGCCAGCACGGTGCCGGCATTGAAGGTGGCGGCGAGAAGCAGTGCGAGGGAATCCATCTCAGGCCCCCTTTCCGGTGGTGGCAGTGGTGGAGGCGCTCGCGACCATCGCCGCGGCCGGCTTGGCGGCGTGCGGCTGCGAAGCCTTCCAGCGGATGCGGTAGTGGATCAGCGTGTCGCAGGCGAGCAGCGTGAACAGCAGCAGGCCCTGGAACACGCCGGTCAGCGACTTGGGCAGGCCCAGGCGCGACTGCGCGAGCTCGCCGCCGATGTAGAACATGCTCATCAGCACCGCCGAGAAGATCGCCCCCACCGGGTGCAGGCGGCCGACGAAGGCGACGATGATCGCCGCGAAGCCGTAGCCCGCCGGCACGTGCGGCGTGAGCTGGCCGAGCGGCCCGGCCGCCTCCAGCGCGCCGGCCAGGCCGGCCATGCCGCCCGACAGCAGCAGCGCCATCCACAGTGCCTTGCGCGACGAGAAGCCGGCGTAGCGCGCCGCCGCCGGCGCGAGGCCGCCGACCTGCAGCTGGAAGCCGGCGTAGGTGCGAAACAGCAGCACCCAGAAGACGGCCACCAGCCCCAGCGCGATCGGCAGCCCGAGGTTGACGCGCGAGCCGTCGAACAGCCGCGGCACCTGCGTGCTCTTCAGGAAGGTGATGGTCTGCGGGAAGTTGTAGCCGGCCGGGTCCTTCCAGGGGCCGTAGACGAGGTAGCTCAGCACCATGTCGGCGATGTAGACCATCATCAGGCTGACCAGGATCTCGCTGGCGTTGAAGCGGTCGCGCAGCAGCGCCACGATGCCGGCCCAGACCATGCCGCCGAGCACCCCGGCCAGCAGCACCGGCACGACGATCCAGCGGCCCGTCTCCGGCCCCGCCTGCATGGCCACGCCGCTGGCGAAGATGGCGCCGACGATGAACTGACCCTCGGCGCCGATGTTCCACACGTTGGAGCGGAAGCACACCGACAGGCCCAGCGCGATGAGCAGCAGTGGCGTGGCCTTCATGGCCAGCTCCGACAGCGCGTACAGGCTCTTCACCGGCTCGATGAAGAAGACGTACAGGCCGCGCATCGGGTCCTTGCCCAGTGCGACGAACAGGATGGTGCCCAGCACCACGGTGATCGCCAGCGCCAGCAGCGGCGAGGCGATCGACATGACCCGGGACGCTTCCGGGCGGGCTTCAAGCTTGAGCATGATCGGCCTCCTTCGCGCTGGCCTTGTCCCACAGGCCGGACATCCACTCGCCGATCATCTCGATGGTCGCCTTCGAGGTCGCGATGCTCGGCGACACCTTGCCCTGCGCGATGACGACGAGGCGGTCGCAGATCTCGAACAGCTCGTCGAGCTCCTCGCTGACGACCAGCAGCGCGCAGCCCTTGTCGCGCAGCGCGAGCAGCTCGCCGCGGATCTGCGCGGCGGCGCCGACGTCCACGCCCCAGGTCGGCTGCGAGACGATCAGCAGCTTCGGGTTGGCGTCGATCTCGCGGCCGACGATGAACTTCTGCAGGTTGCCGCCGGACAGGCTCTTGGCCGCCGCGCCCGCGCCGCCGGCCTTGACGTTGAAGCGCGCGATCAGTTCCTGCGCCAGCCGCGTCACCTCGCCGGTGCGGATCCAGCCCGAGCGCTCCACCGTGCCGGTGCGCGTGAGCAGCGTGTTCTGCGCGAGCGACAGCGTGGGCACCGCGCCGCGGCCCAGGCGCTCCTCGGGCACGAAATGCAGGCCCTCCTTGCGTCGCTTGCGCGGCGAATCGCGCGAGATGTCCTGGCCGAACAGCGAGATCGACCCTTTGGGCGCTCGCGGATCCTCGCCGGACAGCGCCGCCATCAGTTCCTGCTGGCCGTTGCCCGACACGCCGGCGATGCCGACGATCTCGCCGGCGCGCACCTCGAAGGCGATGTCCGTCAGCTCGGTGGCGAACGGGTCGTCCTTGGGCACCGACAGGCCCTTCACCGCCAGCACCGTGCCGCCCAGCTTCGCCTGGATGTGCTGCAGCTGCGGCGGCTCGGCGCCGATCATCAGCCGCGACAGGCTGGCGTTGCTCTCCAGCGTGGGGTCGACCTCGCCGGTGACCTTGCCGCCGCGCAGCACCGTGCAGTGGTGGCACAGGGCCCGGATCTCGTCGAGCTTGTGGCTGATGTACAGGATGGAGCAGCCCTCGTCGGCCAGCTTGCGCAGCGTGACGAAGAGCTTGTCGACGGCCTGCGGCGTGAGCACCGAGGTCGGCTCATCGAGGATGAGCAATTTGGGGTTGGTGAGCAGCGCGCGCACGATCTCGACGCGCTGGCGCTCGCCGACCGACAGCGTGTGCACCGGGCGCAGCGCGTCGACGTCCAGCCCGTACACGCTGGCGACCTGGTTGATGCGCTCGGTCACTTCGGCGAGCGTGAGACTCTTGTCCAGGCCGAGCCAGACGTTCTCGGCCGCGGTCAGCGTATCGAACAGGCTGAAGTGCTGGTAGACCATGCTGATGCCCAGCTGCCGAGCCTGCGCCGGCGAGGCGATCTGCACGGCCTGGCCGTTCCAGCGGATCTCGCCCTCGTCGGGGCGGACGGCGCCGTAGATCATCTTCATCATGGTCGACTTGCCCGCGCCGTTCTCGCCCAGCACGGCGTGGATCTCGCCGGGCTTGACGCGCAGGTTGACGCGGTCGTTGGCCTTGACGGCCGGGTACTGCTTGCTGATGTCGATCAGTTCAAGTCGAAGCATGGCTCGGCCCCTCCATGGGTTGCCACCCGCGACCCGGCCCCGTGGGGCCGAGCCTGTCTCCGCGGGTTGGCCGGGTGCGCATCGAGGCGGCCCGGCCGGGTGTGACGGATCAGAAGTGGTACTCGGCGCGAAGCATAGGCGTCTTCGCGAACGCGCCGTCGCCCGCCGGGCCGGACGCGTCGTTGCCGAACTTGTTCTTCCAGTACTGGTACTCCAGGCCGACCTTGAAGGTGCCCTTCGGGCCGCCGGACAGTGCGCCGACGTCGAGCATGACCTGCATGTCGATGTTGGTCTCGGCCGCGGTGTCGCCGCCGAACTCGTTCTTGCCCTTGGAGGCGATGAAGTTGGCGAAGCCCTCGAAGGAGATCGGGATCTCCTTGGACAGCGGGATGCCCCAGGCGGCCGTCAGCATCGGGTGCGTCTTGTAGCTGTAGCGCGGCGTGCTGGTGTTCGAGAAGGTGTTGTACGGCGCGTTGCTTTCCTTGAGCAGCAGCAGGCCGACGTTCAGGAAGCCGGGCACGTCGATGCTGAGCGTCGGGCCGACCACGAACATGCGCTTCTTGGAGTTGTAGCCGGCGTCGGTCTTGGCATTGACGTCGAAGCCGAGGGTCAGGCCGACGCCGCGCACCGGGCCGAACTTCATCGCCGTGCCGGTGGTCTTCTCGATGTCCAGCGTGTTGCGGTAGACGATGTAGACCTCGTGCGCGCCGTTGGTGGAGCCGGCGCCGGCCGGGTCCTTCTCGTCGGACATCAGGAAGTCGACGTTGAAGAAGTTGCTGCCGTACTTGTAGCCGCTGGCGTGCGTCAGGTTGACGATGTTCTTGTGGATCTCGGTCGAGCCGAAGGGCTCGGCGAACTTGCTGCCGGTGCGAAAGCCGATCGAGGTGTCGCTCCAGTCGGCGGCGTGGCCGGCGACGGAGGTCGCGGCCAGCAGCGCGGCGGCGGTGGTCTTGCGGAGAGCGTGCATGGTTGTCCTTTGTGGGATGGGTGGAACGGGGTCGGCAAGGTGCCGGAGAGCCCGAGGCGCAATTTCCATGCCTCAGCTCCTGCGGTGGGCGCAGCGGCCGGCCACGTAGGCTGCCGCGAGGTTCCTGTCGTCGCCCAGCGTGAGCCAGGCGAACACCTGCTCGTGCAGCGTCCGGGCGACGTCGATGCGGCGACCGGCGACGGGGCCGACGGCCCGGTCCCACACCGCGACGTCGGCATGGCGGCCGGGCTCCAGCGAGCCGATCTCGTCGTCCAGCCCGAGGGCGCGCGCCGCGCCGCGCGTGGCGGCGTGCAGCGCCTTCCAGGCGGTGAGCCGCTCGCCGGCCATCGCCTGCACCTTGTAGGCGTCGGCCATCGTGCGCAGCATCGACAGGCTGGTGCCGCCGCCCACGTCGCTGGCCAGGCTGACGGCTGCGCCCGCGGCCTCGGCGGCGCGCCAGCCGAACAGACCGCTGCCGAGGAACAGGTTCGACGAGGGGCTGTGCGCGATCTGCGCGCCGCTGTTGCGCAGCGCGTCGCGGTCGGCGTCGTCGAGCCAGATGCCGTGCGCCAGCACGCTGCGCGGGTGCAGCAGCCCGGCGCGAGCATAGACATCGAGATAGCTGCGCGCCTCGGGAAAGAGCTCGCGCACCCAGCGCACCTCGGCGCGGTTCTCGGCCACGTGGGTCTGCATGTACAGCGTCGGATCCTGCGCGCACAGCCGCCCGGCCATGGCCAGCTGCTCGGGCGAGCTGGTCGGCGCGAAGCGCACCGTCACCGCATAGGCCAGCCGGCCGTGGCCATGCCAGCGCTCGATCAGCGCGCGGCAGTCGCGTTCGGCCTGCAGCACGTCGTCGCGCAGGCCGTCCGGGGCGTGGCGGTCCATCAGCACCTTGCCGGCGATCAGCCGCATGCCACGCTGCGAGGCGGCGGCGAACAGCGCATCGGCCGACACCTTGTGGACGGTGGGGAACACCACCGCCGAGGTGGTGCCGTTCGCCAGCAGCGCATCGAGGAACAGCGCCGCGCCGGCCTCGGCCTGGGCCGGGTCGGCATAACGCTGCTCGGCCGGGAAGGTGTAGGTGTTCAGCCAGTCGAGCAGCTCGGTGCCGTAGCTGGCGATCACGTCGAGCTGAGGGCTGTGCACGTGGGTGTCGATGAAGCCGGGCAGCACCAGGCGGCCGGCGTGGTCGTGGCGCTCCCAGCTCGCATCCGGTGCATCGCTCTGCACCGCGACGATGCGCCCGCCTTCCACCAGCAGCCAGTGCGCCGGCCGCCAGCGCACCGCACTGGACAGCGTTTCGCCCCAGGCCGGCTCGGCCGTGAAGTCGAGCAGGTCGCCGAAGATCGCCAGCCGCGCCGTCATGCCTTGCCCTCGCTGCGCGCGCGCGGCCGCTCCAGCATGCCGTGGCCGGACAGGTTGCGCGCCACCTCGCGCACCTGCTCGCGCAGCCAGCGGTTGGCGGCGGAGGCGTGGGTCAGGTCGTGCCAGAGCTGGTAGTAGGTCAAGGGCGGGAAGGCCACCGGGCAGCGCACGATGCGCACCGGCAGGCTGTCGACATAGCGCGAGCAGAACAGGCGCCCGGTGGTCAGCACCAGCAGGCTCTGTGCCACCATCAGCGGGATCAGGCTGAAGTGCGCGCTGCGCACCACGATGTCGCGCCGAACGCCGAGCGAAGCCAGGTGCTCGTCGATCACGCCGGGCGCGTTGGCATGCAGCGGCGTCGGCGCCACATGCTGGCATTCGAGGTAGCGCTCGGCCGTCCAGGCGCGCGCGCTCAGGCGGGCCGCCGGGTGGTCCTCGCCGACCAGGCAGACGATCTCGTCGGACATCAGCCGGCCCAGGTGCAGCTCGCCCGGCGGCTCCAGCCAGTTGCCGATCACCAGGTCGACCGCGCCCTGCGCCAGGCTGCGCCGGTAGTCGAAGGCGCCGGACAGCGGCAGCAGCTCGAGCCGCGCCTCCGGCGCCTGCCGCTGCAGGTGCGCCACCAGCTCGGGCAGGAACAGCGGGTCGAGGTAGTCGCTGGCGGCGATGCGGAAGGTCAGCGCGCTGTGCGCCGGCTCGAAGGACCGCTGGCGCGAATGCGGGCTGAACAGGCGGTCGGCGTCCTGCAGCAGGCGGCTGGCCGGGTCCAGGAGTTGCAAGGCGGTCTCCGTGGGCGTCATGCCGTTGCCGGCGCGCACCAGCAACGGATCGCCGGTCAGCGCACGCAGCCGCTTGAGCTGGGCGCTGACGGCGGGCTGCGTGCTGTTCAGTCGCACGGCGGCCCGGGATACGCTGCGTTCGGTGATCAAGGTCTGCAACACCCGGATGAGATGGAGCTCGATCTTGTCGAAATCGCCGCGCTGTGCCATATGAGTTCCATGATAGGTAATATGCACCTCATCGTATACGCAGGGCCGCACAAGGGCGTACCGTGCGTCCGTCCGCATCTGTCCTGAGCGCGCCATGCACACCCGCCCGATCCGCTTCTTCCACCGTGGCCGCGTCGTCGAAGTGGCCGACGCCGCCCCCACCCGCAGCGTGCTCGACTGGCTGCGCGAAGACGCGCGCTGCACCGGCACCAAGGAAGGCTGCAACGAGGGCGACTGCGGCGCCTGCACGGTGGTGATCGGCACGCTCGCCGCGCCGGGCGACACGCAGGCCGTGCGCGGCCTGTCGCTGCAGACGGTGAACGCCTGCATCCAGTTCCTGCCCACGCTGGACGGCAAGGCGCTGTTCAGCGTCGAGGACGTGAAGGCCATCGCCCCCGGCGAGGCACTGCACCCCACGCAGCAGGCCATGGTCGAGTGCCACGGCTCGCAATGCGGGTTCTGCACGCCCGGCTTCGTGATGTCGATGTGGTCGAGCTACGAGCAGCACCGCGCCGCCGGCACCGTGCCGACACGCCAGGCGCTGGCCGACGAGCTCTCGGGCAACCTGTGCCGCTGCACCGGCTACCGGCCCATCCTCGACGCCGGGCAGCGCATGTTCGAGCTGCCC
This sequence comes from uncultured Piscinibacter sp., assembly GCA_964628175.1. Taxonomy (GTDB): domain Bacteria; phylum Pseudomonadota; class Gammaproteobacteria; order Burkholderiales; family Burkholderiaceae_C; genus Piscinibacter. Next base: position 1,557 of record CAZVLY010000158.1, on the reverse strand, counting down.
GCGGCCACGCTCGACACCGCGCCGGTGATGAAGGCACTGCGCGACCTGGCCGCGCCGGGCGGGTTCCACTATGCGCAGGGCGCGGGCTTCCATGCGCCGAAGACGCTGGACGAACTCGCCTGCCTGCGCGAGGCCAAGCCCGACGCGCGCTTGCTCGCCGGTTCCACCGACGTGGGCCTGTGGGTCAACAAGCAGTTCCGCGAGCTCGGCGAGATCGTCTACCTCGGCGAGGTCAAGGAACTGCTACGCATCGAGCCGCTCGATGCCGGCGCCCAGGGCGGCCTGTGGATCGGCGCCGGCGCTTCGCTCGAAGCCGCCTGGCGTGCGCTGGCGCAGCGCTGGCCCACGCTCACCGACGTGTGGCTGCGTTTCGCCTCGCCGCCGATCCGCCATGCCGGCACGATGGGCGGCAACGTCGCCAACGGCTCGCCGATCGGCGACAGCGCGCCGGTGCTGATGGCGCTCGATGCGCAGATCGAACTGCGCCGCGGCACGCGCGTGCGGCGCCTGCCGCTGCCCGAGTTCTACGTCGACTACATGAAAAACCGGCTCGAGCCGGGCGAGTTCGTGCAGGCGGTGGTGATCCCGGGCCTGCCGGCGCGCCGCCAGCTGCGCGCCTACAAGATCAGCAAGCGTTTCGATTGCGACATCTCGGCGCTGTGCGCGGGCCTCGCGATCGAGCTCGACGGCGACACGGTCAGCGCGGTGCGACTGGCCTTCGGCGGCCTGGCGGCGGTGGTCAAGCGCGCCGCGGCGGCCGAGGCGGCGCTGGTCGGCCAGCCCTGGTCGCAGGCCAGCGTGGCGGCGGCGCAGGCGGCGCTGGCCGAGGACTTCCAGCCGCTGAGCGACATGCGCGCCAGTGCCGCCTACCGCGCCCAGGTGGCGGCCAACCTGCTGCAGCGCTTCTGGCTGGAGACGCGCACGAAGGACCCGCTGCCGGCCAGCGCCACCAGCGTGTTCGCCGCCATGACCCACGAGGAGGCTTGAGATGAACAAGCCGATCGCCCCCGCCCTGCTTTCCACCGCCACGCCGCAGGTCGGCATCGGCCGGCCGCACGAGTCGGCGCACCTGCACGTGGCCGGCGAAGCCACCTACATCGACGACCTGCCCGAGCTCGCCGGCACGCTGCATTGCGCGCTCGGCCTGTCGCCCGTCTCGCACGGTCATCTGAAGAGCCTGTCGCTCGACGGCCTGCGCGCCCTGCCCGGCGTGGTCGCGGTGCTGACGGCCGCCGACATCCCCGGCCCGAACGACTGCGGCTCGATCGTGCACGACGAGCCCATCCTCGCCGAGGGCGAGCTGCGTTACCTCGGCCAGCCGGTGTTCGCGGTGATCGCGACCACGCGCGACATCGCCCGTCGCGCCGCCGCGCAGGCCAAGGCGGTGATGCAGATCGAACCGCTGCCCGCCGTGCTGACGCCGCAGGACGCTCACGCGAAGGGACAGTACGTGCTGCCGCCGATGCACCTGCTGCGCGGCGAGGCGCGTGCGGCGATCGAGCGCGCGCCGCACCGCATCAAGGGCACGTTCGATGTCGGCGGGCAGGAGCAGTTCTA
>CAZVLY010000157.1:0-10067 GCA_964628175.1 uncultured Piscinibacter sp. | reverse complement strand
GCAGGCGCGAGATCTGCAGGTGCTGGTCGACGGCGATGGTCTGGCCGAACCAGCCAATATTGCTCAGGTTGGCCAGGATCGTCGGCGCAGTGGCCGCGTCGGCGAACCGGGCAGCGAGTTCCTCGCCGAACAGGTCTTCGTAGCAGATGTTGGGCGCCACCCGCTCGCCCTTGACGATGAACGAGGGTGCCACCAGCGGGCCGCGGTTGAAGTCACCCAGCGGGATGTGCATCAGGTCGGTGAACCAGCGGAAGTAGCGCGGGATGAATTCGCCGAAGGGCACCAGGTGCTGCTTGTCGTAGCGGTAAGGCGGCTGCGACGGTGCGAAGCCGGCGGCCGAGTTGGTGTAGCCCTCGGTGTCGTTGCCCATCGGCACACCGATCAGCGCCGCGGTCGCGCCTTGCGTGAAGTGCGCCTGCAGCAGCTCCCACATGCCTTCGGGGATCTGCTGGGGCAGCAAGGGAATGGCCGTTTCCGGAGCCACGACCAGATCGGTGCGTGCCGTGCCGAGCATGCCGATGTGCCAATCGAGCGCCTCCTGCTGATGGTCGGCATCGAACTTCTCGTCCTGCGGAACATTGCCTTGCAGCAGCGTCACGACCAGCGTGCCGGTCGGCCGGGTGAAATCGGGCGTACCCACCACTGCGGGGCCGACCAGCAGGGTCAGGGGCAGCGCGACACCACGCAGCAGCGCGGCGGTCGACCGATCGGTCTGCAGCGCGGGCAATGCAACCACGAAGACCGCCACCGCGCCGATGCCGTACACCCCGATCCATGGCGCCCAGGCGGCCAGCGGGCCGTCGACATGGGCATATCCCGTCGCCACCCAGGGGAAGCCGGTGAAGAACACACCTCGAGCCAGTTCGGCCAGCAGCCATAACGCGGCGAAGAGCAGCGCGTCGCTCATCGGCCGCCCGCGGCGCCAGCGTGCGAAACCGGCCAGCGCCAGCGCCAGGTACGAGGACAGCACCACCGCCAGCGCCAGCACGGCCAGCACCGCCATCCAGGCCGGCAGACCGCCATAGCGGTGCATGCTGATGAACAGCCACCAGGTGCCGGCAGCCACCCAGGCCGTACCGTAGAGGGAGCCCATCATGGCGGCCCGGCCCGGCGCGGCGTGGCTCGCGCGCCAGGCGAGAAGCCCGACGCAGGCCAGCTGCAGCCACCACAACTGGGTGTGGACGTAGGACAGGGTCTGCAGCGCGCCCAGCGCTGCAGCCGCCAGCAGATCCAGCGGCCAGGGCCAGGGCCGGCGGCTCATCAGGCGCCGTCTGAGCCGAGCGCTTCTTCCGGCGCGCGGGTCACCTTGAACCAGCGCACCGCGCCGCCGCGCGTGAGCATCACGGAGAACATCAGCGGCCCGACCTGCGCCGCCTCGCCGCGCCGAGGCACGTGGCCGAGCTCGTGCGCGACCAGGCCGCCGATGGTGTCGAAATCGCCCACCGGCAGCTGCACGCCGAACACGTCGTTGACCGCCTCGATGGCGGCGTCGCCGGCGACCCGCTGGCTGCCGTCGGCCAGCGTGTAGACGCCGGACTCGCCGTCCTTGTCGTCGAACTCGTCCTCGATCTCGCCGACGATCTCTTCGAGCACGTCCTCGATGGTGATCAGGCCGGCGGTGCTGCCGAACTCGTCGATGACGATGGCCAGGTGGTTGCGGTTGGAGCGGAAGTCGCGCAGCAGGTCGTTCAGGCCCTTCGACTCGGGCACGAACACCGCCGGGCGCAGCAGGGTGCGCAGGTTCAGGTCGGGCGAGCGCTGCAGCTTGAGCAGGTCCTTGGCCATCAGGATGCCGATGACGTTCTCGCGCGCGCCCTCGTAGACCGGGAAACGCGAGTGCCCGGTGCCGATGACAGCGTGCAGCACGTCCTCGTAGGCAGCGTCGATGTCCAGCAGGTCCATGCGCGGCGCGGCCACCATCACGTCGCCGGCGGTCAGGTCGGCCATGCGCAGCACGCCCTCGAGCATCACGCGCGACTCGGGCGCGATCAGCTCGCGGTTCTCGGCGTCGGCCAGCGTGGAAATGAGCTCGTCACGCGAGTCGGGGCCGGGCGAGACGAATTCGACCAGCTTGCGGAACAGGGTTCGCCGCTCTGCGGCCGGGGGCGCGGGCCGCTCGCCGGAGCGCAGCGGCCTCGCTGGATGAGGGTCGGACATCGCCCAGATGGGAGAGAAAGTGCCGGAGCGCGAAGCTTAACCGAATGGTCGCACGCCCTGGCACGGCCCTCGCTTGACACATCTGGTACCTTGAACCACAGTCGTCGCCCCCCATTTCAACCGATTCCCCAAACGTTTCAAGGCAGACCCATGGCCCTCATCCCCGCCACCATCCTCACCGGCTTCCTGGGCTCGGGCAAGACGACCCTGCTCAAGCGCGTGCTCACCGAGGCGCATGGCCAGAAGATCGCGGTGATCGAGAACGAGTTCGGCGACGAGAACATCGACAACGAGATCCTCGTCCAGGACACGAAGGAACAGATCATCCAGCTGAACAACGGCTGCGTGTGCTGCACGATCCGCGAGGACCTGCGCACCACGCTGTCGGACCTGGCCGCCAAGAAGCGCAAGGGCGAGCTGCAGTTCGACCGCGTGGTCATCGAGACCACCGGCCTGGCCGACCCCGGCCCGGTGGCGCAGACCTTCTTCATGGACGACGAGATCGCCGAGAGCTACCTGCTCGACTCGATCCTGACGCTTGTCGACGCCAAGCACGCCGACGGGCAGCTCGACACCCGCCAGGAAGCGCGCCGCCAGATCGGCTTCGCCGACCAGATCTTCATCAGCAAGACCGACCTGGTCGACGAAGCCACCGTGGACGCGCTGATCCACCGCGTCAAGCACATGAATCCGCGCGCGCCGCAGCGCAAGGTCAACTTCGGCGAGGTACCGATCGCCGAGGTGTTCGACCTGCGCGGCTTCAACCTGAACGCCAAGCTGGACATCGACCCGGAGTTCCTCTCCGGGGACGGGCATGGTGCCCACGACCACGATCACGATCACCACGACCATGACCACGAGCATGGCGAGCACTGCGACCACCCGCACCACCATCACCACGACGACGACGTGAAATCCTTCGTGTTCCGCTCCGACAAGGCCTTCAACCCGGCCAAGCTGGAGGACTTACTCGGCGCCATCGTGCAGGTCTACGGCCCGAAGATGCTGCGTTACAAGGGCGTGCTGAACATGAAGGGCAGCGACCGCAAGGTGATCTTCCAGGGCGTGCACCAGCTCATGGGCAGCGACCTGGGCCCGAAATGGGCCGCCGGCGAGAAGAAGACCAGCAAGATGGTGTTCATCGGCCTGGACCTGCCGCGCGATGTTTTCCTGCAGGGACTGGAGCAGTGTCTCGCCTGACCGTGGCGTGGCTACAATCCGCGGCGCCTGAAACCGGGCCCAGCCGTCGCCCGCGCCTTGCGGACGGGGTATAACCGTCATTGCGAGGAGACATCCGTGAGCAAGACACCGGCCACCAAAGCTAGTACCAAGAAGGCCGCCGCCAAGTCCGCCGCCCCGTCCGCCAAGGGCAAGACGGCAGCCAAGCCGGCCGCGCCGGCCAAGAAGACCGCGGCCAAGGCACCCGTCAAGGCCGCCGCGACCAAGTCCGCCCCGATCAAGGCGGCCCCGGCCAAGGCACCGGCCAAGGCGCCGCCGGCCGTCAAGGCGCCAGCGCCCAAGCCCGTCGCCGTGGCGGCGCCGGCACCCCAACCGACGCCGCCGACCGCCGCGCCGTCGCCGGTGGTCCGGTCGTCGCGGTCGGGCCGCAACCCTCCCCCGCCGCCGGTCAGCGCCCCGCTGCCGCCGGCAACCTCCCGATTCGCCGACCGGTTTGCGCCGCCGCGGCCCCCGACCCGTCAGATGAACAACCTCGGACTCGACTCTCCCAAACCCTCCCACAAGGCCGACCCGAAGCTGGCCAACGCCTGGAAGACCAAGGCCGGCCGCGATCTCAGCGAAGCCGAGCTGATGGCCATGCCCGACTCGGAGTACATGAACGACAAGCAGCTGGACTTCTTCCGCCACAAGCTGCAGACGCTCAAGGACGACCTGCTGTCCAACGCCGGCGAGACCACCGAACACCTGCGCGAGGACACCTCCATCGTGCCCGACCCGGCCGACCGTGCCACCATCGAGGAGGAGCACGCGCTGGAGCTGCGCACCCGCGACCGCGAGCGCAAGCTGCTGAAGAAGATTTCACAGTCGCTGGGCCGCATCGAGGCCGGTGATTACGGTTTCTGTGACGAAACCGGCGAGCCGATCGGCCTGGGACGGCTGATTGCGCGGCCCACCGCTACACTGTCCCTCGAGGCCCAGCAGCGGCGCGAGCTGAAACAGAAGATGTTCGGCGACTGAGGCTGGTTCAGCCCAGGCGCGCCCCACCGTCATGTCGGAACCCAAAGACACCACGAGCTTCTTTCGCAAGGTCGTCAAGTTCGTGGCCAATCCGACCACGGAATGGGCCGAGATCGGCCTGCCTGCGGACGAAGCACGCGAGACGGAGTTCGCCAAGTCCGAGCTGAAGGCGATGATCGAGCGCAAGCGGCGCAACGATTTCGTCCGCAAGCGCGAGTTCGACATGCTGCGCAAGGTGCGCCGTGAAGGCCTGTCGCCCGAGCAGCTGGCCGCCCTGGGCGGCTCTTCGCGGCTCGACGACTCCGAGGGCCGCCTGCTGGTGGCTGAAAGCGGCGCCAAGCAGGATGCCGGAGTCAAGGCGAAGATCGACGAGATCGAGCAGCAGATGGTGGGCGACGGCTACGGCACCTCGCCACCGCGCCGCGGCCCCGATTTCTACAACGCCCCCACGCAGCCGATCCCGATGGGTGGGAACGCGCCTGCGCCGAGTTCACGCATGCCGCTCAACGGGGCCCGGGTGGACGACGCCCCCGCTCGACCGGCCCCGGCGACCGCCCCGCCAGCCGCGGCGGTGATGGGCGCCGGCCTGTCCCCGCTGTCCCCCTTGACCCTGGACAGCGGCGCCGGCGATTTCGCGCACCCCTTCGCTGTCGAAGTCAGCGAGGTCGCCCACGACCCCGAGCTCGACGAGGCGGTGATCGCCTTCGCGAATGCCGATTTCGAGCAGTGCGAGCAGGCCCTGGCCGACCTGACCGGGCAGGGCGGCCAGCGCCACGCGCATGCCGAGACCTGGCTGGTGCTGTTCGACTTGTACCGCGCCATCGGCCAGCAGCACAAGTTCGAGAGCCTGGCGCTGGACTACGCGCAGCAGTTCGGCTGGTCGGCGCCGCAGTGGTTCTCGATGCCGCGCATGGTCGCCGAGGCGGCCAGCGAGGACCGCCCGGCGCGCAACAGCCGCATCGAGGGCAATGTCGGCTGGGTGTGCCCGGACTACCTGGACGCGGACGCCGTGGCCAGGCTGTCCTCGCAGAGCCTGCAGATGCCGCTGCCCTGGGTGTTCGACTGGAGCGCGCTGAAGAACATGGACGCCGAGGCAGCCGCCAAGCTGTCCGAGCTGTTCCGCAACTGGATCCGCCAGAAGCTGGACATGCGCTGGCTGGGCGGCGAGCGCCTGTTCGCCGTGCTGGCCGAGGCCGCGCCCACCGGCGTGCGCGATGCGGACCCGGCCTACTGGTTGCTGCGCCTGGATGCGTTGCGCATGACGAACCGGCCCGACCAGTTCGACGAGGCGGCCATCGATTACTGCGTCACCTACGAGGTGTCGCCGCCCTCCTGGGAGCCGGCGCAGTGCGAGGTGCGCGTGAGCGGCTCGCAGACGAGCACCACCTCGCCGCCGCTGTCCATGGTCAGCGACGTGTCGACCAGCTTCATCGAATCCCGCTTCAACGAGGATCCCAGCGCGACGGTGCAGGTGGCCAGCGTCGAGCTCTCCGGCCAGCTGGTCGGCGACATTGGCCCGACGCTCAAGCGCCTCGAAGGCGAGCTCGGTGGCTCGACCATCGTCAACGTCAGCTGCTCACGGCTCATCCGCGTCGACTTCATCGCCGCCGGCGACCTGCTGAACTGGGTGCTCGCGCGGCGCAACGAGAACCGCAGCGTGATCTTCGTCGAGTCGCATCGCCTGGTGGCGCTGTTCTTCGGCGCGATGGGCATCAACGAGCATGCCCGCGTGAAAGTGCGCTCGGTCTGAGCGACTGACTTGAAGCGCCGCGTCGCGGCGCCATCTGGGATCTCCATGGAAACCTACCACGGCACGACCATCGTCAGCGTGCGACGCGGGCCTGTCGTCGCGCTCGGCGGTGACGGCCAGGTCACACTGGGCACCATCGTCGTCAAGGCCTCGGCGCGCAAGGTGCGCAAGCTGCATCACGACCAGGTGCTGGCCGGCTTCGCGGGCGCGACGGCCGACGCCTTCACGCTGTTCGAGCGCTTCGAGGCCAAGCTCGAGAAGCATCAGGGCCACCTGGTGCGCGCTGCCATCGAGCTGACGAAGGACTGGCGCACCGACCGCGTGCTGCGCCGCCTGGAGGCAATGCTGGCAGTGGCCGACAAGGAAGCCTCGCTGATCATCACCGGCAACGGCGACGTGCTCGAGCCCGAGCACGGCATCATCGCCATCGGCTCGGGCGGGGCCTACGCCAATGCCGCTGCCCGCGCGCTGCTCGAGCACACCGAGATGGCGCCGAAGGACATCGTCAAGAAGTCGCTCGAGATCGCCGGCGACCTGTGCATCTACACCAACCAGCACCACACGATCGAGACGATCGACCCCTGACTACCCCTCGCCCGGCGAATACGCCGGCCGATCCCCCGAGGGGATGCGGGCCGGCTTGGGAGCGGCCCGGCGCTCGGCCCGCATCGCATCGACCACCATGAAATCCAGCATGACACCCCAGGAGATCGTCTCCGAGCTCGACCGCCACATCGTCGGCCAGCGCGACGCCAAGCGTTCGGTGGCCATCGCGCTGCGCAACCGCTGGCGGCGCCAGCAGGTCGACGAGAAGATGCGCGCCGAGATCACGCCGAAGAACATCCTGATGATCGGCCCCACCGGCGTCGGCAAGACCGAGATCGCCCGGCGCCTGGCGAAGCTGGCCGACGCGCCCTTCATCAAGGTCGAGGCGACCAAGTTCACCGAAGTGGGCTACGTCGGCAAGGATGTCGACTCGATCGTGCGCGATCTCGCCGACATGGCGGTCAAGCAGGAGCGCGAGGCGGCGATGAAGCGCCAGCGCGTGCGCGCCGAAGACGCCGCCGAGGATCGCATCCTCGACGTGCTGGTGCCCGGCTCGGCCGCCGACAACACCGCGCGCCAGGTGATGCGCAAGCGCCTGCGCGAAGGCGCCCTGCACGACAAGGAAATCGAGGTCGACCTCGCCGAAGCCCGTGCCCCGCTGGAGATCATGAGCCCGGCCGGCATGGAAGACATGGCCGAGCAGCTCAAGGGCATGTTCGCCAACCTCGGCACCACGCCGCGCAAGACGCGCAAGCTGAAGATCGCCGAGGCGCTCAAGCTGCTCACCGATGAAGAAGCCGCCAAGCTCGTCAACGACGAGGACGTGAAGACCGCCGCGCTGGCCAACGCCGAGCAGAACGGCATCGTCTTCATCGACGAGATCGACAAGGTCGCCTCGCGCGGCAGCACGCAGGGCGCCGACGTGTCGCGCCAGGGGGTGCAGCGCGACCTGCTGCCGCTGGTCGAAGGCACGACGGTGAACACCAAGTACGGCATGCTGCGCACCGACCACATCCTGTTCATCGCCTCGGGCGCCTTCCACCTGAGCAAGCCCAGCGACCTGATCCCGGAGCTGCAGGGGCGCTTCCCGATCCGCGTCGAGCTCGGCGCGCTCGGCGTCGACGATTTCGAGGCGATCCTGACGCAGACGCATGCCAGCCTGGTCAAGCAGTACCAGCTGCTGCTGGCCACCGAGGGCGTGACGCTGGAGCTGGCGCCGGATGCCATCCGGCGCGTGGCGCAGATCGCCTTCGACGTCAACGACCGCACCGAGAACATCGGCGCGCGGCGCCTTTCGACCGTGATGGAGCGGCTGCTCGACGAGATCAGCTTCGACGCGCCCAACCTGTCCGGGCAGACCATCGTCATCGACGCGTCGACGGTCGACGCGAAACTGGCTGCCCTGGTGAAGAACGAAGACCTGTCGCGCTACATCCTCTAGGCGCGAGCCTGCGGCGCCGGGCTCACAGGGCCAGGCGGTGCGCCTGCAACTGCAGCAGGCCCTCGAAGATCAGCGTGTCGACCGTCTCGAACGGCAGTTCGGTGATCGGCGCGAGCTTGACGGCCGCGCCGCCGGTCATGACCAGCGCCGGCTCCTGCCCGGTGCGCGCGCGCAGCTTGCGGTGCATGCGCTCGACGGCGCCGGCCAGCGCATCGGCGCCGCCGCTCATCAGCGCATCGCTGGTGTTGGTCGGAAAATCCACCGCCTCGCCGGTGGGCGCCTTCAGGCCCGCGGTGCCCATCTCCAGCGCCCGCAGCATCAGGCCGAAGCCGGGCAGGATCAGCCCGCCGAGAAAGCGGCCATCCGCATCGAGCGCGTCGACGGTGACCGCCGTGCCCACCATGACGACCAGCGCCGGGCGCGGCCCGCCCTGCGCCAGCACGCGGTGGCGTGCTCCGATCATCGCCACCCAGCGGTCGACGCCGAGCCGGTTGGGGTGGTCGTAGCCGTTGTGCACGCCGCAGGCCTCGCGCGACGAGACCACCCAGCGCGGCTCCAGATCCCAGATCTCGAGCTGCTCCTCGACACGGCGCTTGACCCCTTCGCCGGCGACCACGCAGCCGAGCATGCTCGACGGCGGCGGCAACGCCTTCCAGTCGGTCTCGGCGAGCGAGTCGATGGTCTCCAGGAACACCGCCCCCTGCGCGAGCAGCACGGCGCCGGGCTGCGGAGAGGCGTATTGCGCCCATTTCAGGCGCGTGTTGCCCACGTCGATGGCAAGAAAGCTCATGCGGTGGGCCGCAATCAGAAGTTGGACAGCGAGGAATCGACCGGCGCGTCGATCAGGCGGCGCACGCGCCGGACGAGCTGGGTGGTCGCGAGCGTGCGGTGCGGCCGGCTCAGCCGCGCTTCCACTTCGTCGATCAGGCCTTCGAGCTCGTCGCGGGTGTGGGCGCGGCGCAGCCGCATCAGCGTCAGCGAGCCGGCCACCGGGGCCTCGGCGCGCACGGCACGGATCAGCAGGTCGCGCGCCTGCTCGAGCGGCGCATCGAGGTCGCCGAGGTCCGAGTAGTCGGTCTCGACCATGGTCCAGGGCTCGTAGTTGCCGATGTCACCGTTGAGCGTCGACTCGGGCTGCAGCGTGCGCGCGGCGGGCAGCTCCGATTCGGGGGCGAGGTCGGGCAGTTGCACGTCCACCGGCAGCGGCGGCAGCGTCGGGTGGGGGGCCAGTTCGATCGGCAGCGTGGGCAGCGGCACGGCGATCAGGCCCATGTCCAGCAGTTCGTCGTAGACGCTGGGCGGCACGCCGGCGCGCTCGGCCAGCAGCCGCAACTGCGCTTCGCTGCGGCGGCCGTCGACCAGCAGCAGCAAGGTGCGGTGGCGCTGGCTGAGCTGGCGCGCCCGCGTCGCCAGTTCGGCCTGGCCGTCTGGCGTCTTGATCGGTGCGTTGCCAATGCCCAAGGGCTCTTCTCCAGATGACGGCGTGCCACGCCGACCCCCAACGGGCGCGATTGTGCCGCCAAACCGGCCCGCAAGCGCCAGCGATTTCGGTCGAGAAGACCGTGTAAACCCCGTGGGCCGCCCGCAGCCTCGTCAGCCTGCCGCAGGGCGGCAGGCGCTACACTGCCAATTGACGTATACGTCAATTACGTCCTCGCATTCCACGGAGGCTGCATGGCCCGAAGCAACGTCTCGCTGTCCGACTTCCAGCATCGCAGCGCCGGCAACGGCAAGGCGTCGGGCCGGCGCTTCGACCTCGGCCGCTTCGACCCGCAGGCCAAGCCCTTCTCCAGCGGCAGCAAGGCGCGTGACAAGGCGCGCGCCGCCGAACTGGCACTCGAGATCGACCGGCTGCAGGACCTGTTCTATGCCGACCGCCGCTTCAAACTGCTCGTCGTGCTGCAGGGCACCGACACCAGCGGCAAGGACGGCACCATCCGCGGCGTGTTCGGACAGACCAGCGCGCTGGGCGTGCAC
>CAZVLY010000156.1:0-10185 GCA_964628175.1 uncultured Piscinibacter sp. | reverse complement strand
TCGAAGGCCTGGCGCAGCAGGAACTGGCGGCACTCCGGCGCCGTGATGTGACGGTAGCTGCCCAGCACGATGTTGTTCGCCGCCAGCGAGTCGGCCGTGACGAAGAAGCCCAGATTGCGCTTGATGATGCGCCGCTCGTCTTCGGTCAGACCGTTCGGATCCTTCCAGGTCGCGATGTCGCGCGACATGTTGATCTCTTGCGGCATCCAGTGGTTCGCACAGGTGGCGAGGTACTTTTCCCACGCCCACTTGTACTTGAAGGGCACCAGCTGGTTGACGTCGGTCTGCCCGTTGATGATGCGCTTGTCGGCTGCCTTGACGCGGCGATCGGTGGCAGCCGCCACAGTGGCCGACGGGACCGAGACGCTCAGGGTCGGGGACTCGAACGCATGCTCTTGCAAACGAGCGGGGGATGCATGACCCAGCGCATTCGCTGCGCTTTGCAATCTGGAGGTTTTTACTTCGTCGTCCCAAACAAGCATGGTCGCTTCCTGATCTTTTCAATTATCCGAGTGTTGCGCTGGAACACCAAGCACTTCTTGACTTTTGGGCCGAGTGCTTGTTGCTGTCTCGCATCGAAATGCCGCTCGACTCACTGACAGGCTTCGCAAGTCGGATCGTCGATCGCACAGAACTTGATGTCGCTTGCGGGCTCGCTGCTCGGCGCGATTGCAGCCACGGCACCTTGCACCGACACCGCGTCGCTCGCGCCGCTGGAGACAGCGTTGAGCTTGCCCGACTTCACCGTCGACTTCTCGGCGTGCGTCGCGCCGACGGTGCGCAGGTAGTAGGTCGTCTTCAGTCCGCGCAGCCACGCGAGCTTGTAGGTCTCGTCGAGCTTCTTGCCCGAGGCGCCGGCCATGTAGATGTTCAGAGACTGCGCCTGGTCGATCCACTTCTGGCGCCGCGCCGCGGCCTCGACGAGCCACTGCGTCTCGATCTCGAACGCCGTCGCATAGAGCTCCTTCAGGTCCTCGGGCACGCGGTCGATGCGGCGCAGCGAGCCGTCGAAGTGCTTCAGGTCCATGACCATCACGTCGTCCCACAGGCCGAGCGCCTTGAGGTCACGCACCAGGTACTCGTTGAGCAGGGTGAATTCGCCCGACAGGTTCGACTTCACCGACAGGTTGCCGAACGAGGGTTCGATCGAAGCGCTGACGCCGATGATGTTCGAGATGGTCGCCGTCGGAGCGATGGCCACGCAGTTCGAATTGCGCATGCCGTGCTCGGCGATGCGCGCGCGCAGCGCGTCCCAGTCCATGGCGACGCTGCGGTCCACCTCGACGTAGCCGCCGCGCTGCTGTTCGAGCAGGTCCAGCGAGTCCAGCGGCAGGATGCCGCGATCCCACAGCGAGCCGCGGTAGCTCGCGTAGCGGCCACGCTCGGCTGCCAGTTCGGTGGATGCCCAGTAGGCGTGGTAGCACACGGCCTCCATCGAGCGGTCGGCGAACTCGACCGCGGCCTCCGAGGCGTACGGAACGCGCAACTCATGCAGCGCGTCCTGGAAACCCATGATGCCCAGCCCGACCGGCCGGTGCTTCAGGTTCGAGTCGCGCGCCTTCTTCACCGCGTAGTAGTTGATGTCGATGACGTTGTCGAGCATGCGCATCGCCGTGGCCACCGTCTTCTTCAGCTTCGCCTGGTCGATCTGGCCGTCCTTGAGATGGTGCGCGAGGTTGACCGAGCCGAGGTTGCACACCGCGATCTCGCTGTCGCTGGTGTTCAGCGTGATCTCGGTGCACAGATTGCTCGAGTGCACCACGCCGACGTGCTGCTGCGGCGAGCGCACGTTGCAGGCGTCCTTGAAGGTGATCCAGGGATGGCCGGTCTCGAACAGCATCGAGAGCATCTTGCGCCACAGGTCGCGCGCGGGCACCCGCTTGAACAGCTTGATCTCGCCGCTGACCGTCCGCGCCTCGTAGCGCTGGTAGGCTTCCTCGAAGGCCTGGCCGAACTTGTCGTGCAGATCCGGGCAGGTGCTCGGCGAGAACAAGGTCCAGTCACCACCCTCGATCACCCGCTTCATGAACAGATCCGGAATCCAGTTCGCGGTGTTCATGTCGTGCGTGCGGCGGCGGTCGTCGCCGGTGTTCTTGCGCAGTTCGAGGAACTCCTCCAGGTCGAGGTGCCATGACTCGAGGTAGGCGCACACCGCGCCCTTGCGCTTGCCACCCTGATTCACCGCGACGGCGGTGTCGTTGACCACCTTGAGGAACGGCACCACGCCCTGGCTCTTGCCATTGGTGCCCTTGATATGGCTGCCCAGCGCGCGCACGTTGGTCCAGTCGTTGCCGAGACCGCCGGCGAACTTGGACAGCAGCGCGTTCTCCTTCAAAGCCTCGTAGATCCCGTCGAGGTCGTCGGCCACCGTCGTCAGGTAGCAGCTCGACAGCTGCGAACGGCGAGTACCCGAATTGAATAGGGTCGGCGTCGAGCTCATGAAGTCGAAGGTCGAGAGCACTTCGTAGAACTCGATCGCGCGCGCCTCGCGGTCGATCTCGTTCAGCGCCAGGCCCATGGCCACGCGCATGAAGAAGGCCTGAGGCAGTTCGATGCGGACTTCGTCGATGTGCAGGAAGTAGCGATCGAACAGGGTCTGCAGACCGAGGTAGTCGAACTGCAGGTCGCGGTCGACCTTCAAGGCGGCGCCGAGCCGGGCCAGGTCGTACTGCAGCAGCTTCTCGTCGAGCAGTTCGGCCTGCACGCCCTTCTTGATGAAGCCCGGGAAGTACTCGGCATAGCGGGTGTGCATCTGCTCGTGGGTCACCTCCTCGCCGAGGATCTCGCGGCGGATCGTGTGCAGCAGCAGCCGCGCCGTGGCGCGCGTGTAGCCCGGGTCCTTCTCGATCAGCGTGCGGGCGGCCAGGATGGCGGCCTTGTGCACCTCGCCGATCGGCACGCCGTCGTACAGGTTGCGGCGCGTCTCGGCCAGCACCGGATCGGCCTTCACGTCGGCGCCGAGGCCGGCGCAGGCAGACTCGATCAGCGACTGCAGGCGGCCGAAGTCGAGCGGCACGCGCACGCCGTTGTCGGTAACATGAAGCTGAGGCTCGACGGGCGCGCTGCGCTGCACCTGCCGGGCGCGTTCCTGCGAGCGGCGCTCGCGATAGAGCACGTAGGCCCGCGCGACCTCGTGGTGCCCGCCGCGCATCAGGCCGAGCTCGACGTGGTCCTGCACGTCCTCGATGTGGAAGGTGCCGCCACCGGGGCGCGAACGCAGGAGCGCGCGCACCACCGCCTCGGTCAGCCCGTCGACCGTCTCGCGAACACTCGCCGACGCCGCACCTTGCGTGCCGTGCACCGCCAGGAAGGCCTTCATCAGCGCCACCGCGATCTTGTTCGGCTCGAACGCCACGACGGCGCCGTTGCGGCGAATGATCTGGTAGCCCTGATAAGCCGACACCGCGGCCGCCGTCGACGGAGCCCGCGTAGCAGCGGCGGCGGGCGTGGAGGTCGGGACATGGATGGCTTGCATGGCTTCCCCTGTGTTGGTCTGTGGCAGCGATTCGATGGTCATGAGCGAGAGCGACAAGTGGATGGGCCGGCTACGACGGCTGGCCGTGGATCGACGGATGAAACGGGATCGGCGCGTGCCGCCTGACCGCATGGAAAACCGCCAGGGCATCGGCGGTCGACGAGTTGGGCACAGCGCGTTGGAAGGAGTTCAAGCATAGCACGACGAGACACTATATCTGGGGTCTCGTGGGCCTTCAAGCACTAGCCATAGCGTGCCGGCCACGGTTCGCGCGAGGCCTCGATGCGACGCTCGGGAGCCCGCCGACCGCGATGAATCGGCGACGCTGCACGGCATGCCGCGCCACGCTTTGCTTGCCCGCAAATTCGCCTCGCGAAGCCGCGCCGTTGCTGGCGCGAAGGACTCTCGACGGCATGGTCCGAGGCCAGCGCCTCGGTTGCGTCATGTTGCAGAGTCGGGAAAGTCCCAATCCTCCATGCCGAGCGCGGCGAGAAGCGCATGCAGATGCGGCCAATCGAAACCCGCGCCCGGGTCGGCCTTGCGTCCCGGCGCCACGTGCTCGTGCCCCGCCACCGCCTCGATCGGGTAGCGGCGCGCGAGCCCCTGCGCGAGCGAGGCCAGCACCTCGTATTGAGGCGCTTCGAAGCTGCCGCCCTCCAGCCCCTCGAGCTCGACCCCGATCGAGAAGTCGTTGCAGTCCGATCGGCCGCGCCAGCGGGATCGCCCGGCGTGCCAGGCACGCCGATCGCAGGAGACGAATTGCACCAGCTCACCGTCGCGGCGGATCAGGAAATGCGCCGACACCTCGATGCCGCGGATCGTCTCGAAGTAGGGGTGCGCAGCCCAGTCGAGCCGGTTGGTGAACAAGCGCTCGATGGACTCCCCGCCGTACTCGCCCGGCGGCAAGCTGATCGAGTGGACAACCAGCAGCGACGCCGACGTGCCCGCAGGACGCGGGCCGAAGTTCGGCGATCGGCATCGGCGCGCCGCCGACCACCAACCGGCGTACCAGCGCGGCGTCACGGCAGCTCAGTCGCGTTCGGCGCCGAGGCCATCGCTGCCCACGTTGACGCCCAGCCTCGCCATCCGATAACGCATCTGGCGCAGCGACAAGCCCAGGCTGGCCCCGGCTGCCGTGCGATTGAAGCGGTGCCGTTCCAGCGCCCGCACGAGGATGTCGCGCTCCACCTCGTCGAGGTACTGCGCCAGGTCGGTCGGCAGCGGCTCCTCGAGCGGCATCGCGGGCACCGTCGACGGGAATCGTGTGGGCGGCTCGTCGCGCGCCATGGTGTCGAAAGCATCCGGCTCCGTGACGAACGGCTCCGCCACCTCCGACTCCGGCAGGCCGAGGTCGGCGACGCCGATGGTCTCGCCTCCGGACAGCGCGACGGCGCGGTGCAGCAGGTTTTCCATCTCGCGCACATTGCCCGGGAACGGGTAGCGCGCCAGGTGTTGCAGGGCCTCGCGCGTAAGCCGCGGCGGCGGCGACACGCCGGCATCGTGCGCAATGCGCTCGAGCACCCGCTCGCTGATGTCCAGCAGGTCTTCCAGCCGCTCGCGCAGCGGCGGCACGCGGATCTGGATCACGTTGAGCCGGTAGTAGAGGTCCTGCCTGAACTTGCCGGCCTGCACCTCGGCACCGAGGTCCTTGTGCGTGGCACTCAGCAGGCGCACGTTGACGGCCTGTTCGCTGACCGCGCCCACCGGCCGCACCGAGCGCTCCTGCACCGCGCGCAGCAGCTTGCTCTGCATCGACAGCGGCAGATCGCCGATCTCGTCGAGGAACAGCGTGCCGCCGTTGGCCGCCTGGAAGAAGCCTTCGCGGTCCTCGGCGGCACCGGTGAAGGCGCCCTTCCGGTAGCCGAAGAACTCGGCCTCGAGCAGTTGCTCCGGGATCGCGCTGCAATTCACGGCGATGAAGGGCTGCGCGGCGCGCGGGCTCACTTCGTGGATCGCGCGTGCCACGAGTTCCTTGCCGGTGCCCGATTCGCCGTGCACCAACACGGGCGCCATGCTGCGCGCCACCTTGTCGACCAGCGCGCGGACCTGCTGCATGGCCGAGGAATGCCCGGCCATGCGCCGCAAGGCACCGCTCACCGGGGCGGCGGGCGCGGCCGCGGGTCGCGCCGCGCGCGGCACCGCCGGCGCCCCGCTCTCCGAGGGCAGGGTGGACGGATCCATGGTCGGCACGCCCGGTCCGCCCCGGCCCAGCGCCGACGCAACCACTGCGCGGAACTGCTTCAGGTCGACCGGTTTCGTGAGGTAGTCGTAGGCGCCAGCCTTCAGCGCCTCGACGGCGTTCTCGGCCGAGCCGTAGGCCGTGATGACGATCGCCTTCTCGCGGCGCCCCGTTTCCTCCAGGCGCCGCAGCAGGTCCAGCCCGGTGCCGTCGGGCAGGCGCATGTCGGTGATGACCGCGCTGTAGGTGCGGTCCTTCAAGTGCAGCAGCGCCTCCTCGACGGTGGCGGCGGTCTCGATGTCGTAGCCCTCGCGAAGCAGCGTCAGCTCGTACAGCGTGCGCAGGTCGGGCTCGTCGTCGACGACCAGCAGGCTGAAGTGCGAAGCGGAGGTCATGAGGTCAGTTGCAGTCGGGCTTCGGTGTCGGTCAGCGGCATCCGGCGCATCACCACGAAGAATTCGTTGCAGTGCGCGTCGCCGGCGGCGCGGGCCCGGTAGTCGATGCTCGCGCCGTAGCGCTCGCAAAGCTCGCGGCAAATATACAGGCCCAGGCCGGTGCCGCGGCTGCGTGTCGAGAAGAAGGGTTCGAAGAGGTAACGCTCCACTTCGGGCGGAATCGGCGCACCGTCGCTGGCCACGCTCAGGAACGCGCGCGTGTCGTCGCGCGAATCCAAGCGCAACTGGATGGCCCCGGGCGAACTGCTGGCATGGCGCCGCGCGTTGTCGAGCAGGTTGACGAGCACCCGGCGCAGGTGCTCCGCGTCGAAGGCCACGCCCAGAGGCTGCGGCGGCAGGTCCACGCGCAGCACGCTGTGGTCGCCGAGCTTGAGGCCGACAGATCGGGCCCAGTCGCTGCACACCGCCGCCACTTGCGCCGTGGCGTCGATGGCGTGCACTTCCTGCACCTGACCCGGCGCCACTTCCATGACGTCGTCGACGATGCGCTTGAGCCGGTCGACGTTGTCGGCCACCATCTGCATCAGCTGCCGCTGGCCCGGGTCGGTGGCGTCCTCGGCGAGCAGCGCATTGGCCTGGGCAATGGCCGCCAGCGGGTTGCGGATCTCGTGGGCGATGCCGGCCGACACGCGCCCCATCGCCGCCAGCTTCTCCTGCCGGCTGCGCGCCTGCATGTTGCGCACGTCCTCGAGGAAGAGCACGCAGAAATCCTCGCTCGCCTGCGCGGCGCGGTGGCGGGTGAAACGCACGCGCACGCGCAGCGTGCGGCTCGAGCCCGGCTCGAATTCGAGCGTCACGTCGCGCCCCTCCTCGGGCCAGCTCGACTCGATGAAGGCCTGCTCGACGGTGCGCACCAGGCCCGTCCACGCCTCGACGCCGCGAAGCTGGAAGGGCGCCGGACGGCTGATGCCCGAGGGCGCGAGCAGCCGGCGCGCCGACGGGTTGGCGGCGCGCACGCGGCCACGGCGGTCGACGACGAGGATGCCATCCTGCATCTCCTCGATCACCAGGCGGTTCAGCGCGGCCTGCTGGCGAGCCATCTCCATGTTGCCGCGTGCGCTGAGTTCCTCGCGCGCCAGTCGTCCGGCGAGTTCGCCGGCCAGCACGGTGATGACGAAGAAACCGCTGCCCGCGAGCGCCGCCTGCGTCAGCAGTTGCGTCATGGCGCCACCGGCCGCGGCGGCGAGCCAGGCGGTGACCAGCAACATCAGCGCCACGGCCGCGGACGTGGCCAGAGCCAGCGGGCGCGGTGTGAGCACACCCGCCATCAGCACCGGCAACACCAGCAGCGCAACGTAGTTCAGGCTGGCGCCCGGGGTCAGCATGTGCAGCGCGCTGAAGGCCACCAGGTCGACGCCGATGGTGGCCAGCCACGGCCCGCCGAAGACGCGCGCCAGCGCCTTGGGCTCGACCGGCTTCTTGCGCGGCACCAGCCACAGGCTCAGGGCCAGCGTGCCGTAGGCGACGCTCACCAGAGCCGACTCGAGCGATGGCCGGGCGCCGAACAGCCCGGTCACCGCCTGCGCGAGCACGAGCGCGACACCGAGCGCCGCGCGCGCGCCGATGAAGGTGCGGTAGATGCGGTCGAAGGCCGTCTGCCCGGCGCTGACGATGCGCTCCGCCTGGCGCGAGAACAGCCGCGAATCCAGCGTCGAACTCGCGCTGGGCGCCGGGTCCTGCGGCGCCTTGGTCGCCGAGGCGTCTTCCGGCGAGACCTGCGTGTCTTCCGCCGAGCCGAAGGCGCCGAACCAGGATTCGTCGGCGGTCGGCGCGCGCCGCTGGCCGCGCCGGTCGTTCACGCGGCGTTCACGGCCACGCGGCGCGTCGCTCACGGCCGGGCTCCCGCGCGCACGCCGGGCGCCTCATCCCGCAGGGTGCTGTTGCTCGTACGCCGCACGATGCGCTTCTCCGCAGAACACTCCACCGCGTCCGGGCAGGGCCTCGTCGCGAGGCAGGTGCATGCCGCAGTGCTGGCAGGCCACCATGGCCTGCGGCGGCGGCTCCGTCGGGGTCGCCGGTTTGGCCGGCGGCGCTGCGACACGGCCGCGGGCGCCGCGGATCAGCCAGACGAGCGCCAGCACGGCCAGGATCAGGATGATGAACTTCATGGGGGTCGGCGCTCAATTCGGCGGCGCGCGCTGCAGCAGGATCTCGAACACGAAGCGCGAACCGACATAGGCCAGCAGCAGCAAGGCCGCGCCACCGTACAGCCAGCGCGTGGCCTGCGGACCCCGCCAGCCGAACGCCCTTCGACCGGCCAGCAGCGCGGCGAAGATCACCCAGCCCAGCATCGACAGCACCGTCTTGTGATCCCACCGCCACGGGTTGGCGAACCATGCGCCCAGCAGCAGCGCCGCCGACAGGACGACAAAACCGGCCCCGACGAAGCGGAAGGTCAGCCGTTCCAGCCGCAGCAGCGGCATGCCGCTCGAGGGCGCGGCGGCAGCCCGCTGGCGCATCTGGTGCTCGGCGCGGTTGAGCATCGCGCCATGCAGCACCGCCGCGCCGAACAGGCCGTAGGACGCAATGCCCAGCACCCAGTGCAGGGGCGCCCAGCGCGACACCGCGTTCGGGCGGAACTCACCCGGAAAGACCCATGCCAGCACCACCACCACCGCACCCAGAAGCGCCAGCGTGCGACGCACGCCGGTCAGGGGCACAAAGCGGCTTTCGATCGCATAGACGGCGAGCACCAGCCACACCGTGACCGAGAGTGCGGGCGCGAAGCCGAAGCGCGCGCCGGCCTCCCCGGAGCCCAGGCCGGTGATGTCCACCAGGATCGCCAGCGCGTGCCCCAGCCAGCCGGCGAGCACGGCCGCGCGGATCGCCGACTCGCGCGCCTCGCCGATGAACGCGGCGACGAGGTATCCGCCCAATGCAGCCAAGGTGGGCAGAGCCAGCGCCCAGGCCAGGGGTGAAGCCGGGGTCGCATCGGGACCGAACGATAAAATCATGGCCACAGTGTACTTTCGCGCTCCCCGCTTCCGGGTCGCGCCCGCCCATGGCCTCCACCCTCACCGAACGCCTGAGTCGCGCCGTCAAGACGATGCGCGGGCAGGCTCGCATCACCGAGAGCAACGTCCAGGAGATGCTGCGCGAGGTGCGCATGGCGCTGCTCGAGGCCGACGTCGCCCTGCCCGTGGTGCGCGACTTCATCGCCCGCGTCAAGGACAAGGCGCTGGGCGCGGAGGTGGTGGGGTCGCTCTCCCCGGGCCAGGCGCTGGTGGGCATCGTCAACCGCGAACTGGCCGCGACCATGGGCGAGGGCGTGGCCGAGATCAACCTGGCCGCACAGCCCCCGGCGGTCATCCTGATGGCCGGCCTGCAGGGCGCGGGCAAGACCACCACCACCGCCAAGCTGGCCAAGCACCTGATCGAGAAGCGCAAGAAGAAGGTGCTGACCGTCTCGGGCGACGTGTACCGCCCGGCAGCGATCGAGCAGCTCAAGACCGTGACCGCGCAGGCCGGTGCCGAATGGTTCCCGAGCACGCCGGACCAGAAGCCGCTGGACATCGCACGCGCGGCCATCGATTACGCGCGCAAACACTATTTCGACGTGCTGCTGGTTGATACCGCGGGCCGGCTGGCGATCGATGAGGCGCTGATGCAGGAAATCCGCGAACTCCATGCTGAGCTCAAGCCGGTCGAAACCCTGTTCGTCGTGGACGCGATGCAGGGTCAGGACGCGGCGAATACGGCCAAAGCGTTCAAGGAAGCCCTGCCGTTGACCGGCATCATCCTGACCAAGACCGATGGCGACTCGCGCGGGGGCGCTGCGCTCTCGGTGCGCCAGATCACCGGCGCGCCGATCAAGTTTGCCGGCACCAGCGAGAAGATCGACGGGCTGGAGGTGTTCGACGCCGAACGCCACGCCGGCCGCATCCTGGGCATGGGCGACATCGTGGCGCTGGTCGAGCAGGTGACGGCCGGGGTGGACATGGCCGCGGCGCAGAAGCTGGCCGAGAAGGTCAAGAGCGGCGCGGGCTTCGACCTGAACGACTTCTTGGCCCAGATCCAGCAGATGAAGCAGATGGGCGGTCTGTCGAGCCTGATGGACAAATTGCCCACGCAGATGG
>CAZVLY010000155.1:0-10247 GCA_964628175.1 uncultured Piscinibacter sp. | reverse complement strand
CCGGCCTGCGGCGACGTGATGAAGCTGCAGATCCGCGTCAACCCGGCCACCGGCGTGATCGAGGACGCGAAGTTCAAGACCTACGGCTGCGGCTCGGCGATCGCCTCGAGCTCGCTGGTCACCGAATGGGTCAAGGGCAAGACGCTGGACCAGGCGCTGGCCATCAAGAACACCGCCATCGCCGAGGAGCTGGCGCTGCCGCCGGTGAAGATCCACTGCTCCATCCTCGCCGAGGACGCGATCAAGGCCGCGGTGTCCGACTACCGCTCGCGCCACGACGCCGGCGTGAATCTGCTCGAACAACCCGCCTGCGCCCCGGTCGCCAAGGCGGCCTGACCCTCCCTTCCATCAGGAGAACCTCATGTCCGCTTGCCAATCCCAAGGCCACGCCGCCTCGTCCTGCGCCAGCTCCGGCCCGGCGGCGGCCGGCAGCTTCATCCCGCCGGTGCTGCCCGAGGGCGAAGCGCCGATCAAGATCAGCGAGACGGTGGTCGGCAAGGTCGCCGAGATGCTCGCCGAAGAGGGCGACCCGGCGCTGCAGCTGCGCATCTTCGTCACCGGCGGCGGCTGCTCGGGCTTTCAGTACGGCTTCGCCTTCGACGACGAGAAGAAGGAAGACGACGTGCGCGTCGAACGCGGCCCGATCACCGTGGTGGTCGACGCGATGAGCCTGCAGTACCTGATGGGCGCCGAGATCGATTACGAAGACAACCTGGAAGGCGCGCGCTTCGTGATCCGCAACCCGAACGCCTCCAGCACCTGCGGCTGCGGCAGTTCGTTCTCCGTCTGAAGGAGCTCGCCATGTCGGTCACCGTGACGCCCAAGGCGGCCAACCAGATCCGCAAGGCGCTGCAGAAGCGCGGCGGCGGCGTGGGCCTGCGCGTGGCCATCAAGACCAGCGGCTGCTCGGGCTACGCCTACGCGCTGGAATTCGCCGACGCGCCGGCCGCCGAGGACCTGAGCTTCGAGAGCGAAGGCGTGCAGCTGCTCGTCGACGCGAAGAGCCTGCCGATGATCGACGGCACGCAGCTCGACTGGGTGCGCGAGGGCCTGAACGAAGGCTTCAAGTTCAACAACCCGAACGCCAGCGCCACCTGCGGCTGCGGCGAGTCGTTCGCGGTCTAGCCGGGACGAAGGCGATGGCACTCCTGCAGATCGCCGAACCGGGCCGCGCCGCGGCGCCGCACCAGCACCGCCTGGCGGTGGGCATCGACCTGGGTACCACCAACTCGCTGGTGGCCACGGTGCGCAGCGCCGTGCCCACGGTGCTGGCCGACGAGGCCGGCCGCCTGCTGCTGCCCTCGGTGGTTCACTACGGCGACGAAGACCAGGTGCTGGTCGGCGATGCCGCACGCGAGCGCGCCGCGGAGGACCCGGGCAACACCATCGCCTCGTCGAAGCGGCTGATCGGCCGCGCGCTGACGGACGTTCGGGCCGGCACCTTTCCCTACGCCGTCGAGGCGCTGTCCGACAGCGCGGTCGGCGTGCGCACGCGCCACGGACTGAGGAGCCCGGTGGACATCGGCGCCGAGGTGCTGCGCGCCTTGCGCGAACGTGCCGAAGCGGCGCTGGGCGGGCCGCTGGTCGGCGCCGTCATCACCGTGCCGGCCTACTTCGACGATGCGCAGCGCCAGGCCACCAAGGACGCCGCCGCGAAGGCTGGCCTGAACGTGCTGCGCCTGCTCAACGAACCCACCGCCGCGGCCGTGGCCTACGGGCTGGACCATGCCGACGAAGGCATCTACGTCGTCTACGACCTCGGCGGGGGCACCTTCGACGTGTCGATCCTGCGACTGATGCGCGAGGTGTTCGAGGTGATCGCCACCAGCGGCGACCCGCAGCTCGGCGGCGACGATTTCGACCACCGCCTGGCCGCCTGGTTCGCCGCCGCCACCGGCGACGACTGGGGCGCGCAGGACATCGGCGCGCTGCACGCCGCGGCGCGCGCCGCCAAGGAGGCGCTGACCGACCGCCTCGAGGTGCGCATGAGCTGCCGCCGTGCCGACGGCACGCTGGAGGCGCTGACGGTGGACCGCGTGCTCTTCGACGACATCACGCAGGACCTCGTCGAGCGCACGATGGGGCCGGTCAAGCGCGCGCTGCGCGATGCGAAGCTCAGGCCGGGCGAAGTCAACGGCGTGGTGCTCGTCGGCGGCTCCACCCGCATGCTGCAGGTGCGGGCGGCGGTCAAGCGCCTGTTCGGCCACGAGCCCTTCACCGGCATCGACCCCGACCAGGCCGTGGCGCTGGGCGCGGCCATCCAGGCCGACCAGTTGGCCGGCAACCGCGCCGGCCTGGGTGTGGACGGTGGCGAACTGTTGCTGCTCGACGTGAGCCCGCTGTCGCTCGGGCTGGAAACGATGGGCGGCCTGGTCGAGAAGATCATCCCGCGCAACAGCAGCATCCCGACCGCACGCGCGCAGGACTTCACCACCTTCAAGGACGGCCAGACGGCGATGGCGCTGCACGTCGTGCAGGGCGAGCGCGAGCTGGTCAGCGAATGCCGCTCGCTGGCGCGCTTCACGCTGCGCGGCATCCCGGCGATGGTGGCGGGCGCGGCGCGCATCCGCGTGAGCTTCCAGATCGATGCGGACGGGCTGCTGTCCGTCAGCGCCGTGGAGCTGACCAGCGGCGTGCAGGCGCAGGTGGAGGTCAAGCCGAGCTACGGCCTGGCGCCCGACGCGGTGGCCGGCATGCTGATGGACGCGATGGGCAGTGCCGAAGCCGATGCCGCCGCGCGCATGCTGCGCGAGGCCGAGGTCGACGCACGCCGCCTGCTCGACGCCACCGAGGCGGCGCTGCACGAGGACGGCGACCAGCTGTTGCAGCCGCGCGAGCAGCTCGACATCCTGAACGCGATGCAGGCGGTGGCGGATCTGCTGGAGCAATGTGCCGAAGGCGAGGGCACCTCGCTGGACGAGCACAAGGGGCTGAGGGTGGCCCTGCGGGATGCCACCGAGGCGCTGAACCGTGCCACGACGCCGTTTGCCGGGAAGCGCATGGACGCGCGGGTGCGACAGGCCTTGTCGGGTCAGCGCGTGGATCAGTTGGCAGCCTGATGTCCGGACCCGTCCCACCGCGGCCGACCACGCAGGTGCGTGTGCTGCCGCATGCCGAGCTGTGCCCTCAGGGGCTGACCTTCGAGGCGCGCCAGGGCCGCAAGCTGGTCGACGAACTGCTCGGCCACGGCATCGCCATCGAACACGCCTGCGAAAAGGTCTGCGCCTGCGCGACCTGCCATGTGCACCTGCGCAGCGGCGCGGAGTTCGTCGCCCCGCCCGACGAGGAAGAGGAAGACCAGCTCGACGACGCCTGGGGCCTCGACGCGCAGTCGCGCCTGTCGTGCTGCGTGCGCGTCAAAGGCACCGAATTGGTGATCGAGCTGCCCCGCTTCTCGCGCAACCACGCCCGCGAAGCCTGAACCCGGCCACGCCGGTGTGAAAAAGTCGGCGCGAAGCGCGACTTGCCGAAGTCCGACGCTGCTGCACTGCCCTGCGTCAAGGTATCGACACGCGGACGGGCCACACTGGCGGCGTACCCCAGCAGAGGCTGGCTCCCTATCCCATGGACAAACACTACCTCACGCCGCTTTTCGCCCCCGAATCGATCATCGTCTTCTGCGGTTCGGCCGACGATCCCGCAGGCCAGACCGCGCAGGCGCGGGCCCTGCGGCAGGCCCTGAGCACGCAGACCTACAGCGGCAGCCTGCAGTTCCTCGACATCCACGACACCGGCACGCTGGCCGACCTGGCCCAGGCGCGGGCCGACCTGGCCATCATCGCGCTGCCGCCCCAGGACGTGGCCGCCGCGCTGGAGGTGGCTGGCCGCATGACCTGCCGCTCGGCGCTGGTCATCTCCGCGGGCATCGACGCCGACCACGCGGCCGAGCTGAAGAAGATCGCTCGCCGCGAAGGCGTGTTCCTGCTCGGGCCCAACTGCCTCGGCCTGCAGCGCCCGAAGCTGCAGCTCAATGCCAGCGCCACCGGCCCGATGGCCCGCGCCGGGTCGCTGGCCCTGGTGTCGCAGTCGGGCGCGCTGACCACCTCGATGCTCGACTGGGCGAGCAACAACGCCGTCGGCTTCTCGTCGGTCGTCTCGCTCGGGCCGCACACCGCCCTGGACATCGCGCAGGTGCTCGACTTCTTCGCCAACGACCCGCAGACGCACAGCATCATCGTCTACCTCGAAGGCATCGCCGACGCGCGCCGCTTCATGAGCGCGCTGCGCATGGCGGCCAACGCCAAGCCGGTGGTGGTGCTCAAGGCCGGCCGCAAGCCAGCCGGCAATGCCGCCGCGCAGACGCACAGCGGCACCATCGTCGGCAGCGACGAGGTGTTCGATGCGGCGCTGCGCCGTGCCGGCGCGGTGCGCGTGCGCTCCTTCGTCGAGCTGTTCTCCGCCGCCAAGTGCCTGGCCTCGCGTTATCGGCCCGTGGGCCGGCGGCTGGCCATCGTCACCAACGGCGGCGGGCCGGGCGTGCTGGCGGCCGACTGGGTCAACGAGATCCACCTGCACCTGGGCCGGCTGTCGCCGCAGACGCAGGCGGCGCTGAAGCCGCAGCTGCCGGCCCTGGCCACACTGTCGGACCTGATCGACCTGTCCGAGGAGGCCGGCCCCGAGCACTATCGCGCGGCCATCGAGACCGCTGCACGCGACGCCCAGATCGACGGCGTGCTGACGATCTATTCGCCCAAGGTCGGCGCCGATGCCGTGGGCATGGCGCGGGCGCTGATCGACATCAAGCAATCGGTCGGCAAGCCGCTGCTGTCGTGCTGGATGGGTGACGCCTCGGTGGGCGAGGCGCGCGAGCTGCTGAACGAGGCCGGCATTCCCGGTTTCCGCACGCCGGAGGCGGCGGTCGGGGCCTTCGGCAACATCGCCTCGTTCTACCAGAACCAGCTGCTGCTGCAGCAGACGCCGCCGCCGCTGACGGCGCTGGCCCAGCCCGACATCGAGGGCGCGCGGCTGGTCATCGAGAGCGTGCTCGCCGAGCGCCGCAACGTGCTCACCGAGATGGAGTCGAAGACGCTGCTCTCGTGCTTCCACATCCCGGTCACCAACACGGTGCTGGCCCGCAGTGCCAACGAGGCGATGATGATCGCCTCGCAGCTGGGTTTCCCGGTGGCGTTGAAGATCGACTCGCCCGACATCAGCCACAAGTCCGACGTGCAGGGCGTGGCGCTGAACATCATGAACGCGACCGGTGCGCGCGACACCTACACCGACATGGTGCAGCGGGTGGCGCGGCTGCAGCCGCAGGCGCGCATCAACGGCGTGACGGTGCAGAAGATGGCCAGCGCGCGGCGCGGCCGCGAGGTCTGTGTCGGCCTGGTCAACGACGATCCGTTCGGCCCGGTGATCATGTTCGGCGCCGGCGGCACGATGATCGAGTTGATCGACGACCGCGCGATGGAGCTCCCGCCGCTGAACCAGTTCCTGGCGCGCCGGCTGATCGAGCGCGCGCGCGTGGCCGAGACGCTGGCCGAGTGGCGCGGCGCCAGTGCCGTCGACATGGAGGCGCTCGAGCAGGTGCTGCTGCGCGTCTCGGAGATGGTCTGCGAGCTGCCGCAGCTGCGCGAGATGGACATCAACCCGATCATCGTCGACGAGTCCGGCGCGGTGGCGGTCGATGCGCGCATCGTCATCGGCCACGCGGTCTCGAACGCGGGCGACCACTCGGGCCGCTACCACCACCTGGCCATCCTGCCCTACCCGGCGCGCTACGAGCGTCTGTGGCCGATGCGCGGCGGTGGCCAGTACACGGTGCGCCCGATCCACCCCGACGACGCGCAGATGCTGCAGGCGCTGGTGCGCGGGCTCTCCCCCGAGAGCCGCTACTTCCGCTTCATCTCCTCGCTGTCGGAGCTGTCGCCGGCGATGCTGGCGCGCTTCACGCTGATCGACTACGACCGCGAGATGGCGCTGGTGGCGGTGTACAAGGAACGCAAGGCCGACGCGCAGGGCGTGATCAGCGAGACCGAACGCATCATCGGCGTGTCGCGCTACATCACCAACCCCGACCAGACCAGCTGCGAGTTCTCGCTGGTGGTGGCCGACGACTTCAGCGGCAAGGGCCTGGGCTCGCGGCTGATGGAAAGCATCATGGAAGTGGCGCGCGAGAAGGGCCTGTCCGAGATCGAGGGCCTGGTGCTGGCGAAGAACCCCGCCATGCTCAAGCTGATGAGGTCGCTGGGCTTCGGCGAGAAGCCCTTCCACGAGGACCCGGACTTCAGGATCCTCAGCCACTCGCTGTAGGCCGGGCGCGCGATGTCGGCATTGCGACAAAGCGCACAGCCCTCGAAGGGATCGAGCTGAAGCGGGTTTGTCGTTGCGCGACAGGCACTTAGCGGTTTCGCGCGGCATGGCACAGCGATTGCGGAAGGCAGGCCAGGAACCCTGGAGCCTGCCGTGCAAAGCGATCGCGATGCGACACCCCGACTGAGCATCAACGACACGACCCTGCGTGACGGTGAGCAGACCGCGGGCGTGGCCTTCACCGACGGCGAGAAGCTCGCCATCGCGTGCGCGCTCGATGCGGCCGGCGTGCCGGAGATGGAGATCGGCATCCCGGCGATGGGCGCACGCGAGGTCGAGCTGATCCGCGAGATCGCCGCCTCGGTGAAGCACGCGCGCACCATGGTCTGGGCGCGCATGACCGACGCCGACCTCGCCGCCGCGCTGCGCTGCGACGCCGACATCGTGCACCTGTCGATCAGCGTGTCGGACATCCAGATCGAACGCAAGCTCGGCCGCGACCGCGCCTGGGTGCTCGACACCCTGCGCCGCTTCGTCGACCGCGCGGCCGATGCCGGCGCCACCGTCAGCGTCGGCTTCGAGGATGCCTCGCGCGCCGACCCCGACTTCCTGGTGCGCGCCGCGCAGCTGGCGCAGGCGCGCGGCGCCGTGCGCGTGCGCTACGCCGACACGCTGGGCCTGCTCGAGCCCTTCACCACCCACGACCGCATCGGCCGCCTGTACCGCGAAATCGACATCGGCATCGAGATGCATGCCCACAACGACCTCGGCCTGGCCACCGCCAACACGCTGGCCGCGGTGCTGGCCGGCGCCACGCACGCCAGCACCACCGTCAACGGCCTGGGCGAGCGAGCCGGCAACGCCGCACTCGAAGAGGTGGTGATGGCCGCGCGGCATCTCTACGGCGTGGACTGCGGCATCGACACGACGCGGCTGCCGCGCATCTCGCAGCTCGTGGCCTCGGCCTCGGGCCGGCCGGTGGCGGCGGGCAAGAGCATCGTCGGCGCGGCGGTGTTCACCCACGAGTCGGGCATCCACGTCGACGGGCTGCTGAAGGACCGCGGCAACTACGAGGCCTTCCAACCCGAAGAACTCGGCCGCGAGCATTCGCTGGTGCTCGGCAAGCACTCGGGCTCGCATGGCGTGCGCGACGCCTACGCGCGGCTGGGCATGCAGCTCGACGCGGGCCAGGCGCAGCGGCTGCTCGACGCCATCCGATCGCATGTGTCGGCCACCAAGCGGGCCCCCACCGACGCGGAACTGCTCCGCTTCTACTTCGACAAGGAGACGACATGGACAGCCTGACCGACCGACTCAAGGCGCTGTCGAGCGCGGAGGACTTCTTCGCCTTCTTCGCCGTGCCCTTCGACGAGCGCGTCGTGCAGGTGAACCGCCTGCACATCCTCAAGCGCTTCTACCAGTACCTGCACAAGTCCGAGGGCTTGTCGGGGCTGGGCGAAGTCGATCTCTTCAAGCGCTACCGCGAGCTGCTCGCGCAGGCCTACCAGGACTTCGTGCAGTCCACGCCGGCGCGCGAGAAGGTCTTCAAGGTGTTCCAGGACGCCGACGGCACGCAGCACGTGCAGCTGGCCTCGCTGCGCGACAGCCTGGCCGACCGGCGCGTGCAGCGCGCCGCCTGAGCCTCTTCCAGGGAGCCCACCATGCACATCGTCGTCTGCATCAAGCAGGTGCCCGACTCGGCGCAGATCCGCGTCCACCCGGTCACCAACACCATCATGCGCCAGGGGGTGCCGGCGATCGTCAACCCCTACGACCTGTTCGCGCTGGAAGAGGCGCTGCGCCTGAAGGACCAGTTCGGCGGCCGCGTCACCATGCTGTGCATGGGCCCGCCGCAGGCCGAGGACTCGCTGCGCAAGTGCATCAGCTTCGGCGCCACCGACGCGGTGCTCGTCACCGACCGCGCCTTCGCCGGCGCCGACACGCTGGCGACCAGCTACGCGCTGGCCGCGGCGATCCGCAAGATCGGCCAGGAGCAGGCGGTGGACCTGGTCTTCACCGGCAAGCAGACCATCGACGGCGATACCGCGCAGGTCGGCCCCGGCATCGCCAAGCGGCTCGGACTGAACCTGCTGACGTATGTGAGCAAGATCGTCGAGGTCGACCTCGACGCGCGCCGGCTCAAGGTGGAGCGCCGCGCCGAAGGCGGCGTGCAGCTGCTCGACACCACGCTGCCCTCGTTGATCACCATGCTCGAGGGCACCAACGAGATGCGCTTCGCCAGCCTGGACGACATGCTGCGCGCCGGCCGTTTCCCGGTGCGCAAGTGGAACAAGGACGACGCCGGCATCGAGGACGTCTCCAAGATCGGCCTGAAGGGCTCGCCCACCATCGTCAGCAAGGTGTTCGGCCCGACGCCGCGCACCGAGAAGGCCGACATGCAGGTGGTGGCCGACAGCAACCCGCAGGACGTGACGCTGAACCTGCTGCAGAAGATCTTCACCACGCACCCGCAGATCGAGGCGGAGCTGGTGGAGCGCCTCTCGGCCTGAAGGAGAACGCACCATGAGCGAAGCCGCCAAGCCTGCCGTCCCCGCCGTTCCGAAGGCCGCCGGCCGCGCCGGAAGAAACACCGAGCTGCCGGAGCACCTGAAGTCCTACAAGCATGTCTGGGTCTTCGTCGAACACGATCGCGGCCATGTCAACCCGGTGAGCTGGGAGCTGATGGGCGAGGCGCGCAAGCTGGCCGACAAGCTGCAGGTGCAGGTGGCCGGCGTGATCCTCGGCGGGCCGGACGAGCCGCTGGACGCCTACGCGAAGGAGGCCTACTCCTACGGCGCCGACCGCTGCTACGTGATGCGCGACCCGGTGCTCAAGGGCTACCGCAACGAGCCCTTCACCAAGGGGCTGACCGACCTCGTCAACACGCACCAGCCGGAGATCATGCTGCTGGGCGCCAGCGCGATGGGCCGCGACCTCGCCGGCTCGGTGGCCACCACGCTGGGCACCGGCCTGACCGCCGACTGCACCGAGCTGAACATCGACGGCCGCGCGCTGGCGGCGACGCGGCCGACCTTCGGCGGCTCGCTGCTGTGCACGATCATGACGCTGGCCTACCGGCCGCAGATGGCCACCGTGCGGCCGCGCGTGATGCAGCTGCCGCGGCGCGACGAATCGCGCAGCGGCGACATCGTCGAGATGCCGCTGGGCATGGTCGAGACCGACATCGTCACCAAGCTGCTCGACTTCATCCCCGACGCCAACCGCAACACGGTGAACCTGGCCTACGCCGACGTGATCATCGCCGGCGGCAAGGGGCTGAAGAACGCCGACAACTTCAAGATGGTGTGGGACCTGGCGCGTGTGCTCGGCGCCGAGGTCGGCGCCACCCGCGCGGTGGTGCAGGCCGGCTGGGCCGAGGCCGAGCGGCAGGTCGGCCAGACCGGCAAGACGGTGCGGCCCAAGCTGTACATCGCCGCGGGCGTCAGCGGCGCCATCCAGCACCGCGTGGGCATGGAGGGCTCGGATGTGATCGTGGCGATCAACACCGACCCGAACGCGCCGATCTTCGATTTCGCGCACTACGGCATCGTCGGCAACGCGATGCAGGTGCTGCCCGTGCTGACCCAGGCGTTCCGCACGCACCTGGACAAGCGCATCCGCAAGGTCGCGTAACCCAAGGAGCACGACATGGCAGAGAAGTTCGATGCGATCGTGGTCGGTGCCGGGCCTTCGGGCAACACCGCCGCGTACACGATGGCCAAGGCGGGCCTGAAGGTGCTGCAGATCGAGCGCGGCGAGTACCCGGGCAGCAAGAACGTGCAGGGCGCGATCCTCTACGCCGACGCGCTGGAAAAGGTCATCCCCGACTTCCGCGACGAGGCGCCGCTGGAGCGGCACGTCATCGAGCAGCGCATCTGGGTGCTCGACGACAACAGCTTCGTCGGCACGCACTACCGCAGCGACGACTACAACAAGCCGCCGTACAACCGCTACACCATCATCCGCGCGCAGTTCGACAAGTGGTTCAGCTC
>CAZVLY010000154.1:5787-10252 GCA_964628175.1 uncultured Piscinibacter sp. | reverse complement strand
GAGCGTGGGCCGGAGAACGCGGGTACCGCCGTCGACCTGCGACCATGCCCGTCGCGCGCAGAGCGGAACACCGATGATCGCAATCGGCCGCAGCCGGCTGATTCAGGCCAGCGCCTTCAGCGCCAGCAGCGTCAGCGGCAGGGCGACCATGCCGATCAGCGTCGACAGCGTCACCAGCCCGGCCACGAAGCTGCCGTCGCCGCCCATGCGCGCGGCCAGCACGTAGGCGCTCGACGCGGTGGGCAGCGCCGCGAAGGCCACCACCACCGCCTGCTGCGGTGGCGGCATCTGCAGCACGATCACCAGGGCCACGGCCACGGCGGGCAGGATCGCGTGGCGGATCGACAGCAGCGCCGCGGCCAGCACCGGTGCGCGCTTCAGGCCACCGAAGGTCAGCCCCGCACCCACCGCCATCAGGCCCAGCGGCAGGGCGGCCGCGCCGATGCGCCCGAGCGTGGTGCTGACCAGCTCGGGCAGGCGCAGGCCCAGCAAGTTGCACAGCAGGCCGGCCGCGGTGCTGACGATCAGCGGGTTCTTCGCCAGCTCGCGCAGGAAGCCCTGGCCGCCGTGCCGCGCCAGCGGCCACACCGCCGCGATGTTGCACACCGGCACGCACAGCGCCACGAGCAGCGCCACCCAGGCCACGCCCTGCGTGCCCGCGAGCCGCTCGGCCAGCGCCAGCGCCACGTAGGAGTTGAAGCGGAACGACACCTGGGCGCCCGAGGCGTGCAGCCGCGCGTCGACGCCGGGCCACAGGCGCAGCGCGTAGGCCAGCGCCACGCCCAGCCCCACCACCGCCAGCCCGCAGGCGGCCAGCGTGGCCGCCGACGAAGGTTGCATCGGATGGCGCAGGATGGCGCTGAACAGCAGCGCCGGGAACAGCAGGTAGTAGACCAGGCGCTCGACACCGTCCCACACGCTGCGGTTCAGCGGCGTGTGGCGGCACAGCGCCCAGCCGATCACGATGAGGGTGAAATCGGGCAGCAGCAGCAAGGCGTCGGGCATGATGCGAGTGTGCCAGCCGCCTCGTCGCGATCAGGGACGACCCTGTTCGTACTTCCCACACGCCACCCTGTCGTCGCCGCAGGCACGATGGGCGTTGAGGCCCTGCGAGGAGCCTTTCCCATGCCACCGACCTTGATGCGTACCGTTCGAGCCCTGTGCCTGCCCTGGTTGCTGTGCGCCGCCGTGGCCGCGCATGCCGTCGTCATCGACGGCCAGCAGTTCGACGACCGCATCCGCTTGGCCGACACCGAACTCGTGCTCAACGGCGTCGGGTTTCGTGCGGTGGCCTGGCTGAAGGGGTATGCGGCGGGGCTCTACATCGCGCAGAAGGCGTCGACGCCCGAGGCCGTGGTCGCCGTCAAGGGGCCCAAGCGCATCCGCATGAAGATGATGGTCGAGGTCGAGTCGAAGGAATTCGTCAAGGCTTTCGACAAGGGCATGAAGCGAAACCTCAGCGAAGCCGAGTTCGCCGCGCTGACCGAGCGCATGGCCAAGTTCGACGCAATGGTCAACGCCCTGGTCAAGCTCAGGAAGGGCGACGTGGTCGACCTCGACTACCTGCCCTCGCGCGGCCTCGTGCTCAGCCTGAACGGCGTCGCCAAGGGCGAGGCGCTGCCTGGCGAGGACCTCTATGCCGGCCTGCTCAAGATCTTCATCGGCACGCGCCCGGTGGACACCAAGCTCAAGGCAGGGCTGCTCGGCTCGGCCTGAGCGCGCCCGCCTACACTTTCCCCATCCCCTGACTGGAGAACCCGCCCATGCAACGCCGCACCCTGACGGTTTCGATCACCTTCTTGCTCGTGGCCGCCTCGCCGCTGGCCTGGTCGCAGGCCTACCCGACCAAGCCGGTGCGCCTGGTCGTGCCCTTCGCCCCCGGCGGCACCACCGACATCGTCGCGCGCGTGGTCTCCGAGAAGATCTCCGGCCCGCTCGGCCAGACGCTGGTGGTCGAGAACAAGGCCGGCGGCGGCGGCTCGGTGGGCGCCAACGAGGTGGCGAAGGCGGCACCGGACGGCTACACCGTCGGTATGGCCACGGTGTCGACCACGGCGGCCAACCCAGCGATCAACCCGAAGATCCCGTACAACCCGTTGACCGACTTCACGCCGATCATCAACGTGGCGGCCACGCCGAACGTGATCGCGGTGCACCCGAGCTTCCCGGCGCGCGACTACAAGGGCTTTCTCGCCGAACTGAAGAAGAGCCCGGGCAAGTACAGCTACGCGAGCTCGGGCACCGGCGGCATCGGCCACCTGCAGACCGAGCTGTTCAAGAACCTCTCGGGCACCTTCATCACGCACATCCCGTACCGCGGCGCCGGCCCGGCGCTGAACGACACGGTGGCCGGCCAGGTGCCGATCATCTTCGACAACCTGCCCTCGGCGCTGCCTTTCATCAAGGACGGCCGGCTGATCCCGATCGTGGTGGCGGCTCCTGCGCGCTTGTCGCAGTTGCCCAATGTGCCGACCTTCAAGGAAGTCGGCCTGGAGCCGGTGAACCGCATGGCCTACTACGGGATCTACGGGCCCAAGGGCCTGTCGAAGGAGGTCGTCGAGAAGATCTCCAGCGCGGTGAAGAAGACGCTGGAAGACCCGGCAGTGAAGAAGCGCATCGAGGACACCGGTTCGCTGATCGTGGCCAACACGCCGGAGGAGTTCGCCGCGCAGATCGCCGCCGAGCTGGCGGTCTACAAGAAGGTCGTGGCGGCGCAGAAGCTCGCGCTGGAGTGAGCCCGGCCAGTGAGCGCGCCTGAGGCCAGCGCCGAGGCCATCGACCGCTTCGCCGACGCGCTGTGGATCGAGGACGGCCTGGCCGCCAACACCCTGGCGGCCTACCGGCGCGACCTCGGCCTGTACGCCGACTGGCTGGCGCGCACGCAGGCGCGCTCGATCAACCAGACCACCGAGGCCGACCTGCTCGCCTACGCGGTGGCGCGCCACGCCGGCAGCAAGGCGACCTCGTCGAACCGGCGCCTGACCGTCTTCAAGCGCTACTTCCGCTGGGCGCTGCGCGAGCATCTCGTGCAGGCCGACCCGACGCTCAAGCTGCTGGCCGCGCGGCAACCGCTGCGCGTGCCCAAGACGCTCAGCGAGACGCAGGTCGAGGCGCTGCTCGCCGCCCCCGATGTCGACACGCCGCTGGGCCTGCGCGATCGCACCATGCTCGAGCTGATGTACGCCAGCGGCCTGCGCGTCAGCGAACTGGTCACGCTGAAGACCGTGCACCTGGGCCTGACCGACGGCGCGCTGCGCGTCACCGGCAAGGGCTCGAAAGAGCGACTCGTTCCCTTCGGGGAGGAGGCTCGGGTCTGGCTGGAGCGCTACCTCGCGACGGCCCGTGGCGAGATCCTGCACGGCCAGGCGAGCGACGCGCTGTTCGTCACCGGCCGCGGCGGCGCGATGACGCGGCAGATGTTCTGGAAGCTCATCAAGGCGCATGCGCTGCGGGGCGGCGTGCACGTGCCACTGTCGCCGCACACGTTGCGCCACGCCTTCGCGACGCACCTGCTCAACCACGGCGCCGACCTGCGCGCGGTGCAGATGCTGCTCGGCCACGCCGACATCTCCACGACGACGATCTACACCCACGTGGCGCGCGAGCGGCTGAAGTCGCTGCACGCGCAGCACCATCCGCGCGGTTGACGCGCCCGCATTGACTTGCGGTAATCTGCGCCCATGCGCTTCATGCTCCTGATCGTCGAGCCGCCCGGGCAGCGCTCGACCCGCACGCTGGCCGAGGGCCAGGCCGCCTACGACAGCATGCGCCGCTTCGGCGAGCAGCTTCAGCAACGCGGCCAGCTGGTGGCCGTGGAGTCGCTGGCCTCGACACGCGCGGCCACGCGCGTGGCGCGGCAGGGCGACAAGCTCACCTTGCTCGACGGCCCCTTCGCCGAAGCGAAGGAGATGGTCGGCGGCTTCTTCATGATCGACGTGGACAGCCGCGAGCAGGCGCTGGCCATCGCCGCGGAATGCCCGGCGGCGCAGTGGTGCCAGGTCGAGGTGCGGCCGCTGGCACCCTGTTTCGACGATTCCCACTGAGCCGGGGCGCCGTCGAAACCGCGCCGGGCCGTTCGTCGTGGTGCTGAGCGGGGCGGGGGCCTCGCCGGCGACGCGAGGAGATCCGACATGCGCTACATGATCATCGTGCGGGCCACGGCCATGTCCGAGGCCGGCAGCTTCCCCGACGACCCGAGCCTGATGGCCGAGATGACCAGCTTCCACGAGGAGCTGGCCAAGTCCGGCGTGCTGCTCGATGCCTGCGGGCTGCAGCCCAGCGCCGAAGGCTGGCGGGTGCGATACGGCAGCGGCAAGCCGGTGGTGGTCGACGGCCCTTTTGCCGAGACCCAGGAGCTCATCGCCGGCTACACCGTCATCCAGGTGCGCTCGCCGGACGAGGCGCTGGAGTGGTCGCGCCGCTTCCCTCGGCCGTTTCCGGCCGGCATCGACTGCGAGATCGAGGT
>CAZVLY010000154.1:0-5687 GCA_964628175.1 uncultured Piscinibacter sp. | reverse complement strand
GCCGTCTGGCGCATCGAGTCGGCGCGCATCGTCGCCGGTGTCGCGCGTTTGGTGCGCGACATCGGCCTGGCCGAGGAACTGGCGCAGGACGCGCTGATCGCTGCACTCGAGCACTGGCCGCGTGATGGCGTACCCGACAACCCCGGGGCGTGGCTGATGACCACCGCGAAACACCGCGCGCTCGACCGGCTGCGCCGCGACAAGCGCCTGGGCGAGAAGCTCGACGAGATCGGCGCCGACCTCGAGGCGCAGCAGGCGCTGGTCGTGCCCGACTTCGTCGATGCGCTCGACGCCGCGCGCGAAGACGAGATCGGCGACGACCTGCTGCGCCTGATCTTCACCGCCTGCCATCCGGTGCTCGGCACCGAGGCGCGCCTGGCGCTGACGCTCAAGCTGCTCGGCGGCCTGTCGACCGAGGAGATCGCGCGCGCCTTCCTGGTTGCCGAGCCCACCGTCGCGCAACGCATCGTGCGCGCCAAGCGCACGCTGTCGGCGGCGCGCGTGCCCTTCGAGGTGCCGCGCGGTCCGGCGCTGCACGATCGGCTGGCCTCGGTGCTGGAGGTGATCTACCTGATCTTCAACGAGGGTTACACCGCCACCTCGGGCGGTGACTGGATGCGCCCTGCGCTGACCGGCGAGGCGCTGCGCCTGGGCCGTGTGCTGGCCGAGCTGGCGCCGGCGGAGCCCGAGGTGCACGGGCTCGTGGCGCTGATGGAACTGCAGGCCTCGCGCGCGGCGGCGAGGGTCGATGCGCAGGGGCGGCCGGTGCTGCTGATGGACCAGAACCGCGGCCGCTGGGACCGGCTGCTGATCCGCCGCGGCCTGCTGGCGCTGGAGCGCGCCGAGGCGCTGTGCGTGCAGGGCGGCGGTTCGCTCGGGCCGTATGCGCTGCAAGCCGGCATCGCCGCCTGCCATGCGCGCGCCGGC
This sequence comes from uncultured Piscinibacter sp., assembly GCA_964628175.1. Taxonomy (GTDB): domain Bacteria; phylum Pseudomonadota; class Gammaproteobacteria; order Burkholderiales; family Burkholderiaceae_C; genus Piscinibacter. The sequence continues at coordinate 4,760 of CAZVLY010000154.1, read as the reverse complement.
ACGCCCGACGAGACCGACTGGCCGCGCATCGTCGCGCTGTACGACGCGCTGGCGCAGGTGTCGCCCTCGCCGGTGGTGGAGCTCAACCGCGCGGTGGCGGTGGGCATGGCCTTCGGTCCGGCGGCAGCGCTGGAACTGGTGGACGCCCTCGCCGACGAGCCGTCGCTCAAGCAGTACCAGTGGCTGCCCAGCGTGCGCGCCGACCTGCTGGCCAAGCTCGGCCGCCGCGAGGAGGCGCGTGCCGAGTTCGAGCGCGCCGCGGCACTGGCGCGCAACGAGCGCGAGCGCGAGATGCTGCTCGAGCGCTCGCGCGCGATGGCGGGCTGATCAGGCGGCCGAGACCGGGATCTTGCCGATCTTCGCCTGCCACTCCTTCGGGCCGGTGTCGTGCACGCTGGTTCCGAGGGCGTCCACGGCGACCGTCACCGGCATGTCCTGGATCTCGAACTCGTAGATCGCTTCCATGCCCAGGTCGGCGAAGCCGGCCACGCGCGACTTCTTGATCGCCTTGGCGACGAGGTAGGCCGCGCCACCCACCGCCATCAGGTAGGCACTCTGGTGCTTGCGGATCGCCTCGATGGCCACCGGGCCGCGCTCGGCCTTGCCGACCATCGCGATCAGACCGGTTCGCGCCAGCATCATCTCGGTGAACTTGTCCATGCGCGTGGCGGTGGTCGGGCCGGCCGGGCCGACCACCTCGTCGCGCACCGGATCGACCGGGCCGACGTAGTAGATGACGCGGTTGGTGAAGTCCACCGGCAGCTTCTCGCCCTTGGCCAGCATGTCCTGGATGCGCTTGTGCGCGGCGTCGCGGCCGGTGAGCATCTTGCCGGACAGCAGCAGCGTGTCGCCCGGCTTCCAGCTGGCCACCTGCTCCTTCGTCAGCGTGTCGAGGTTGACCTTCTTGCTCTTGTTGTAGTCGGGCTGCCACTGCACGTCGGGCCACAGGTCCAGGCTGGGCGGGTCGATGTAGGCCGGGCCGGAGCCGTCGAGCACGAAGTGCGCGTGGCGCGTCGCCGCGCAGTTCGGGATCATCGCCACCGGCTTGCTCGCCGCGTGCGTCGGGTACATGGCGATCTTCACGTCGAGCACGGTGGTCAGCCCGCCCAGGCCTTGCGCGCCGATGCCCAGCGCGTTGATCTTGTCGCACAGCTCGATGCGCAGTTCCTCGGTCTTGTTCTGCGGCCCGCGCTTCTTCAGATCGAACATGTCGATCGGATCCATCAGCACTTCCTTGGCCATCAGCATGGCCTTCTCGGCGGTGCCGCCGATGCCGATGCCCAGCATGCCCGGCGGGCACCAGCCGGCGCCCATGGTCGGCACGGTCTTCATCACCCAGTCGACCAGGCTGTCGCTCGGGTTGAGCATCACGAACTTGCTCTTGTTCTCGCTGCCGCCGCCCTTGGCTGCGACCTGCACGTCCAGCGTGTTGCCCGGCACCACGCTCATGTGCACCACGGCGGGCGTGTTGTCCTTGGTGTTCTTGCGATCGAACTGCGGGTCGGCCACGATCGACGCGCGCAGCGTGTTCTCGGGGTCGTTGTAGCCGCGGCGAACGCCCTCGTTGATGGCGTCCTCGATCGAGCCGGCGAAGCCCTCGAAGCGCACGTCCATGCCGATCTTCAGGAACACGTTGACGATGCCGGTGTCCTGGCAGATCGGGCGGCGGCCCTCGGCGCACATCTTCGAGTTGGTGAGGATCTGCGCGATCGCGTCCTTCGCCGCCGGGCTCTGCTCCTGCGCGTAGGCGCGCGCCAGGTGCTCGATGAAGTCGGCCGGGTGGTAGTAGCTGATGTACTGCAGGGCCGCGGCGACGCTGTCGACGAGGTCGGCGTAACGGATGGTGGTGGTCATGGCGGGCGTCCGGGAGGGGGATTCGATCTCGGGAACAATCCGGTCGAGTTTACTGAACGAGGGCGACACCTTGCTGACGGGAATCCGACGTTTCATCCAGTCCGAATCGGCCGGCGGCGTGGTGCTGGGCCTGGCGGCGCTGGCCGCGCTGATCGTGGCCAATTCGCCGCTGGGACCCTGGTACGAATCCTTCGTCCACCTGCGGCTGGAACTCAAGCTCGCCGGCGCGGTGCTGCTGTCCAAGCCCCTGCTGTTGTGGATCAACGACCTGTGGATGGCGGTGTTCTTCTTCCTCGTCGGGCTGGAGATCAAGCGCGAGATGCTGGAGGGCGAGCTGGCCTCGCTGAAGCAGTCGCTGCTGCCCGCCGGCGCGGCCCTGGGCGGCATGCTGGTGCCGGCGCTCATCTATGCGGCGATCAACTGGGGCGACGCGGTGGCGTTGCGCGGCTGGGCCATCCCGACGGCCACCGACATCGCCTTCGCGCTGGGCATCCTGATGCTGCTGGGCTCGCGCGTGCCGGCCTCGCTGAAGGTGTTCCTCACCGCGGTGGCGATCATCGACGACCTGGGGGCGATCGTCGTCATCGCCTTGTTCTACACCGCCAACCTCTCGGCCACGATGCTGGCCGCCGCCGGTGTGGGCATCGCCGTGCTGTTCGCGCTGAACCGTGCGCGCGTCACGAACCTCGCGCCCTACGTGATCGTCGGGCTGGTGGTGTGGGTGTGCGTGCTCAAGTCGGGCGTGCACGCCACGCTGGCCGGCGTGATCACCGCGCTGGCGGTGCCGATGCGCCGCGCCGACGGCGGCTCGCCGGTCGAGGACACCGAGCATGCGCTGCACCCCTGGGTGGCCTTCCTGGTGCTGCCGGTGTTCGCTTTCGTCAACGCCGGCGTCTCGCTGGAGGGCGTCACCACCTCGACGCTGACCCAGTCGGTGCCGCTGGGCATCGCCGCCGGCCTGATCGTCGGCAAGGCGATCGGCGTGTTCGGCGCCTCCTGGCTGATCGTCCACCTCGCCGGGGCGAGCTTCCCGGCCGGTGCATCGAGGCGACAGTTCTTCGCCGTGTGCGTGCTGTGCGGCGTCGGCTTCACGATGAGCCTGTTCATCGGCGGCCTGGCCTTCGAGGGCCAGGATCCGGTCTACGAGACGCAGCTGAAGATCGGCGTGCTCGGCGGCTCGCTGCTCTCGGCGCTGCTCGCCGTGGCGCTGATGCTGGCCGGGCCGCGGTCGGCTGCGCTCAGTGATCCTTCGCGGGCATGATCAGCAGCCGGTCGGTCATCGCGATGGCCATCGCCGAGAGCAGGAAGGCGATGTGGATCGCCGTCTGCCACAGGAGCACCTTGTCGGTGTAGTTGGCCGCGTTGATGAAGGTCTTGAGCAGGTGGATCGAGCTGATGCCGATGATGGCCGTGGCCAGCTTGACCTTCAGCACCGAGGCGTTCACGTGGCTGAGCCACTCCGGCTGGTCGGGGTGGCCTTCGAGGTCCAGCCGCGACACGAAGGTCTCGTAGCCGCCGACGATCACCATGATCAGCAGGTTGGAGATCATCACCACGTCGATCAGCGCGAGCACGACGAGCATGATGATGGTCTCGTTCAGCGCGGTCGGCGCGACGTCGCTCTTGTAGCCGATGCTCGAGACCAGCTTCTCCAGCGCGCCGGCGTTGCCGAAAGCGGCCTCGATCAGGTGCACCAGCTCCACCCAGAAATGGAACACGTAGACGCCCTGGGCCAGGATCAGCCCCAGGTACAGCGGCAGCTGGAGCCAGCGGCTGGCGAAGATCAGCCGGGGCAAAGGCCGCTGGCGAGCGGGGGTCGGCGGGGTATCGGGTGCGGCCATGGGGTGATTGCTTGGGGTTACTCTCGTGTTGGCGCAGGATTCTAGGCTGCGTAGCATGACAGACGGGGTGGGGCGTCAGGCCTTCGTAAGAGCATCTGCCTAATGTCCCGGCAAAGCTTCAACCATCACATCCAGGAGACCTCATGAGCACCAGCCACCTGTATCCGCCGCCGGAATCCGCCATCAAGGGCGCTCACGTGTCCGGCATCGAGGCGTACAACAAGCTGTGCGCCGAGGCCGAGTCCGACTACGAAGGCTTCTGGGCCCGCCAGGCCCGCGAGCTGGTGAGCTGGAAGAAACCCTTCACCAAGGTGCTCGACGAGAGCAACGCGCCGTTCTTCAAGTGGTTCGAGGACGGCCAGCTCAACGTCTCCTACAACTGCCTGGACCGCAACGTCGAAAAGGGCCTGGGCGACAAGACCGCCATCATCTTCGAGGCCGACGACGGCAAGGTCACCAAGGTCACGTACAAGTCGCTGCTGGCGCAGACCTGCCAGCTCGCCAACGCGCTGAAGGCGCGCGGCATCAAGAAGGGCGACCGCGTCGTCATCTACATGTCGATGAGCGTCGAGGGCGTGGTCGCAATGCAGGCCTGCGCGCGCATCGGCGCGACGCACTCGGTGGTGTTCGGCGGCTTCTCGGCGCAGAGCCTGCGCGACCGCATCAACGACGCCGGCGCGGTGATGGTGATCACCGCCGACGAGCAACTGCGCGGCGGCAAGCAGCTGCCGCTGAAGTCCATCGTCGACGAGGCGCTGGCCCTGGGCGGCTGCGACGCCGTCAAGAACGTCATCGTCTACAAGCGCACCGGCGGCAACATCGCCTGGAACGCGCCGCGCGACCAGTGGCTGCACGAGGTCGTCGCCGGGCAGAGCACCACCTGCGAGCCGGAGTGGGTCGGTGCCGAGCACCCGCTGTTCCTGCTCTACACCTCGGGCTCGACCGGCAAGCCCAAGGGCGTGCAGCACAGCACCGGCGGCTACCTGCTGCATGCCGCGCTGACCACCAAGTGGACCTTCGACCTGAAGGACAACGACGTCTTCTGGTGCACCGCCGACATCGGCT
>CAZVLY010000153.1:7867-10264 GCA_964628175.1 uncultured Piscinibacter sp. | reverse complement strand
TTCTTCGACAAGCGCAGCAAGTTCGTGCACTACCGGCCGCGCACGGCCATCCTGAACAACCTCGAGCTCGACCACGCCGACATCTTCGAGAACCTCGCGGCGATCGAGCGGCAGTTCCACCACCTGGTGCGCACCGTGCCGGGCGAGGGCCGCATCGTCGTCAATGCGCGCGAAGAGAGCCTGCAGCGCGTGCTGGCGATGGGCTGCTGGAGCGAGGTGCTGCGCTTCGGCGGGCGCAAGGAGGAGCCGGGCGCGCTGCGCGCGCGCGGCGAGCCGCACGCCTTCGACGTGCTGCGCGGCAGCCTGAAGATCGCGCGGGTCGAGTGGGCGCTGCTGGGCGAGCACAACCAGCTCAACGCGCTGGCCGCGATCGCCGCGGCCGAGCATGTCGGCGTGTCGCCCGAGGTGGCGGCCAGGGCGCTGGCCAGCTTCGAGAACGTGCGCCGCCGGCTGGAGCTGCGCGGCGAGGTCAACCGCATCAAGGTCTACGACGACTTCGCGCACCACCCCACGGCGATGCGCACCACCGTCAATGGCCTGCGCCGCAAGGTGGGCACCGAGCGCATCCTGGCCGTCTTCGAACCGCGCTCCAACACCATGAAGCTCGGCACCATGAAGGCGCAGCTGCCCTGGTCGCTGGAAGAGGCCGACCTCGCCTTCTGCCACAGTGGCGGCCTGGGCTGGAATGCCGAGGAAGCGCTTGCGCCGATGGGCAAGCAGGCGGTGGTGTGCGACAGCATCGACAAGCTGGTCGCGCGCGTGGTCGCCGCGGCGCGGCCGGGCGACCACATCCTGTGCATGAGCAACGGCGGCTTCGGCGGCATCCACGCGAAGCTGATCGAGGCGCTCGCCGCCTCGGCGCGCTGATCAGCGCGGGGCGGTGCCGGTCGAGATGCCGGTGTCCCAGGCGGTGCGCAGCAGCGGGTGATCGAGCGGCACGTTGCGGCTGCGGCCGGCCACGTCGGCCAGCGGCACGCTGTCGATCTGCGTGCCGCGCAGCACCACCACGCGGTTGAAGCGGCCCTGCGCCACCAGCTGCGCCGCGGCATGGCCGTACTGCGTGGCCAGCACGCGGTCGAAGGGCGTCGGCGGCCCGCCGCGCTGCACGTGGCCGAGGATGGTGGTGCGGACCTCGCAGCCGACCAGCGGCTCGAGCTGCGTGCGCAGCACGTTGCCCACGCCGCCCAGGCGGATCGGCTCGGGCGAATCCTCGATGCGCTCCTTCACCGTCAGCTGGCCGCCTTCGGGCCGGGCCCCTTCGGCGATGGCGATGAGGGTGTAGTGCTCGCGCGCCTCGCGCTCGCGGCACACCCGCGCCACCTCGTCGAGCCGGTAAGGCAGCTCGGGGATGAGGATGATGTCGGCGCCGCCGGCCAGGCCGGCATGCAGCGCGATCCAGCCGGCGTAGCGCCCCATGGTTTCGAGGATCATCACGCGGCCGTGGCTGCGGCCGGTGGTCTGCAAGCGGTCCAGCGCCTCGGTGACGATGGCCACGGCGGTGTCGAAGCCGAAGCTGCGGTCGGTGTGCTCCAGGTCGTTGTCGATCGTCTTCGGGCAACCCACGACCGGGATGCCGCGCTGCGCGAGCTGGTTCGCGATGGCCATGCTGCCGTCACCGCCGATGACGACGATCGCGTCCAGGCCGAGCTCGCGCACGTAGGCGCAGACGGCCTCCGACACGTCGGCCCCGCCGGCGCCGAAGTAGCCGAAGGGGTTGGCCTTGTTGTGCGTGCCCAGGATGGTGCCGCCGGTGGCCATGATGTCGGCCACCGAGTTCAGGTCCAGCGGCCGCACGCGGCGTTCGATCAGGCCGAGGAAACCCTGCTCGATGCCGATCACCTCGGTGCCGTCGAGCTGGATGAGCGAGCGCGCCACCGCGCGGATCACCGCATTCAATCCCGGGCAGTCGCCGCCGCCGGTGAGGATGCCCACTCGCATGCCCGCCTCCTTCGCTGTCTTGTCAGGCCCAGTGTAGGCGGGCCCGATAGACTCGGGCCCGCCCTGCCTTGATCATGCGCAAGCCACCGACCCATCTGCTCTACCTGCACGGTTTCCGATCCTCGCCGCAGTCGGCCAAGGCGCGCCGCATGGCGGCCTGGGTGCAGGCGAACCGGCCCGACCTGCACTGGTGGTGCCCGCAGCTGCCGCCCTCGCCGCGCGAAGCGATGGCGATGGTCGAGGCCACCGTGCGCCAGTGGCCGGCGCCGGCGATGGCCGTGATCGGCAGCTCGCTGGGCGGCTTCTATGCCACCGTGGTGGCCGAGGGGCTGGACTGCCGGGCGCTGCTCATCAACCCGGCCGTGGCGCCCGCGCGTGACCTGGCTCGTTACCTCGGCGAGCAGACCAGCTTCCACAACCCGGCCGCCGGGTGAGCCTCCGTCGCGTCCGGGACGACGG
>CAZVLY010000153.1:0-7857 GCA_964628175.1 uncultured Piscinibacter sp. | reverse complement strand
CGGGGGGGCCGGGCGTTTCGGCTGCCCGGCCGTGCTGCTGAACCCCGCCATCGACCCGGCCCGCGACCTGGCGAAGTACATCGGCGAGCAGACCGCCTTCCACGACCCGGCCGAGCGCTTCTTCTTCCGCGCCGAGTTCGTCGACGAACTTCGTGCGCTCACGCCGGCCGCGGTCACCCGGCCCGAGCGTTACCTCGCCGTCATCGCCAAAGGCGACGAGGTGCTCGACTGGCGCGAGATGAGCACCCGCTATGCCGGCTGCCGCATCAAGCTGCTCGAAGGCGGCGACCACGCGCTGTCCGACTTCGATGCGCACCTCCCCGACATCCTCCACTTCCTGCAACTCTCATGAGACTCCAAGACAAGGTCTGCATCGTCACCGGCGCCGCCCAGGGCATCGGCCTGGCCACGGCACTGAAGTTCGCCCGCGAAGGCGCCATCGTCGCGGTGTGCGACCGCCGCGCCGACGCCGTCGACGCCGCCGTGGCGCTATGCCGCGCGATCGGCGCCCGCGCCGAGGGCTACCTCGTCGACGTGACCGACCGCGCCGCGGTGGACGCCATGGTGGCGCAGGTGCGCGAGGCCTTCGGCCGCATCGACGTGCTCGTCAACAACGCCGGCATCACCAAGGACGCGCGGCTGCAGAAGATGTCGCTCGAGCAGTTCGACGCCGTCATCGACGTCAACCTGCGCGGCGTGTTCCATGCCTCGCAGGCGGTGGCCGACGTCATGGTCGGCCAGGGCAGCGGCGCCATCCTCAACGCCAGCTCGGTGGTCGGCATCTACGGCAACTACGGGCAGACCAACTACGCGGCCAGCAAGTTCGGCGTGATCGGCTTCACCAAGACCTGGAGCCGCGAACTCGGCCCCAAGGGCGTGCGGGTGAATGCGGTGGCGCCGGGTTTCATCGAGACGCCCATCCTCGCGACGGTGCCCGACAAGGTGCTCGACGGCCTGCGCGAGCAGGTGCCGCTCAAGCGCCTGGGCCGGGCCGAGGAGATCGCCAACGTCTATGCCTTCCTGGCCAGCGACGAAGCCAGCTACGTGAACGGCGCGGTGATCGAGGTGTCGGGGGGGATGACGGTCTGAGCCGCCGCAGCGAAGCGCCGGCGCCTCAGGACGTCTTCGGCGAGTTCCAGGTGAAGATGGTCCAGATCACGCGGCCCCAGACCTCGAGGTTGAACCAGAACAGCGCGATCAGGATGGTGAAGTGCCGCAGCCGCGTGCCGAGGTCCTTGAAGCGGTCGTCGTCGCGCAGCACGTAGAGCGCGAACGTGAAGAACCAGCCGGCGGCGAACAGGCCGCCGATCACCCCGATCACCCAGCGAAAGATCGTCATTGCCTGACCTTCACAACACCATCGCCATGCGTTCGAGCAGCAGCACGGCAAAGAAGCCGAGTCCCGCGATCACCGTCCACTTGACGATGCGGATGCCCAGGAAGCGCCACTTGGTCTGGCCGGTGCCGATGTACATCGCGAAGCACAGCAGCCCGGCCACCAGCAGAAGCAGGACGATCCAGCGGAAGATCAGCATCGTATCGGAGCGCCCTTACCAGGCCGGGGCCAGTTCGGCCAGGCCGCGCGGCAGCCGCGAAGCGTCGGCAAAGGTGACGATCTCGTAGGCTTCGGGGTCGGCCATCAGCTTGCGCAGCAGCTTGTTGTTCAGGGCGTGGCCCGACTTGAAGGCGCTGTAGGCGGCCAGGATCGGCTGGCCGGCCATGGCCATGTCGCCGATCGCGTCGAGGATCTTGTGCTTCACGAACTCGTCGTCGTAGCGCAGGCCCTCGGTGTTGAGCACCTTGGTCTCATCGACCACGATGACGTTGTCCATGCTGCCGCCCAGGCCCAGGCCGCGGGCGCGCATCATGTCCACGTCCTTCGTGAAGCCGAAGGTGCGTGCCCGGGCGATCTCGCGCTTGTAGTTGCCGGTGCCCATGTCGAAGGTCACGCGCTGGCCGGTCTGGTCGACCGCCGGATGGTCGAAGTCGATCTCGAAGCTGAGCTTGTAGCCCTCGAAGGGCTCGAGCTTCGCCCACATCAGGCGGGCGCCCTCGCCTTCGCGCACCTCCACCGTCTTCGTCACGCGGATGAAGCGCTTGGGCGCGTCCTGCAGTTCGATGCCGGCGCTTTGCAGCAGGTAGACGAAGGAGGCCGCCGAGCCGTCGAGGATGGGCACCTCCTCGGCGGTGATGTCGACGGTGAGGTTGTCCAGCCCGAGGCCGGCGCAGGCCGACAGCAGATGCTCCACCGTCTTGACCTTGGGCGCGCCCGGGTCGCCGCCGGGCGACAGCGTGGTCGCCATGCGGGTGTCGCTGACCACCTCGGCCGACAGGCGGATCTCCACCGGCTGCGGCAGGTCGACGCGACGGAACACGATGCCGTGGTCGGGTGGGGCCGGGCGCAGCGTCAGCTCCACCCGCTGACCGCCGTGCACACCCACCCCGACCGCGCGGGTCATGGACTTGAGGGTGCGTTGCTGCAGCATGGCCGGGATTGTCCCCGATCCGGCCCGCCACCGCGCCGCGAAGCGATCAATCACCTCCATAGCACCGCCCGTCTTGATCAAGCGACCGCCGCGGAGCCGGCTCCGCCGGTCCGCTGGCGGTGCCCCCTCGAGGGGGAGCGCCGTGAGGCGCTCCGGGGGTGGGCCATCAATCAGCTTGCTTGCGCAGGAAGGCCGGGATCTCGATCTCGTCCATGCCGTTGCTCGCCAGCGCGTCGACCTTCGCCGCCGCGGTGCGGCCGTTGCGCCACACGCTCGGCGTGGTCAGCGCGCTGTAGTCGTGCGCGGGCGGCGTGGTCTGCACCGGCGTGGTCAGGATCGGGATGTTGTCGGTGCCGGTGCGCTGCACGGGCGCGCTGTGCACGACCTGGATCGGCGCCTGCACCCGGCGCGCCGGGCTCAGGCCGGTGGCGATGACGGTCACGCGCAGCTGGTCGCCCAGGCTCTCGTCGTAGGCGGTGCCGTAGATGACATGCGCGTCGTCCGCGGCGTAGCGGCGGATGCAGTTCATCGCGTTGCGGCTCTCGGCCAGCTTGAAGTTGGTGCGGTTCGCCGCGATCAGCACCAGCACGCCGCGCGCGCCGGACAGGTCGATGCCTTCGAGCAGCGGGCAGGCCACCGCGGCCTCGGCGGCCTTGTTGGCGCGGTCCGGGCCCTGGGCCATGGCCGTGCCCATCATCGCCTTGCCGGGCTCGCCCATCACCGTCTTCACGTCCTCGAAGTCGACGTTCACCATCCCCGGGATGTGGATGATGTCGCTGATGCCGCCCACGGCATTGCGCAGCACGTCGTTGGCGTGCGCGAAGGCCTGGTCCTGGGTGACGTCGTCGCCCAGCACCTCGAGCAGCTTGTCGTTGAGGATGACGATCAGCGAGTCGACGTTGGCCTCGAGCTCGGCCAGGCCCGTGTCGGCCGCCTTCATGCGGCGGTTGCCCTCGAACTCGAAGGGCTTGGTCACCACGCCGACGGTGAGGATGCCCATCTCCTTGGCCACGCGCGCGATCACCGGCGCGGCGCCGGTGCCGGTGCCGCCGCCCATGCCGGCGGTGATGAACAGCATGTTGGCGCCGGTGATGGCCTCGCGGATGCGGTCCACCGCCTCCTCGGCCGCGGCCTTGCCGGCCTCGGGCTTGGCGCCCGCGCCCAGGCCCGTGCTGCCGAGCTGGATCAGCTGGTTGGCGGCCGAGCGGTTGAGGGCCTGCGCGTCGGTGTTGGCGCAGATGAATTCCACGCCTTGCACGCCGTTGGCGATCATGTGCTCGACGGCATTGCCGCCGCCGCCGCCGACGCCGATGACCTTGATCCGCGTGCCGAGGTCGAACTCTTCGATCATTTCGATGGGCATGGTGTTTCTCCGTTCCAGATGTGCAGTTGCCGTGAGGTGAGGTGCTTCGTTTCCAACGCAGTCGTCTTCTTGTCGCCCGGATCGAGCCGGGTCTTGTGGATTCAGGGGCGGGTCGTGGTTGTTCATGGCTCGCCCTTCAGAAATTGCCGAGGAACCAGTCCTTGGCGCGGCCGAACAGGGTCTGCACCGAGCCCACCTGCTGCGCCGCGCGCTGGCCGCGGGTGCGCGACAGGCGGGCCTCCTCGAGCAGGCCCATCACGGTGGCCGAGCGCGGGTTGGCGATCATGTCGGCCAGCGGACCGTGGTAGGTCGGGATGCCCTTGCGCACCGGCTTGAGGAAGATGTCCTCGCCGAGTTCGACCATGCCGGGCATCACCGCCGCGCCGCCGGTGATGACGATGCCGCTGGACAGCAGCTCCTCGTAGCCGCTCTCGCGGATGACCTGGTGCACCAGCGAGTAGATCTCCTCGATGCGCGGCTCGATCACGCCGGCCAGCGCCTGGCGGCTGAGCATGCGCGGCGCGCGGTCGCCCAGGCCCGGCACCTCGAGGTTCTCGCTCGGGTCGGCCAGCAGCTGCTTGGCCACGCCGTACTCGATCTTGATCTCCTCGGCGTCCTTGGTCGGCGTGCGCAGCGCCATCGCGATGTCGCTGGTGATGAGGTCGCCGGCGATCGGGATCACCGCGGTGTGGCGGATCGCGCCGTCGGTGAAGATCGCCACGTCGGTGGTGCCCGCGCCGATGTCCACCAGCGCCACGCCGAGGTCCTTCTCGTCCTCGGTGAGCACGGCGTGGCTGCTGGCGCTGGGGTTGAGCACCAGCTGCTCCACCTCGAGGCCGCAGCGGCGCACGCACTTGACGATGTTCTCGGCCGCGCTCTGCGCGCCGGTGACGATGTGCACCTTCACCTCGAGGCGCCCGCCGCTCATGCCGATCGGCTCCTTGACCTCGTGGCCGTCGATGACGAACTCCTGCGCCTGCACCAGCAGCAGCCGCTGGTCGTTGGGAATGTTGATCGCCTTGGCCGTCTCGACGACGCGCGCCACGTCCACCGGCGTGACCTCCTTGTCGCGCACGATCACCATGCCGGTGCTGTTCTGGCCGCGGATGTGGCTGCCGGTGATGCCGGTGTAGACGCGCGTGATCTTGCAGTCGGCCATCATCTCGGCCTCTTTCAGCGCCTGCTGGATGGACTGCACGGTGGCGTCGATGTTGACCACCACGCCGCGCTTCAGGCCGTGCGTGGGCGCCACGCCGAGGCCGGCGATGCGCAGTTCGCCATCGGCCTGCACCTCGGCGACCACCGCCATCACCTTGGCCGTGCCGATGTCCAGGCCGACGACGAGATCCTTGTATTCCTTGGGCATCTGCTAGTTCCTCCCGCTGGCCGCGGGCCCGGAGGTCGAGACCCCCTTGAGCCGGACCGCATATCCGTCGTTGTGCCGAAGGTCGGCATGCACCAGCGGCCGGTTGTGCTGGGCGATCACCTGCGGCACCGTGGCCACGAAACGCTGCAGGCGGTCGACGATCTCGTCGTCGCTGCCGCGGCCGATCTCGATCTCGGCGCCGCTGTCGAGCTCGGCCGTCAGCGAGCTGCGGCCGGACATCGACAGCATGTCGATGCGCGCGCCCAGGCCCGCCACCACCGGCTGCAGGCGCTGGTGCAGGCGCAGCAGCCGCTCCGACGAGCCGTCCGGCCCCTGCAGCACCGGCAGCGTGTCTTCGTCGACGTCGCCCGGGTTGGCCTCGAACACCTCGCCGAAGCTGTTGACCAGCTTGTCGGAGCCGCTCTCGGTGGCCCACAGCGCGGCGGCGCGGTGCTCCTCGAGCCGCACTGCCAGCCGGTTCGGCCAGATGCGCTGCACCACCGCGTGGCGCACCCAGGGCACCGACTCGAAGGCGCGGCGCGCGGCAGCCAGATCGATGGAGAAGAAGTTGCCGGCCAGGTGCGGCATGGCATTGGCGCGGATCGTCGCCACGCTGTTGCGCGTGACCTCGCCTTCGACGCGGATCGAATGCAGCGAGAACACCGGCTGGCGCGCTGCCCACACGACCAGCACGCCGGCCAGCAGCAGCGCGCCGAGCACCGCCATCAGCAGCGCCGTGGCGTTCATCAGGCGCACGTCGCCCGGCAGGCCGTCGGCCTGGCGTGCTGCGTTGCGGCTGTTGCGGGCGATGGCCATGGTTCAGGAGTCCAGCGCGGCGCTGGCCGCGATGTGCAGGCACAGCTGCTCGTAGCTCATGCCGGCGGCCTTGGCCGACATGGGCACCAGCGAGTGCGAGGTCATGCCCGGGCTGGTGTTCATCTCCAGCAGGTAGGGCTTGCGGTCGGTGCCGCGCACCATCAGGTCGGCGCGGCCCCAGCCGCGGCAGCCCAGCGCGCGGTAGGCCTCGACGACGATGCGCTGGATCTCGCGCTCCTCCGCCTCGGGCAAACCGCTCGGCACCAGGTACTGCGTGACGTCGGTGAAGTACTTGTTCTGGTAGTCGTAGGCGCCTTCGGGCGCGACGATGCGGATCACCGGCAGCGCGCGGGCGCCGTCGCCCTCGCCGAGCACCGGGCAGGTCAGCTCGTCGCCCTCGATGAACTCCTCGCAGAGCACGACGTCGTCGTGCCTGGCGGCCAGCGCCACCGCGTCCTGCATGTCGGAGTAACCCTTGACCTTGGTGACGCCGATCGACGAGCCTTCGTGCGGCGGCTTGACGATCAGCGGCAGGCCCAGCTCGTCGGGCACGGCACGCACGCGCTCGCGGCCCTGCGCATCGCGCGGCAGCGTCACGTACTTCGGCGTGGGCAGGCCCACGGCCTGCCACAGGCGCTTGGTCATCACCTTGTCGATGGCGATGGCCGAGGCCATCACGCCCGAGCCGGTGTAGGGGATGCCCAGCAGTTCGAGTGCGCCCTGCACCGTACCGTCTTCGCCGAAGCGGCCATGCAGCGCAATAAAGCAGCGCTTGAATCCCTTGCGCTTGAGCTCGGCCAGATCGCGCTCGGCCGGATCGAACGCGTGCGCGTCCACGCCCTGCGACTGCAGCGCGGCCAGCACGCCGCGGCCGGACATCAGCGAGATCTCGCGCTCGGCCGAGCTGCCGCCCATGAGCACAGCGACCTTGCCCAGGCGCTTCGGATCGATGTTCATGCTGCAGCTCCCAGGAGATCCACCACGTGCTGCGCGGTGCTGCCGATCGAGCCGGCGCCCATGGTGATGACGACGTCGCCGTCCTTCGCCTGCGCGGCGATGGCCTGCGGCATGGCGACGATGTCGTCGACGAAGACCGGGTCCACCCGGCCGGCCACGCGGATCGCGCGCGCCAGCGCGCGTCCGTCGGCGGCGACGATCGGTGCCTCGCCGGCGGCATAGACCTCGGCGAGCAGCACCGCATCGGCGCTGCTGAGCACCTTGACGAAGTCCTCGAAGCAGTCGCGCGTGCGGGTGTAGCGGTGCGGCTGGAAGGCCAGCACGATGCGCCGGCCCGGGAAGGCGCCGCGTGCCGCGGCCAGCGTGGCGGCCATCTCCACCGGGTGGTGGCCGTAGTCGTCGACCAGGGTGAACTTGCCTCCCGTGGCGGCGACGACATCGCCGTAGCGCTGGAAGCGCCGGCCCACGCCGCGGAACTCGGCCAGGCCCTGCACCACCGCCGCGTCGGGCAGTTCCAGTTCGGTGGCCACGGCGATGGTCGCCAGCGCGTTGAGCACGTTGTGCTCGCCAGGCAGGTTCAGCGTCACCTCGAGGTCGGGCATGCGCACGCCGTTGCGCCGCTGCACGGTGAAACGCATCGTGCCGCCTTCCTGCGCCTGCACGTTGACCGCGCGCACCATCGCGTCCTCGCCGAAGCCGTAGCTGACCAGCGGGCGCGAGATCATCGGCATGATCGAACGCACCCCCGCGTCGTCGACGCACAGGATGGCCGCGCCGTAGAAGGGCATGCGGTGGATGAACTCGACGAAGGCCTGCTTCAGCTTCGCGAAGTCGTGGCCGTAGGTGTCCATGTGGTCGGCGTCGATGTT
>CAZVLY010000152.1:0-10328 GCA_964628175.1 uncultured Piscinibacter sp. | reverse complement strand
GTAGTCGCCCGAAGCCACCCAGACCTCGCCGCCAAACTCGATGCGCACCTGCGCCGAGCCCAGCACGTGGCCCGCCGGGTGCAGGCTGATGCGCACGCCACGGTGCTCGGTGGCCTCGCCGTAGGCCAGCGGCTGCAGCGTGATGTCGCCCAGCCGCGCGCGCAGCACGCCTTCGGCCGGCGCGGCGGCGAGGTAGTGACCATGGCCGCGGCGTGCATGGTCGGCGTGCGCATGGGTGATGACGGCGCGATCGACCGGCCGCCAGGGGTCGATGAAGAAGTCCCCCGGCGGGCAGTACAGGCCCTCGGGCCGTTGCACGACCAGGTCGGGCGTCATGGACTCAGTATTTCAGGCCCGTCACCATCAGCGCGAAGCGCATCAGGCCGTAGGCGACCCAGTTGAGCACCCGCGTCGACCAGGGCCGCGCCGCGTGCGCACCGGGCTCGACCCGGCGCCCCTGCTGTGCCATGGCATGGCGCAGGTGGCCCATCATCTCGGCGGCGAAGTCGTCGTCGCGCACGAAGACGTTGGCCTCGCGCGCCAGCAGCAGGCTGAAGGGATCGAGGTTGGACGAGCCCACGGTGGACAGCGCGCCCTGCGGCGCGTCCATCACCGCGACCTTGGCGTGCAGGAAGCTCGCCTCGTACTCGATGATCTCGATGCCGGCGTCCAGCAGCAGGCCGTAGACCGCGCGGCTGGCGTGGAACTGCATGAAGTACTCGTAGCGCCCCTGCAGCAGCAGCGTGATCTTCACGCCGCGCCGCGCCGCGCGCAGCAGCGCACGCTGCAACTGCACGCCGGGGATGAAATAGGCGTTGGCGATGACGATCTCGCGCCGCGCCTGCGCGATGGCCACACGGTAGTTGCTCTCGATGCGCCGCCGGAAGCGGAAGTTGTCGCGCAGCACCAGTGCCGCCCTGGCACCGCCGAGCAGTCGGCTCGGGTAGGGCGGGTCTTCCACGCCGGCCCGCGCCGCCGCGCGCACCGCGGCCAGCGCGCCCTCGGGGTCGCCCTTGCCCACCTTGCGCGCCGCCTGCAGGCGCCACCACAGCCGCGTCATGGTGTCGTGCACGTCGCCGACCAGCGGCCCGCGCACGCGCACCGCGAAGTCCAGGCGTGGCTGCTCGAGCTCGCCGTGGTTGGGGTCGTGGTGGTCGTCGAGCAGGTTGATGCCACCGCAGAAGGCCACCTCGCCGTCGACGACGCACAGCTTGCGGTGCATGCGCCGCCAGCGCCGCGGCACCAGCAGGCGCCAGCCGCGCGCCGGGTTGAAGACGCGCCAGCGCACGCCGGCCGCGGCCCAGCGCGCGCGCCAGGCCTCGGGCACCTCGCCGGTGCCCAGGCCGTCGACCACCACGCGCACGGTGGCTCCGCGTCGGGCGGCGCGCTCCAGCGCTTCGGCCACGCCGAGCGCCGACCGGCTGAAGTCGAAGATGTAGGTCTCCAGCATCACCTCGAAGCGCGCCGCGTCGATGGCCTCGACCATGGCCGGGAACAGTTCCGTGCCGCCCTTGAGCAGCAGCAGGTCGTGCTCGGCGCGCGGATCGGCCTGCCTCATGCGAGCACGAGTTCGGCAACCAGCGGCAGGTGATCCGACATGCGCGCCCAGGCCGAGCCGCGCGGCACCGAGGTCGACAGGCAGCGCAGGCCGCGCGTGTAGATGCGGTCCAGGGAGAACACCGGCACGCGCGACGGAAAGGTGTTCTGCCGCGCCGTCGGCGTGCCTTCGACGATGGCGCGCTGCATGCCGCAGGCGCGCATCGGCGCGTCGAGCTTCTCGCCCCAGTCGTTGAAGTCGCCGGCCACGACCAGCAGTTCGTCCGCCGGCACGTTGGCCTCGACGAAGGCGGCCAGCCGCTCCACCTGGCGCACGCGGCTGGCATGCATCAGCCCGAGGTGCGCCACCACCGCATGCAGCACGCTGCCGTTCCAGTGCACCGGCACGTGCAGCAGGCCGCGCTGCTCGAAGCGGTGGTCCGACACATCGTGGTGGCCGATGTCACCCAGCGGCCAGCGCGACAGCAGCGCGTTGCCGTGCTCGCCCTGGCGCGTCACCGCGTTGGTGCGGTAGGCGACCTCGTAGCCTTCGGGCGCGAGGAAGTCGGCCTGCCCCTCGCGCGGCCAGCCGAACGAGGTGCGCGCGAAGCGGCGCGCCTCGCCGTGGTGGAAGCTGCGCACCTCCTGCAGGAACACCAGGTCGGCGTCCAGCGCCTCGATGCCCAGGCCGAGGTTGTGGATCTCCAGCCGCTTGCGCGGCCCGACGCCGCGCACGCCCTTGTGGATGTTGTAGGTGGCCACGCGCAGCGTGTCGCCATGGCTCAGCGTGTTCGGCGCGTGCTGTCTCATCGAAGGAATCGGGGCAGTTGCAGGATGGCCTCGGCGTTGCTGAACGAGAAGCAGGCATCGGCCGCCTCGCACCACGGCAGCCAGCGCCAGGCGAGGTGCTCGCGCGGCGCCAGCGTGACGGGCGTGCCGCGCGGCACGGTCAGGCCGAACACATGCTCGGTGTTGTGGATCACGCCAGGAGCGTAACGATGCCGCCAGACGGGATAGATCTCGTAGACATTGCGCAAGCCCCAGTCGAGCAGCGCCTCGCGCGGCACCGAGGCCGAGCCGACCACGATGCCGGTTTCCTCGGCCACCTCGCGGATCGCGGTCTCGTCGAAGGGCTCGTCGTCGCGGTCCTTCGAGCCGGTGACGCTCTGCCAGGTGCCGGGCGCATCGGCACGTTCGATGAGCAGCACCTCGCGCTCGGGCGTGTGGATCACGACCAGCACCGACTCGGGGATCTTGAACGGCTTGTCCACGCGCAATGAAAAAGGGGCGCGATCGAACGCGCCCCGGAATTCTGCATCACCGCCCTCGGGCCGGCACTCAGACCGTCGTCTGCACGTTGCGCAGCCGGATGTGCAGCTCGCGCAGCTGCTTCTCGTCGACCGGGCTCGGCGCATTGGTCAGCAGGTCCTGCGCACGCTGCGTCTTCGGGAAGGCGATGACGTCGCGCAGGCTCTCGGCACCGGTCATCAGCATCACGAAGCGGTCCAGGCCGATGGCGATGCCGCCGTGCGGCGGCGCGCCGTACTTCAGCGCGTCGAGCAGGAAGCCGAACTTGAGCTGCGCCTCCTCGGCGTTGATCTTCAGCGCGCGGAACACCTTGCTCTGCACCTCTTCGCGGTGGATACGCACCGAGCCGCCGCCGAGCTCGATGCCGTTGAGCACCACGTCGTAGGCCTTGGCGATGCAGCGGCCCGGATCGGTCTCGAGCCAGTCTTCGTGGCCGTCCTTCGGGCTGGTGAAGGGGTGGTGCACGGCATTCCAGCGCTGCGCGTCGTCGTCGTACTCGAACATCGGGAAGTCGACCACCCACAGCGGCTCCCACTGGCCCTGCACGAGGCCGCGCGACTTGCCGAACTCGCTGTGGCCGACTTTCACGCGCAGCGCGCCGATGGCGTCGTTGACCACCTTGGCCTTGTCGGCGCCGAAGAAGATCAGGTCACCCGAGGCGGCGCCGGTGCGCGCGAGGATCTCGGCGATGGCCTTGTCGTGCAGGTTCTTCACGATCGGGCTCTGCAGGCCCTCGCGGCCCTTGGCCACGTCGTTGACCTTGACCCAGGCCAGGCCCTTGGCGCCGTAGATCTTCACGAACTCGGTGTAGCCGTCGATCTCGCCGCGGCTCATCTCGCCGCCGCCGGGGATGCGCAGCGCGACCACGCGGCCGTCCTCGGCGTTGGCGGGGCCGGAGAAGACCTTGAAGTCGACGTCCTTCATGCAGTCGGTCAGCTCGGTGAACTCGAGCTTGACGCGCAGGTCGGGCTTGTCGGAGCCGTACA
Organism: uncultured Piscinibacter sp.; assembly: GCA_964628175.1. Classification (GTDB taxonomy): domain Bacteria; phylum Pseudomonadota; class Gammaproteobacteria; order Burkholderiales; family Burkholderiaceae_C; genus Piscinibacter. The sequence goes on along the minus strand of CAZVLY010000152.1, from coordinate 6,498 downwards.
GGCGCATCGCGTCCGCGTACTTCATGACCGGGAAGTCCTGCAGCTTCACGCCGATGGCGTGCTCGAAGGTGCTGCGGATCATGCCCTCGAACATCGTGCGGATCTCCTCCTCGGTGAGGAAGCTGGTCTCGATGTCGATCTGCGTGAACTCGGGCTGGCGGTCGGCGCGCAGGTCCTCGTCGCGGAAGCACTTGGTGATCTGGTAGTAGCGGTCGTAGCCGGCCACCATCAGCAGCTGCTTGAACAGCTGCGGGCTCTGCGGCAGCGCGAAGAACATGCCGTCGTGCACGCGGCTGGGCACGAGGTAGTCGCGCGCGCCCTCGGGCGTGCTCTTGGTGAGCATCGGCGTCTCGATGTCGATGAAGCCGTTGGCGTCGAGGAACTTGCGCACCTCCATCGCCACGCGGTAGCGCAGCATCATGTTGCGCTGCATCGGCGGGCGGCGCAGGTCGAGCACGCGGTGCGTCAGGCGCGTGGTCTCCGACAGGTTCTCGTCGTCGATCTGGAACGGCGGCGTCACGCTGGGGTTGAGCACCTCGATCTCGTGGCACAGCACCTCGATCTTGCCGCTGGTGATGTTGGCGTTGGTGGTGCCTGCCGGCCGCTCGCGCACCTTGCCGACGATCTTCAGGCAGAACTCGTTGCGCACGCCCTCGGCGACCTTGAACATGTCGGCGCGGTCGGGATCGCAGACGACCTGGACGATGCCTTCGCGGTCGCGCAGGTCGACGAAGATCACGCCGCCATGGTCGCGGCGGCGGTGGGCCCAGCCCATCAGCGTGACGGTCTGGCCGAGCAAGGCCTCGCTGACGAGGCCGCAGTAGGTGGTTCTCATGGTTCGACTCCGGATTCTGTTCGGGGCGGGCGGCGCATCGGGCCGCGCGCGTTCAAGGGGACAGGCGTGTGGGGCGGTGGGGCACTGCGCGCGCAGTGCCCAATCAATTTCGGGCCGGGATCACCTCGGCGACGGCGCCCATGGGCGGCGCCACCACGCCCATCGAGATGACGTACTTGAGGGCTTCGTCGACGCTCATCGCGAGCTCGATGACGTCGCGGCGCGGCACCATCAGGAAGAAGCCCGAGGTCGGGTTCGGCGTGGTCGGCACGTACAGGCTGAGGTAGTCGCCCACCAGGTGGTGCGCCGCCTCGCCGCCGGGCTTGCCGGTGACGAACGCGATCGTCCACGAGCCTTCGCGCGGGTACTGCACCAGCACCGCCTCGCGGAAGGCGTTGCCGCTGCTGGAGAACAGCGTGTCGGAGACCTGCTTGATCGAGTTGTAGATCGACTTGACGATCGGGATGCGGTTGAGCAGCCGGCTGCCCTGTTGCAGCCACCACTGGCCGACGATGTTGGTGGCGAACACACCCGTCAGCAGCAGCGCCACCAGCATCACGACCACGCCGAGGCCCGGGATGTGCCGCAGCGCCTCGAGCGGCGCGGTCGCGGCCATCGGCAGCACGGCCTGGGTGGCCGAGATGAACCAGCCGAACACGCCGTCGAGCACGCCGAGCACCGAGGTGAGCACCCAGATGGTCAGTGTCAGCGGCAGCCAGACCAGCAGGCCGGCGAGCAGGTATTTCTTCACGGGGATTCCGGGTTGCGCCGCTCAGTGGCAGGCGCAGGACGCGCCGCAACCACCGGAGGCGGCGGTCGATCCGCTGGCGCTGTCGCCGCCGGCGGCAGGGGCGCTGGCCGGCGCCACGGCGTCGGCGGGCTTGGCCGCGTCGGCCGCGGGCTGTGCCGCCGCGCCGCCGCCCTTGAAATCGGTCGCGTACCAGCCCGAACCCTTGAGCTGGAAGCCGGCCGCGGTGAGCTGCTTCTGGAAGCTCGCGGCGCCGCAGGCCGGGCAGTCCGTCAGCACCGGGTCGGAGATCTTCTGCAGCACGTCCTTCGCGTGGCCGCAGGCCGCACAACGATAGGCGTAGATCGGCATGGCTAAACCCTTGATCCGAAAAGGAAAACCGCAAATTATACGGGCCCGCGGCGGGACTGCGCCCGGCCACGGGGCCAGATCAGGGCGCGGAGCCAGGGCTCAAGTGCTGGGCAGGCCCACCACGTGGTGGTGCGAACCGTGCCGGTTCTTCAAGGCCTGCGGCCCGAGCGAGCCCACGACCATGCCGACGATGCCCATCAGGAAGCCCGCCAGCTGCGCCGGGAAGGCGGCGCCGGCCGGCGTGGCCATGAACATCAGCCAGGTCAGGATGCCCAGCACGATGGAGAAGATCGCGCCCTGCGTGGTGGCGCGCTTCCAGTACAGGCCGGCGACCAGCGGCACGAAGGCGCCGACCAGCGTGACCTGGTATGCGCCGGACACCATGTCGTAGATCGGCGTGCCCTGCAGCGCGATGGCGTAGGCACAGACGCAGACGCTGAACACCAGCACGGCGATGCGCATGGTGCGCAGCTCGGACTTGTCGCTCACGCGCGGGAAGAACTGGCGCCAGATGTTCTCGACGAAGGTGACCGAGGGCGCCAGCAGCGTGGCCGAGGCGGTGGACTTCAGCGCCGACAGCAGCGCGCCGAAGAACAGCACCTGCATCACGAAGGGCATCTTCTCCATCACCAGCGTCGGGATGACCTTCTGCGGATCTTCCTTGATCAGCGTCTCGGCCTGCTCCGGCATGATGATCAGCGCGCTGGTGACGAGGAACATCGGCACGAACGCGAACAGGATGTAGCAGGCGCCGCCGATCACCGGGCCGCGCGTGGCCGCCTTCACGTCCTTGGCCGACATGACGCGCTGGAACACGTCCTGCTGCGGGATCGAGCCGAACATCATGGTGATCGCCGCGGCGAGGAACATCATGGTCTGCTCGAAGGTCGGCTCGGGCAGGAACTTGAAGAGGTCCTTGCTCTGCGCCAGCGCGATGACCTTGTCGGCGCCGCCGGCCATGTCGGCGGCGAACATCGCGATGATGGCCAGGCCGACCACCAGGATGATCATCTGGATGAAGTCGGTCACGGCCACCGACCACATGCCGCCGAACAGCGTGTAGGCCAGGATCGAGGCGGTGCCCAGCACCATGCCCAGCGGGATGCTGATGGCGCCGCCGGACAGTAGGTTGAACACCAGGCCCAGCGCGGTGACCTGCGCCGACACCCAGCCCAGGTAGCTCAGGATGATGATCAGCGAGCACACCACCTCGACGGTGCGGCCGTAGCGCTCGCGGTAGTAGTCGCTGATCGTCAGCAGCGTCATCTTGTACAGCTTGGCCGCGAAGAACAGGCCGACCAGGATCAGGCAGGTGCCGGCGCCGAACGGGTCCTCGACGACGCCGTTCAGGCCGCCCTGCACGAACTTCGCCGGGATGCCCAGCACCGTCTCGGAGCCGAACCAGGTGGCGAAAGTGGTCGTCACGATCATGATCAGCGGCAGGTGCCGGCCGGCGATCGCGAAGTCGGCGGTGTTCTTGACGCGCTTGGCGGCCCACAGGCCGATGGCGATGGTGATCAGCAGGTAGAAGATGACCAGGGTCAGCAGCATGGCAGGCAGGCTCCGAAGCGTGGACGAGGGCCGGTGGGGCGGAAAACGGCAGCGCGGATTATCCCCATTTGGACGCCTTGCGCCCAAGCGATTCGCGTGCCCGCGCGGCGCGGCTCAGCCGTTCCAGCGCAGCAGCACGAGCACCAGCAGCGCGCCGGCGAGGAAGCCGATCAGCGAGGCCGTCAGCGCGAGCAGCCAGCGGTTGCTGCGCCGCTGCTCCTCGAGCAGCGCCTCCAGCACGCGGGTGTCGCCGGAGCGCGGCCGCGTCAGCGCCTGGTGCACCAGGCGCGGCAGCTCGGGCAGCAGCTGCACGTAGCGCGGCGCCTCGTTCTTCAGCCGCTCGGCCAGGCCGCGCCAGCCGATCTGGTCGTTCATCCAGCGTTCGAGGAAGGGCTTGGCGGTGTTCCACAGGTCGAGATCGGGGTCGAGCTCGCGGCCCAGGCCCTCGACGTTGAGCAGCGTCTTCTGCAGCAGCACGAGCTGCGGCTGGATCTCGACGTTGAAGCGCCGCGAGGTCTGGAACAGGCGCAGCAGCACCTGGCCGAGCGAGATGTCCTTCAGCGGCCGGTCGAAGTGCGGCTCGCAGACGGCGCGGATCGCGCCTTCGAGCGCGTCGACACGCGTTTCCGGCGGCACCCAGCCGCTCTCGACGTGCAGCTCGGCCACCCGCTTGTAGTCGCGGCGGAAGAAGGCGATGAAGTTCTGCGCCAGGTATTCCTTGTCGAACTCGGTGAGCGTGCCGACGATGCCGAAGTCCAGCGCGATGTAGCGCCCGAAGGTGGCGGGCGCGACGCTGACCTGGATGTTGCCCGGGTGCATGTCGGCATGGAAGAAGCCGTCGCGGAACACCTGCGTGAAGAAGATCGTCACGCCGTCGCGGGCGAGCTTCTTGATGTCCACGCCGGCCTCGCGCAGGCGGTCGACCTGGCTGATCGGCAGGCCCTTCATGCGCTCCATGACGATCACACTCTGCGTGCACAGGTCCCAGATCATCTCGGGGATCATCACCAGGCGCAGGCCTTCCATGTTGCGGCGCAGCTGCGCGGCGTTGGAGGCCTCGCGCACCAGGTCGAGCTCGTCGTGCAGGTAGTTGTCGAACTCGGCCACCACCTCGCGCGGCTTCAGGCGCTTGCCGTCGACCGACAGCCGCTCGACCCACACCGCCAGCGTGCGCATCAGCGTGAGGTCGTCGTCGATGACCTCCAGCATGCCCGGGCGCAGCACCTTCACTGCGACCTCGCGGCCGTCCTTCAGCGTGGCGAAGTGAACCTGGGCGATCGAGGCGCTGGCCACCGGCTCGGCGTCGAAGCTGGCGAAGATGTCGTCGATCGGCTTGCCGAAGGCCTTCTCGATCAGGGCGCGCGACTGCGCCGCCGGGAACGGCGGCACGCGGTCCTGCAGCTTGGCGAGCTCTTCTGCGTAGTCCGGCGGCAGCAGGTCGCGCCGGGTCGACATCACCTGGCCGAACTTGACGAAGATCGGCCCGAGCCGCTCCAGGCCCAGGCGCAGCCGCACGCCGCGCGGCAGGTCCAGGCGCCGGCCGATGGTCAGCACGCGCACCAGCGCCCGCACCCAGCGCTGGCGGAAGCTCGACAGCGCCAGTTCGTCCAGTCCGTAACGCAGAACCGTGACGCAGATGAAGATCAGCCGGCCGACGTGCCTCATCGCGGATTCGGGCCGCCACCCTCGCCGGCCCCGCCGCGCAGGCGCGAAGCCACGCTGCCGATGGCGCGCACCGCCTCGCGCATCGCGCCGGCCACGCTGCGCCCGAAGCGTGAAAGCTCGCGCGCCGGGGCATCGCCGACCAGGCGGGCGAGGTCGTCCTCGAAGTCCCAGCGCAGGTTGTCGAACAGCCAGTTGACGTCGGTGGCGAGCTGCGCGTCGCCGGCGACCTCGATGCGGGGCTTGTCGCCGGCCAGCGTGCGCACCAGCGCCAGGGCCGGGTTGGAGGCGTCGACCGAGACGCGCAGGTCGGGCGACTCGGGCACCTCGTCGCCGCACCACTCGAGCAGGCCGGCCGCCGTGAAGCGCAGCGCCAGCGGCGGCAGGGCCGGCAGCAGCGACGGCCAGCCCTCCAGGTGCAGCAGCACGCTGCGCCCGCTGTGCTCGCGCAGGCGTTGGGCAGCGACCGGTTCGCTGGCGATCAGATGGTTGGCGAGGAGGATGGCGCGCTCGATGACCGCCGTCGATGCGAGCGCTTGCAGGCTGTGCAGCATTCACGGATTGTAGGCACGGCGTCACAATGTCCCCCCAGATTCAAGGGCGGCGCGCGATGGGGTGGGCCCCAGAATCCGCCGACACCGAACCGATGAACCACGCCCCCACCGTTCTCCTCACCGGCGCCACCGGCTACATCGCGTCGCACACCTGGCTGGCCCTGCAGGCCGCGGGCCTGCGCGTGCTCGGCCTGGACGACTTCTCGAACAGCTCGCCTGAGGTGTTGAACCGGCTCGAGCGCCTGTCGGGGCAGCGTCCGGAGTTCGAGCGCATGAACGTGTGCGACGAAGCCGCGCTGGAGGCGCTGTTCCAGCGCCAGCGCATCGACGCGGTGGTCCACTTCGCCGCCTTCAAGTCGGTGGGCGAGAGCAGCGCCAAGCCGCTGGCCTACTACCGCAACAACATCGGCGGCCTGCTCACGCTGGCCAGCACGATGCAGCGGCACGGCTGCCGGCGCCTGGTGTTCAGCTCCAGCGCCACGGTGTACGGCCAGCCCGAGAAGCTGCCGATCACCGAGGATTCGCCGCTGTCGACGACCAACCCCTACGGCGCCACCAAGCTGATGGGCGAGAACATCCTGCGCGACCTGGAGCATTCCGAGCCCGGCTGGGCGATCGCGCTGCTGCGCTACTTCAACCCCGTGGGCGCGCACGCGAGCGGGCTGATCGGCGAGGCGCCGCAGGGCGTGCCGAACAACCTGATGCCCTACGTCACGCAAGTCGCCGTGGGCCTGCGCGAGAAGCTCAGCGTCTACGGAAACGACTACGACACGCCCGGCGGCACCGGGGTGCGCGAC
>CAZVLY010000151.1:1058-10364 GCA_964628175.1 uncultured Piscinibacter sp. | reverse complement strand
AGTTCAACATCCTGCTCGCCGAAGACGGGCCGGTGATCATCGACCTGCCGCAGGCAGTCGACGCCGCCGGCAACAACCACGCCAGCCGCATGCTGCTGCGCGACGTAGCCAACCTGCGCGCCTTCTTCGGCCAGTCGGCGCCCGAGCTGCTGGCCACCAGCTACGGCGCCGAGATCTGGGATCTGTACCAGCGCGGCCTGCTGCGCGTGGACACACCGCTCACCGGCCGCTACGAGCCGGTGCAGGGCTCGGTGGACCTGGGCAGCATCCTGCGCGAGATCGACGACGCGCGCGACGAGGAAGCGGCGCGCCGGCTGCGCATGGGCGTGGCCTGAGGGAGCGATGAGTCTCGGCAAGTACCTGCTCGGCTACCCGCCCGAGCTGCTGGCCAAGGCGAGCGAGCTGCTCGCGCAGGGCCGGCTGGGCCGCAGCGTGCTCGAGCGCTATCCGCAGGCCCACGCGGTGCGCAGCGACCCGGCGCTGTACGACTACGTCACCGAGCTGAAGCGCCAGCACTTGCGCAGCGCGCCGCCGCTGGCCAAGGTGGCCTACGACAGCCGGCTGCAGCTCGTGCAGCAGGCGCTGGGCACGCACACCGCGGTGTCGCGCGTGCAGGGCGGCAACCTGAAGGCCAAGCGCGAGATCCGCGTGGCCAGCCTGTTCCGCGAGGCGCCGGAGCCCTTCCTGAAGATGATCGTCGTGCACGAACTCGCGCACCTCAAGGAGCGCCAGCACGACAAGGCCTTCTATGCGCTGTGCCAGCACATGGAGCCCGACTACCACCAGCTCGAGTTCGATGTGCGGCTGTGGCTCACGGCGCGCGAATTCGAGGCGCCGGGCGAGTCGCGCTAAGCTGGCGGGCATGAAAGCGCTGGCCCTCTCCCTTGCCCTGCTGCTGTGCCCGCTGCTCGCGCCGGCGCAGGAATCCGCCGCCCAGGTGACCGACTCCCAGCTGGCCGACTACCAGCTCGGCCTCGAGGCCGGCTGCAGGAGCAGCGGGCGGCGCCGCGGCGACTCGCCTGCGCAGATCGAGGCCTATTGCGGCTGCGTGATGAAGACGCTGCGCGACAACGTCACGCGCGGCGAATGGCAGCAGGCCTACTACTTCTTCAGCAAGGACATGCCGCGCGAGGAGATGCAGGTGCTCTCGGCGGTGACGCCGAAGTTCCAGGCCTGCCGCTGAACGCGCGGGATCCTCAGAACGTCGCCGGCGGCTCCTCGCCGAAATTATCGTTCGCGACGCCGGCGGTCACCGGTGCGCTTGCCGCGGCCACGTCGGCCGGCACCGACAGGACCTCCGGCGCAGCGGGCCGGGCCTGCGTGGGCGCATCGAGGGTCGCGGCGAAACCGATCAGCGCCAGCAGCGTGGCACCGCCGGCCAGGCTCAGCGGCACCAGCCACCAGCGCGCGTCGAAGTCCTGTTTCGGCGGCCGGGAAGAAGACGGGTCGTGGTTCATGGCTTTCTCCGGGGTGGGTGTGGCATGGGGAATCAGTCGATGACGAGGAAGACGCGGCGCATGCCGGTGTCGGCCAGCTGCTCGACGGCCGCGGCCGACAGCCGCGGTTCGCTGCCGGTGACGAACACCGGCGCATCGCGATCCAGGCCGAGCGAGAGTTGCAGCACCTGCGCGGTGGCGACGGCGAAGTCGACGGTCAGCACGTCGCAGCACTCGACCTCGACCCAGACGGTGCGGCCGGGCAGGGCCTGGTCGAGCATCTCGGCCTGGGCGCGCAGCGCATACAGGCCGCTGCGGGTGCGCGCCGCGGGGTCGGCCGGCACGGCCTGCGGCACGGCCGGCATCAGCGAGCCGTCGTCGGCGTACAGCGGCGCGACGATCTGCGCCTCGGCGAGCAGGCCGCTGTCGGGGGCCTCGTCGCCGCCGCCGCAGGCGGCGAGCAGCAGCGCGAGGGCGGTGGCCCGGTGGGTGCGGTTCATGGCGAGTCCTTCCTTCGAGGGGGTGCAGGCGCGGCGGCCTGCGTGAAGGAACTCTAGGAAGCGATGCTGCCGTGCGCGATGCCGCGAGTGCGGTCGCACCTACCGCGCGTGCGGCATGGCGCGGGGTGCGGCGTCCTCCGTCGGGAGGATGCGCGCGGGACGCTCAGGTGTGCACGGCGGCCGGCATCACGAGCCGCACGCGCAGGCCGGGAGCGGCCTCGTCGATGTCGAGCTGCGCGCCGAGTCGGCGCGCGCGCGCCTGCATGTTGGCCTGCCCCCGGCCCGCGGCGGAGCGCGGGGCCGCGCTGCCGCGGCCGTCGTCGCAGACCTCCAGCACCAGGCGATCGCCGTCGTGCTGCAGGGCGACGCGCACCCGCTGCGCCTGCGCATGCTTGAGCACGTTGGTCAGCGCCTCCTGGGTGATGCGCAGCAGCTGCAGCGCATCGTGTGGCGGCACCGCCAGCACCGCATCGGGCACGTCGATCGACCAGGTCGGCACGACGCCGGCCTCGCGCAGCCGCGGCTCCCAGCGGAAGCAGAAGTTGCCGAAGGCGGTGCGGAAGTCCCGTTCGTCCGAGGCCAGCGCCTCGATGGCCAGACGCATCTCGTCGATCGAATGGCGCAGCGATTCGGCCATCGCGGCGTTGTCGAGGGCGCCTCGCTCGGCTCGCGACAGCGAGGTGAAGAGCTGCGAGCCCAGGCCGTCGTGCAGGTCCTGCATGATGCGCTGGCGCTCCTGCGTCACGGCCTGTTCGCGCTGCAGCGTGGCGATGTGTTCGTAGCTGGCCGCGATCTCGCGTTCGCGCTCGGCGACGCGCGCCTCCAGGGTGCGCTTGGCTTCTTCCAGGCCGTGCAGCGTGCGCACGAAGCGCGAGGTCAGCTGGGCACCCATGACGAGCAGCAGCAGGTTGGCCGCGTGGTGCAGCAGGAACAGGCGGTGCTCGCTCCAGCGCGGCAGCAGCGACTCGAGCCAGGGCGATCTCCAGGCCACCAGGTAGTCGTGCACGCCGGCGGCGAAGGCCAGCGTGACGGCCAGCGCGATCATCGCCGTGCCCAGCGTGCGCTGCCGCCAGGCCGCGACGAAGGACAGCACCGCCACCGACAGGCCGATCGGGATCAGACCCGCCGACCAGTAGCGCCCCACCAGCGTGTCGGCCCGGTCGCCGCTGAGCAGGTAGACCAGCGGCCCCAGCAGGCCGTAGCCGGCCAGCGCGAGCGCGATGCTGCGCCGGTAGCCGCCCGCCAGGCTGAGCGCGAACAGGGCCATCACGATGACGAAGCCGCCCGTGCTGGCGTGGTACAGCATGCGCCACAGCGGCCACCAGGCCACCGGCATGGCGTCGAACACGAAGGTGGTGGTGCGCAGCGCCCACAGCAGCGCGGCCAGGCCGAACAGGCCGTAGAGCACCTCCTGGCGGCGGCGCCACCAGATGAACAGCACCAGCAGCGCCACCACCGAGCCGGCCAGCACGGTGACCAGCGGCACGGTGCGCACCATCAGCAGCCGGCGGTCGAACTGCGGCTGCAGGTCCTCCTGCGTGCCGACCACCAGCCGCGGCGCGCCGGCGCCGGCCGGCAGGTGCGCCGACGCGGCGCGCAGGTGCAGCACGTTGCGCCCGGCGCGCAGCTGCGTCGGCGCGAGCGGCAGCAGCAGCGGCCGTTCCCAGCGCACGCGCAGCGTCGCGGTGGACTCGGGCACGGCGCCGGCCGGCTCGCCGTTGAGCCACAGGCGGCCGCCGCCGTACAGGTACGGCAGGTAGACCATCCAGGCCGCGCCGGCGACCGGTTCGCTCAGCTCGAAATCGATGCGGTACCAGACCACGTCGGCCGGCTGCGCATCGGGCAGCGCGACCACCTGCCAGCGCGGATCGTCGCCGGCCGGCGGCGCGGCGTCGGCGGCCGCGATGGCGCGGGCCTGCGGCGGCTCGATCGCCACCGCCCCGGCCTCGCCCGGCCCGAGGACGAGCAGCGCCAGGCCCGCCGCCATCGCGCGAGCCGCACGCGCCAGGCGGCGCTCAGAGCAGTCCCATCTGCGAGGCTTCATAGACGGCCTCGCCGCGCGAGTGCACGGCCAGCTTGCGGTAGATCTTCTTCACGTGGGTGACCACCGTGTGCGGCGAGATGCCCAGCAGTTCGCCGACGCTGTCGAAGCTGAAGCCCTTGGCGACCAGGCGCAGGATCTCGGTCTCGCGCTCGGACAGCAGCGAAGGCGGTGGCAGCGCCGGCTGCGGCGGCGGCACCGGCGCCACGCGAAAGCGCGACAGCACCCGGCGCGCGATGCCCGGGCTGATCGGCGAGCCGCCGGCGTGCAACTCGTGCACGGCCGCGGCGATGCGCTCGACGCTGGCGTCCTTGAGCAGGTAGCCGGTGGCGCCCGCCTCGAGGCTGGCCATCACGTGGCGGTCGTCGGCGAACATGGTGACCACCAGCACGTCGCAGCCCGGCTGGTGCCGCGCGGCGTGGCGGATCAGCTCAACACCGTCCATGTCGGGCAGGCCCAGGTCGACGAGCATCACGTCGGGCGGCTGCGCGTCGAGCAGCGCCAGCCCGGCGGCGCCGGTGGACACGGCGCCGACCAGGCGCAGCCCGCCGTCGGCCAGCACCGCCTCGGAGAAGCGGCGCAGGAACTCGGGCTCGTCCTCGACGATCAGCACGCTGATGCCCATGGTCCTCCGCGGGAGAACGGGTGCGGCGGATTCTGGCACCGCCGCGGCCGGGGCGCATCCCGCTTCGGCGGTATGGCCGCGCCGGCCCGATGGTTCTACCCTTCGGCCTGTCGAACGGGAGGATCGCCATGACCGCCGACGAACTGATTGCCCGTGCCCGCCGTGCCCTCGCCACGCCGACCTTGTACTTCCTCGGTGCCGGGGGCTACTACGGCAACGACGCCGGGCCGCCGGCGCAGCCCGGCATCGAGGCCCCCGTGGGGCGCATGCTCGACCGGCTCTCCAGTGCCAAGCGCCGGCGCTACGAGGCCGAGGCGCGCGCGGCCGGCATCGACATCGACGCGCTGCGGCCGCTGACGCGGCCGTTCTGCGACTGCTCCGGCTACGTCTGCTGGGCGCTGGGCATCCCGCGCGCGCCGGCAAGGGGTGCGCAGCGCGGCTGGGTCTGGACGGAATCGATCTATTCGGACGCCTTGCGTCCCGGCGCGGGCTTCGCGCGGCTGGACAGCGACGCGACACCGCTGGCCTGCCGCCCCGGCGCCATGCTGGTCTTCCCCTCGCCCGGTGGCGAGCAGCCCGGCCACATCGGCATCGTCAGCGAGGTCGACGCCAATGGGGCGCCGCGTCGCGTGCTGCACTGCTCTTCGCTGAATTTCCTGATCGCGCCCGAAGGCGGCGGCGAGCGCAGCGCGATCGCCGAGACCGGCCCGGAGGTCTTCGCGGAGCAGCTCGCCGCGCCGAGGCCGACCATCGCGGTGTGGTTCCGCGAGGTCCAGGGCTGAAGGGCCCTGACTCAGCTCATGTGCTGCACCGGCGCCTGCGGCTGCGCGATCGCGACTTCACCCGGGTGGCGCTCCAGGTTGAACGGGATCGAGACGAAGGCCGTGAAGATCACCGGGGCGAGCGTGATGGTGACGACGCCGAGGTAGCGGCGCATGAAACTCTGAAGCTGGGTGTGCATGTCGGTCCTTTCGGTGGATGACTCGGTGCCCACAGCATCGGTGATGCGCATTAAGGAGTTCTGAGCGCCGCGCTCAGGCTTGCCCCGCGTCGCGGGAAGGTCTCGCCACCCGGTGCGCACGCCGCGGCGCACAATGGCCGCATGGCCCTCACGCACGCCCTGCCCCTGGACACCATCGACCTGCGGCCGCTGGGCGAGTCTCTGGTGGGCACGCCGAGCACCAGCCTGATCAAGACCGCTTCGCTGCAGCTGATGCGCGTGGTCCTGCGCCGCGGCGAGACCTTTGCCGAGCACCGCGTGCCCGGTGAGATCACCGTGCACTGCCTCGAGGGCGAGGCGGCGCTCAGCACGCCGACGCGCGAGTGCCTGCTGACGGCGGGGCAGCTCGTGCTGCTGGCCGGCGGCGAGCCGCACGGACTGCGCGCGATCACCGACACCTCGCTGCTGGTCACGCTGCGGCTCGACTGAGCGCCGCGCGCCGCGGCGTCAGAGCAGCGAGAGCAGCCCGCCGGCCTGCTTGGTGATGGCCACCGCGACGATCTGCGCGAAGCACAACAACGCGGCCGCCCAGGCCGCGGCGCGTTGCGCGAGCGGCCGGCCCGGCTTGAGCGCCACCATGCCCAGTCCGATGTAGGCCAGCAGGCCGATGATCTTGGCCGCCAGCCAGGGCGTGCTCAGCGGGTTCAGGTGCAGCAGCCAGGCCAGGGCCAGGGCCGAGCCGAGCAGCACGGTGTCGACGAGGTGCGGCAGCGTCCGCGCCGCCCGCGAACGCACCCAGGCCGCGCCGGCCAGCGAGCCCCAGCCACGCGCGAAGAAGCCGCCGATCGACAGCGCGACGGCACTCTGGTGCACGAGCTTGAGCGCGGCGTAGTCCATCGCGACGGCTCAGCCCGGCTTGCCGTCCAGCCGCGGGCGCAGCAGCATCGGCGCGTAGCGCAGCGTGAAGAGCGCGAAGCCGCAGGCCCACAGCCAGCCCGACAGCAGGGCTGCGCCGACGGTGGCGCCCGGCGCCACCAGCGGCACCGCCACGCGCACCAGCGCCGCGATCAGGATGCAGGCGTAGCTGGCCACGTCGAAGCGGTCGGCGAGCAGCGGCCGCGCGGTGTGGCCGCGCGTGGTGCGCGTCATCATGCCGATCGTCATGCCGCCGATCGCGCCGGCGGTCAGCGCGTGCGTGGCCACCGACGGCATGATCCAGCCGAGTTCGGCCAGCAGGCGCAACGCCAGGTGCAGCACGATCCAGGCGTAGGCGGCGTGCAGCACCCACACCAGCGGCGTGCGCAGCGTGCGCCAGGGCTGCCACAGCGCGAGACGCGCCGCGTGCGCCGCCGTGCACAGCAGCAGCAGGCCGGCCAGCGGCACACCGCCCAGGCCGGCGAGGTCGGCGGCGATCAGCGCGAGCACGCTGCCCAGCGCCACGCGCTCCAGCGTCTCGTCGCGTCGCGCCTTCGCGCCGGGCACGCCGTTGTTGGTGAACATCGGGATCACGCGGCCGCCCATCACGGCCATGATGAACAGCATCATGTCCAGCGCCAGCCGCACGCCCACCCAGCCCGGCAGCGTGACGACGCCCAGCTGTGCGAGGTGCAGGCCGAGCTGCGCGATGCCCATCGCGACGAGCAGGCCGACGAAGAAGTAGTTGCGCCGGTTCTTTGCGCGCACCAGCGGCATGGCCAGCCCGGCCGCTGCAGCCAGCGGGAAGGCGGTGTTGACGATCGCTGCTGCCACGCCGAAGGGCGTGAGCACGAGTACGCGGCCGGCCACCCACAGCAGCGCGAGCAGCGCCAGCGGCCAGCCGGTGGGCGTGGGCTGGCCCGACCAGTTGCGCCCGGCGGTGAAAAGAAAGCCGACGACCACCGCCAGCCCGTAGCCGAACAGCATCTCGTGCGCATGCCACAGGGGCCCGGCGAGGTAGGCGTGGCCGAGCCAGCCGCTGAACTGCAGCGACCACAGCAGCACCGAGAGGGCGGAGAAGGTGCCGGCGAGCAGGTAGAACGGCCGGAAGCCGAGCTGCCACAGCGCGAAGCCGCGTGCCGGCTGCGGATGCGGCTCTTCGATGTTCAGCATCAGCGTGCTCATGACGGCAGCCTCCTTGGCGATGCCTCGGGCCGATCGCGACCGATGAAGAGCATGCGCGACAGCGCCGCGCGGTTGTGCACCAGGTCGGCCAGCGTGTAGCGGTCGAGCACGGCATGGAAGGCGTCGGCGGCCTCGCGCAGCACGCCGTGCAGGCGGCACACGCGCGCGATCGTGCAGGTGTTGCCGCCGTCGCGGTCGAAACATTCGGCCGGCAGGTCCGCGCCCTCGGTCTGCCGCACCACCTCGCCGACGACGATCTCGCCGGCCTCGCGCGCCAGCTGCAGGCCACCGCCCTTGCCGCGCACCGTGGCCAGCCAGCCGGCCTGGCCGAGGAAGTGCACCACCTTCGTCAGGTGGTTCTCCGAGACCTCGAAGGCCGTGGCGATCTCGGCGATGGTGGCGCGTCGGCCCGGTTCGCAGGCCAGGTAGATCAGCACGCGCAGGCTGTAGTCGGTGAAGCTGGTGAGTTTCATGGGCGTGGCCGGGGCGGGCTCAGTGGCAGCAGCCGCCGCAACAGGTGCCGGCGGCGGCGCGCTTGGTGATCTGCACGCGCCAGGTCTCGGGGCCGGACTCCAGGTAGGCCCAGTCGAAGGCGCCCGGGCTCTCGGCCTCGAACTGGTGGTACAGCGGGCGCGGGTCGTGGTCGTTGACGAGTTCCAGCGCGGCGCCGGGCAGCAGCGCGCGGAAGGTCGAGAAGATCAGCGGATGGCGCTCGCGCGGGGCGATGCTGCGCACGTCGACGGTGGTGGTGTTGGCGGACATGGTCTTCCTTTGCTCGGGATTGAAGATGTATCGACAATGCACCTATGCTAGCGAGGCGTCGCCTCATAAGCAATATTCGGGATGCACCTTTGAGTTGACGCGGATCAAACCCGGGCGAGGCCAGCCTGCCGACCATGGCGCCATGGACACCAATGAAGCTTTCGACACCGATCGCCGCATGGCAATGGACGCGCTGAGCCAGGTGGTCGATCCCGAGATCTGCGAGAACATCGTCGAGCTCGGCCTCGTCGAGCGCCTGCAGGTCGAGCCCGCGCGCATCGCGCTCACGCTGGTGCTCACCAGCCCGACCTGCCCGATGGGCGACGCGATCGTCGACGACGCCGTGCAGGCGCTGCAGCAGGCCTTTCCCGGCCGCGAGGTGGAGGTGCAGGAGACGCAGGACATCGACTGGACGCCGCAGCGCATGAGCGCCGCCGCGCGCCGGCGCCTGGGCTGGGACGATGCGCAGGTCTGAGCCCGCCCGGCCGGGCCGCTATGCCGCCGCCGTGCCGCTGCTGGCGCTGGGCGCCGCGCTCGCGCTGCTCTCCGGCCTGGCCGGCGGCCTGGTGCGCCTGGGCTGGCCGCTGCTGCCCGAGCGCGCCCTGGCGCCGGTGGCGCTGCACGGCGGGCTGATGGTCTGCGGCTTCTTCGGCTTCGTGATCGCCCTCGAACGTGCCGCCGCGCTGCACCAGCGCCTGGCCTGGGGCGCGCCGCTGCTGGCCGCGGCGGGCACGCTGGCCGCGCTGGCGCTGCAGCCGGGCGCGGCGGCCATCGCCTGGCTGGCCGCCGGCACCGTGCTCACGCTGGCCTACGCGGGCGTGCTGCGTCGCACGCCGGCGCTGCACGTGGCGGTGGAAGGCGCCGGCGCGCGTGAACGCGGTCGAGCCATCGGGCAGGTTCAC
>CAZVLY010000151.1:0-1038 GCA_964628175.1 uncultured Piscinibacter sp. | reverse complement strand
GGCGGCACGCTGCTGTGGATGCTCGACCGGCCGTTCTCGGTGGTCGTCGCCTGGTGGGGCTCCTTCCTCGTGCTGACCATCGCCGGCGAGCGCCGCGAGCTCGCGCGCTTCGTGCCGCTGTCGGCCTTCGCGCGGCGCGGCTACCTCGCCGTGCTGGCGCTGCAGGCCGCGGCGCTGATCGTGCTGGCCGTGCCCTGGCACGACCACCCGCTCGCCGCCGGCGCCTGGTGGGCGTCGATGGCGCTGCTCGCGCTGTGGCTGCTGCGCTTTGACCTGGCCTGCCGCACCGGCATCGAACGCAGCGGCTGGGCGCTGCACACCGCACGCTGCCTGCGTCTGGGTTATGCGTGGCTGGCGCTGGCCGGCGGCTGGGGCGTGGCGAACGCCGTGCGCGGCATGCCGCTCGATGCGCCCGGGCCGCTGCACATGCTGCTGCTGGGCTTCGTCTTCGCGATGGTGTTCGGCCACGCGCCGATCGTGCTGCCGGCGCTGCTGCGCCGCGCCATCGCGGCGCCCTCGGCCCTGACGCTGGCACCCGTACTGGCAATGCGCACCGTAGCGCTCCTGCGCGGCCCGGGGGTCGTCAGCTGCGCGTCGCCGCTGGGCGCCGGCGCCGGCGCGCTGCAGGCGCTGGCCATCCTCGCCTTCGCGTCCGTGATGCTGACGCGCCTGCGCCGCACGTCGCCGCCGCTCAGCGCGCGCTGACCGCGCGCTCGATGAAATGCCGCGCCACGCGCGGCTTCGGTACGCTCATGTCGAACCAGCTGCGCACGTCCGCGTCCAGCCCGATGCCGTGCATGTAGTTGTAGATCGCCTTCTTCAGCGCGAGGCCGAGGCGGTCGTGGTCGACGCCGGTGGGGTCGACGAAGCCGACGTCGTTCTTCGCGAAGGTGGTGGGCGGCAGCGGCAGCAGCGTCACCCCGTAGGCGGCCGGGTCCTTGCCGACCGGCGAATGCACCGTGCAGGCGAAACGGTGGAAGAAACCCGACTGGATGCAGCCGGCGGCGAACAGCTGGCGCACGTACTCCAGCGCGTCGA
>CAZVLY010000150.1:6682-10450 GCA_964628175.1 uncultured Piscinibacter sp. | reverse complement strand
GCGCGGCGCGCGCCTGATCCTGGCCGACCCGCGCGCCACGCCGATGGCACGCTTCGCGCAATGGCACCTGGCCTTCCGCCCCGACACTGACGTGGCGCTGCTCACCGGCATGCTGCACGTCATCGTGGCCGAAGGCCTGGTCGACGAGGCCTTCGTGGCCGCGCGCGTCAACGGCTACGAGGCGGTGAAGGCCTCCGTCGCCGAGGCCACGCCCGAGCGCATGGCCGAGATCTGCGGCATTCCGGCCGAGACCATCCGCGAGGTGGCGCGGGCCTTCGCGACGTCCAAGGGCTCGATGATCCTGTGGGGCATGGGCGTCAGCCAGCATGTGCACGGCACCGACAACGCGCGCTGCCTGATCGCGCTGTCGCTGCTCACCGGCCAGATCGGCCGGCCGGGCACCGGGCTGCATCCACTGCGCGGCCAGAACAACGTGCAGGGCGCCAGCGATGCGGGCCTGATCCCGATGATGTACCCCAACTACCAGCGCGTGGTCCGCGACGACGCGCACGCACACTTCGAGGCGATGTGGGGCACGCCGCTCGGCCGCGAGCCGGGGCTCACGGTGGTCGAGATCATCAAGGAGGCGGCGGCGGGGCGCATCACCGGCATGTACGTCGAGGGCGAGAACCCGGCCATGAGCGACCCCGACCTCGACCATGCGCGCGCCGCGATGGCGCGGCTCGAGCACATGGTCGTGCAGGACATCTTCGCCACCGAGACGGCGATCCTCGCCGACGTCGTGCTGCCGGCCTCGGCTTTCGCCGAGAAGTGGGGCAGCGTCACCAACACGGACCGGCTGATCCAGATCGGCCGCCCGGCGCTGAAGCCGCCCGGCCAGGCGCGCCAGGACCTGTGGGCGATCGAGCAGCTCGGCCGCCGGCTCGGCCTGGGCTGGAACTACTGGCGCGCCGAAGACGGCGACGGCCATGCGGCGGCCGAGGCGCCGACGGCACGTGTCTACGAAGAGATGCGCACGGTGATGGAGCCGCTGGCCGGCGTGCCCTGGAGCCGGCTGGTGCGCGAGGACGCGGTCGTCACGCCGGCCGAGCGCGAGGACCAGCCGGGCCACGCCGTCGTCTTCACCGACCACTTTCCGACCGCCGACGGCCGGGCGACGCTGGTGCCGGCTCGTTTCGTGGCCGGGCCCGAGCAGCCCGACAGCGAGTTTCCGTTCGTCATCTCCACCGGCCGCGTGCTCGAACACTGGCACACCGGCGCGATGACGCGCCATGCCGGCGTGCTCGACGCGCTGGCCCCGGTGCCCACCATCAGCCTGCATCCGGACGACGCGCAACGCCTGGGCGCCGTGCACGGCGGCACGCTGCGCGTCGAGTCGCACCACGGCGCGATCGAAGGCGTGGCCGACGTGACGGGCGCGGTGAACCCGGGCCACCTGTTCGTCCCCTTCGCTTACTGGGAAGCGGCAGCGAACAAGCTGACCGGTTCGGCGCTCGATGCATTCGGAAAAATTCCCGGCTTCAAAGTCACGGCGGTGCGCGCTTTCGCGCTGCCGGGCTAGGTCCGAGGGATCGGGGCCGGGCCGGCCCCGGGGCATACTCGTAGGATGTACGAGACCCACTTCGGGATCAGCGGGCCGCCCTTCCAGCTCAGCCCCGACCCGAGCTTCTATTTCGACAGCCTGGGCCACCACGAGGCCCTGGCCACGCTGCGCCGGGGCCTGGCCGATCCGACCGGTTTCGTCGTCGTCAGCGGCGAGATCGGCGCCGGCAAGACCACCCTGGTGCGCACGCTGCTGTCGGAGCTCGACTCCTCGCGGCTGGTCGTCGGCCAGGTGCTGACCACGCAGCTCGACGACACCGAGCTGATGCGCAGCCTCGTGATGTCCTTCGGGCTGCCGGCCCAGGCCGACTCGCCGGGGGCACTGAACGAGGTGCTGCAGAACTTCCTCGCCACGCTGACGCAAGACGGTCGCCGCGCGGTGCTGATCGTCGACGAGGCGCAGAACCTGCACCGCAGCGCGTTCGACTGGCTGGTGCAGATGGAGAAGGGCAAGGTCGCCGGCCGGGCGCCCTTGAAGATCTGCCTGGTCGGCCAGCCGGAGCTGCGCGACCTCGTCGCCTCGGGCGACCTGATCGCGCTGCGCGAGCGGGTCAGCGCGCAGTGCCACCTCGGGCCGCTGGCCCTGAACGAGACGGGCGCCTACATCCGCCACCGCCTGTCGAAGGTCGGCTGGAGCGGCGTGCCCAGCTTCGAGCCCGGCGCCTTCGAGGAGATCCATCGCTGGACGGGCGGGATCCCGCGGCGCATCAACCTGCTGTGCAACCGGCTGATGCTGTCGCGTTTCCTGTCTTCGCAGGTGAAGATCGACGTGGATGCGGTGGCCACCACCGCGCAGGACCTGCGCGCCGAGATCGGCGACACCTCGGCGCCGCCGCCGCCGGCTGCAGCGCCGGCTTCGGCCGCCGCCACGGCCGCGCCGACAGCGCCACCCGCGCCGGAACTGCCGGTGCTGAGGGAAGCCGTCGAGCGCGCGAGCCCCGCCGCGCGGACGAAGGCGAAGATGCCGGCCGCCAGCACCCAGCCGGCCGCGCCCGCCGGTGTCGACCTGGACCTGGACGTCGATGTCGGCGAAGCCCCCGGCACTTCGCAGCCGGCGCTGCCGCCGCTGCGCAGCGGCGAGGAGTCGCGCCCGCTGCTGTGCGTGGTCGGGGGGCAGGGTGAGCACGTCAAGGCCGCGGCGCTCATGCACGCGCTCGCGGGCCGGCCCGAGCTGCCGGTGACGCTGCTGGTGCGCTGTTATGCGAACAGCGCTTTCGAGCGGCACCGCGACATGTTCGCCGGCCTCGACGTGGCCGGCCGCCTGGTCAGCCTGGGCATCGCCGGCGGCACCTATGCCGGCCGGGCTGCCGAGCTGATGAAACGTTTCGAATTCGTCGTCGACCATTGCCAGCCCGCCGCCGTGATCGTGTTCGACGGCAGCGACGCCGCGCTCTCCTGCGGGCTGGTCGCGAGCCGCAAGGGCCTGCCGGTGCTGCATGTCGGCGCCGGGCTGCGCAGCGGCAGCAATGCCGACGCGGCCGACATCACCCGGCGCCTGGCCGACCAGCTCTCGGACGTGCTCTACACCGCCGAGCCGCAGGCCAACCAGCAGCTCGCGCAGGAGGGCGTGGCCGGCGAACGCATCCAGTTCGTCGGCAACCCGCTCGCCGATGCGCTGCAGATCGCGTTGCGCACGAAGCTGGCCGTGGCCAACCCGCGCGAGCGGCTCGGCCTGCCGGCCAACCTGCTGTCCGACCGCAACGGCTACGGCGTCGTCGTCCTCGACGCCATGCCCAACGTGGGCGACCGCCAGGTGCTGTCGGAGCTGATCGCCATCCTGCGCGCCGTCGCCCACGACGTGCCGCTGGTCTGGCCGATGCACACGCGCACGCGCGAGCAGCTCTCGCGCTTCAAGCTCGACGCCATCGTCGCCAGCGAGCGCATCGCCACGCTGCCCTCGCAGAGCTACCCGTCGCTGGTGCAGCTGATGTCCAACGCCACCTGCGTGATCACCGACTCGTGGAACGTGCAGGAAGAGGCCACCGTGCTGTCGATCCCCTGCCTGACCATCGGCCTCGGCCAGGAGCGCGCGACGACGGTGGCGGTGGGCTCGAACCTCGTCGTCGGGCGCAACAAGGCGCTGGCCACGCGCGCCGTGTGGGACTGCATCTTCAACGGCGGCAAGCGCGGTCGCTTGCCCGAGCTGTGGGACGGCCACGCCGCCACCCGCATCGCCGAGCACATGTCGGGCTTCCTGCAGGCGCG
>CAZVLY010000150.1:2406-6582 GCA_964628175.1 uncultured Piscinibacter sp. | reverse complement strand
CGGCCACCACCACAGCGCCGGCAGCGCGAGCACCAGCGCCGCCGAGAGCTGGCTGCCGGCGGCCACCGCCAGCGGCGGCACGCCCTGCAGCCGGCGTTTGGTGTAGTTGGCCGACAGGCCGTACATCAGCGCCGCCGCCAGGCAGGCGACGATCGCCCAGCCGGAGCCGCCCGGCTTGAACGAGGCCTTCTCCCAGGCCAGGCCGAGCACGCCGGCGAAGCCGATCGCCAGGCCCGCAATGCGCGGCCCGCTCGGCCGGTCTTTCAGCCACAGCCAGCCGAGCACGGCGGCGAACAGCGGCGACGAGGCATTGAAGATCGACGACAGCCCGGCTGTGATCGACAGCGCCGCGTAGCTGAAGCCCAGGAAGGGCAGCGCCGAGTTGGTGACGCCGACGACGAAGATGCTGCGCCAGTGGCGGCGCAGCTCGCCGACCTGGCCGCGCCAGTGCAGCAGCGGCAGCAGCACCAGCGCCGCGCCGCCGACGCGAACGGCCGCCAGCGCGACGGGGCCGAATTCCGCTGCGCCCAGGCGCATGAACAGGAACGAGGCGCCCCACAGCGCGGCCAGGGCGACGAGCTCGCCGAGGTCCGAGGTCTTCACGCGCGGCCCTCGAGCGCCAGCAAGGCCTGCTTGCGCTGCACGCCGCCGGCATAGCCGGTGAGCGAGCCGTCGCGGCCGAGCACGCGGTGGCACGGCACGACGACCGAGGCGGGGTTGCGGCCGACGGCGGCGCCGACCGCCCGCACCGCCTGCGGCGCGCCGATCGCCTGCGCGATCTCGCCGTAGCTGCAGGTGCGCCCGGCCGGGATGCGCAGCAGCGCCTGCCAGACCGAGCGCTGGAACGGGGTGCCGTGCAGGTCCAGCGGCAGATCGAAGGCCGCCGCCTGGCCGGCGAAGTAACGCTGCAGCGCCTGGGCGGCACGGCGCAGCAGCGGGTCGTCGGGGCGCATCGGCGCAGCGAGTTCTCCCGGGTGGTGCTTCTGGCCCTCGAACCACAGGCCGGCGATGCCGGCGGCGGTGCGCGCCACGCGCACCGGTCCGAGCGGGGTGTCGATCAGCGCCTGCGCGGTGCAGACGGCGTTCAGCGTGTCGGTGAGGGTGCTCATGTCGGGGTCTCCAGGCTGTTCCACAGGCGCAGCACGGCGTAGGCACGCCAGGGCCGCCAGGCTTGCGCCTGCACGTCGGCATCGCGCTGGTTCTGCGTGCCGAACAGCAGGCGCATCGCCTTCAGCACGGCCACGTCGTTGGGGGGGAAGGCATCGGGCCAGCCGAGCGCGCGCATCGCGATGTAGTGCGCCGTCCACGGGCCGATGCCGGGCAGTTCGCACAGGGCGGCGATGAAGTCGTCGGGAGAGGCCATGGTCGCTTCGAGGGTGGGCCAGGCCTGCGCCATCGCGATCAGCGCGTTCGAGCGCGTGCGCACGATGCCCAGGCTGGCGACGCTGTCCAGGGTCGCTTCGGCCAGGTCCTGAGGCGCGGGAAACGCGCGTGCCAGCGAGGGCCACGGCGTGGCCAGCGGCGTGCCGAAACGTTCGACGACACGCCGCGCCAGCGTGCGCGCAGCCGCCACCGTGACCTGCTGGCCGAGCACGGCGCGCACGGCGAGCTCGAAGGCGTCGAGGCTGCCCGGCAGGCGGATGCCCGGCGCGCCCGGCAGGCCGGCGAGCGCGGCGTCGATGCCGGCCGGCGCGGCGTCGAGGTCGAGCCAGCGCCGCGCCGACGCGACCATGCGTGCGCTCGATGCCGCGAGCTCCGGCGCGAAGCGCAGCTGCACCCGGTCGCGCGACGCGTCGAAGCGCGCCTCCACCCAGCCCGGCATCGCGGCGACACTGCCGGCGCGCAGCGTGCGGCGGATCGTCGCGCCCTCGACCTCCTCGATGCCGGGGATCGCCCGCTGCGCGACGAAACGCAGCAGTGCCGCCTGGTCGTAGGGCGCGCGGTAGGCGAGCTTCAACGCGATCGCGTCGGGCGTCGCGTCGGCACGGGCAGGCTCGTCACCGGCCGCACCGCGCAGCCGGCTCGGGCTCATGCGGTACTGCCCGGCGAAGGCCGCATTGAAGCGGCGCAGGCTGCGAAAGCCGCTCGCCAGCGCGACCTGAGCAACCGGCAGCGCCGAATCGGTGAGCAGCTGCTTGGCGAGCAGCAGGCGGCGTGTCTGCAGGTACTGCATCGGCGTCACGCCCTGTTCGGCCGCGAAGATGCGGCGCAGGTGGCGGTCGCTGACGCCGAGCTTCGCGGCAAGTGCGGCGAGCGACGCCGCCTCGCCGCTGGCGGCCTGCGCGTTGAGTTCGATCGCCGCCTGACGCGCCAGCGTGCGCGACGCGTCCATCACGCTCCACGGCAACCCGGCGCCGGGCGCGATCTCGGGGCGGCATTTCAGGCAGGGGCGGAACGAGGCGGCCTCCGCCTGCGCCGGCGTCTCGAAGAAGCGGCAATTGCGCTGCAGCGGCGTGCGCACCCGGCAGATCGGCCGGCAGTACACGCCGGTGGAGGTGACGCCGACGAACAGGCGGCCGTCGAAGCGTGCATCGCGGGCGATGAGCACCTGGTAGGCGGCGTCGGGATCGAAGGTCATGCGGCCGATTATGGCCAGCGCACCACCTGGCGCTGGCCGTTTTCGGACATGCCGTCCGGGCGCCGGGATTCAGCGCTGGAGGACGAGCGAGACGGTCTGCGCGGCGAGCTCGTCGAGGTCGACACGCTCGCGCTTGCGCGAGTTCGCCTGGTACCAGGTCGCGGAGAAATTGATCGCGCCGAGGATCATCAGCCGCGCGAGCCTCGGATCGGCCCGCAGCCTTCCGGCGGCGTGCAGTTCGTCGAGCGTGCGCTGCCAGATCGTGTCGTAGCGGTTCTTCAGCGTGACGATGCGCCGCCGGTAGGGTGCCGGCAGCGAGCGCCAGTCGTACAGCATCACCGGCACGAAGTCGCTGCCGGTGTCGTGCAGGATGCCGTAGTGCGTGCGCACGAGGCGCTCGAAACGCCGCGCCGGCGGCAGGGCCTCGTCGGCGATGACCTCGTGGGCGCGCTCCAGGCCCTGGCGCAGGCCTTCCTCCATCACCGCCATCAGCAGCTCGTGCTTGTTCGCGAAGTGATAGAACGGGCTGCCCGACTGCATGCCCACCGCCCGCGCGATGTCGCGGATCGTCGTGCCGTCGAAACCCTTCTCGCGGAACAGCTGCGCCGCGGCGCGCACGAGCTCCCCCCTGCGATTCGGTGTCTCGGAGGTGACGGGGTCCCGGGTTTTCACGCTGACGTGTGGATTAGCGCTTCGCATACAAAGCAACTGCTTGCTTGGCCGCCACAGAATAACAACGCCACCGTGGTGTCGCAATGGCGACAGTCCTTGCAAGCGCCCATCCGGAGACCCCGCTTGCAGCTTCTGCAGATCATCATCAGTGGCATTGCGCAGGGCTGCATCTACGGCCTGATCGCGCTGGGCTTCGTGCTGATCTACAAGGCCACCGAGACCGTCAACTTCGCGCAGGGCGAACTGATGATGCTCGGCGCGTTCTGCGGCCTCGGGCTGATGACGATGCTCGGCTTCCCGTTCTGGCTCGCGGTGCTCGCCGCCATCGCCGCGCTGGCCGTGTTCGGCATCGCGCTGGAACGCATCGTCGTGCGGCCCATCCTCGGCCAGCCGGCCTTCTCGGTCGTGATGCTGACCATCGGCATCGGCTACGTCGCGCGCGGCCTGATCACGATGATCCCGACCATCGGCACCGAGACGCACACGCTGCCCGTGCCCTACAAGGACCAGGCCTGGAAGCTCGGCGCGCTGGTGCTCAACGTCGAGCAGCTGGTGGTGATCGCCGCGACCGCCGTGCTCAGCGCGCTGCTGTACCTGATGTTCCGCTACAGCAAGCTGGGCATCGCGATGCAGGCCGCCTCGCAGAACCAGCTCGCGGCGTACTACATGGGCATTCCGGTCAAGCGCCTGAACGGCCTCGTGTGGGGCCTGGCCGCGGCGGTGGCCGCGGTCGCCGGCCTGCTGCTCGCGCCGATCACCTTCGTGCACGCGAACATGGGTTTCATCGGGCTGAAGGCCTTCCCGGCGGCGGTGGTCGGCGGCTTCGGCAGCCTGCCCGGCGCGATCGTCGGCGGGCTCGTCATCGGGCTGGTCGAGTCGCTGTCGGGCTTCTACCTGCCCGAAGGCTTCAAGGACGTCGCCGCCTA
>CAZVLY010000150.1:0-2306 GCA_964628175.1 uncultured Piscinibacter sp. | reverse complement strand
GCCAAGCACGGCGGCTACCAGTTCTGGTACGGCGCGCTGATGCTCGTGCTGCTCGCCGCGCCCTGGGTCTTCCCGGAGTACTGGCTCGCGCAGGTCACCTTCGTGCTGATCTACGCGATCGTCGGCCTCGGCTTGATGCTGCTGTCGGGCTTCACGGGGCAGTTCTCGCTCGGCCATGCCGCGTTTCTCGGCGTCGGCGCCTACACGCAGGCGGCGCTCACCGGCATGGGCGTGCCCTTCCCGCTGGCATTGGTCGCGGCGGCCGCGGTGTCGGCCTTCGTCGGCGTGATCGTCGGCCTGCCGGCGCTGCGCCTGAAGGGCATCTACCTGGGCATCGCGACGCTGGCCTTCGGCTTCATCGTCGAGGAGGTGTTCGCGCGCTGGGAGAGCGTGACCGGCGGCAATGCCGGCAAGCACGTCAAGGCGCCCGACCTGTTCGGCTGGAAGCTGGACACCGGCGAATCGTTCTACTACCTGTGCCTCGTGCTCGCGGTGCTGGCCACGCTGGCAATCCTCAACCTGCTGCGCTCGCCCACCGGACGCGCCTTCGTCGCCATCCGCGACTCGGAGATCTCGGCGCAGAGCATGGGCATCCACCTGGCGCGCTTCAAGACCCTGTCCTTCGCGATCTCGGCGGCACTGGCCGGCGTGGGTGGGGCGCTGTACGCGCACAAGCTGATGTTCATCTCGCCGGATCAGTTCGGCGTGCTGCAGTCGATCGACCTGATCCTGATGATCGTCATCGGCGGCCTGGGCTCGGTGCACGGCGCCTTCCTCGGCGCGATCTTCCTGATCACCATGCCGCAGGTGATCGCGCTGGCCAAGGACTACCTGCCCGAGGCCATCGGCATGGCGCCCGGCCTGCAGGGGCTGGTGTACGGCGTGGTGCTGATCGCCTTCGTGCTGTTCGAGCCGCTGGGCCTGTACGGGCGCTGGCTGAAGTTCCGCACCTGGTTCCAGATCTTCCCGTTCTACCGGCGCGGCATGTTCAAGCGGCAGAAATCCTTCCAGAAGTCGGAGCGCCTGAAATGAGCGGGGTGCTGCTCTCGGCGAAGGACCTGAGCGTGCGCTTCGGCGGCGTGCTCGCGGTCAACAAGGTCGGCTTCGATGTGCACCGCGGCGAGGTGTTCACGCTGATCGGGCCCAACGGCGCCGGCAAGACGACGGTGTTCAACCTGATCAGCCGCATCTACACGCCGACCTCGGGTTCGATCGACTTCGACGGCACGCCGCTGCTCGCCCACGCGCCGCACGAGATCGCGCAGCTCGGCATCGCGCGCACCTTCCAGAACATCGAGCTGTTCGAACACGCCACGGTGCTGCAGAACCTGCTCATCGGCCGCCACGTGCACCGCGAGACCGGTTTCTGGAGCCAGCTCTTCTTCACGCCGGCCACGCGCGCCGCCGAGGTCCGCACCAGGCACAAGGCCGAGGAGGTGATCGAGCTGCTCGACCTGCAGAAGCACCGCGAGTCGCTCGTCGCCGGGCTGCCCTACGGCGTGCGCAAGGTGGTGGAGCTGGCGCGGGCGCTGTGCACCGAACCCAAGCTGCTGCTGCTGGACGAACCCTCGTCGGGCCTGAACGTCGAGGAAACCGACGACATGGCGTTCTGGATCGGCGACATCCGCGACGAGCTCGGCGTGACGGTGCTGATGGTCGAGCACGACATGTCGCTCGTCTCCAAGGTGTCGGACCGCGTGCTTGCGATGAACCAGGGCGAGGTGCTCGCGCTGGGCACGCCGGCCGAGGTGCAGCGCCACCCGGGCGTGATCGAGGCCTACCTCGGCGCCGCGGGCGACGTCGAAAGCCTGCGGAGGAAGGCGGCATGAGCGCCGACCCGACGATTCTCACGCTGGCCAACGTGGAGAGCAGCTACGGGCCGATCCGTGCCATCCGCGGCGTCAGCCTGAAGGTCGTGAAGGGCCAGATCGCCACCGTGCTCGGCTCCAACGGCGCGGGCAAGACGACCATCCTCAAGACCATCTCGGGCATCCTCGACCCGACCAAGGGCTCGGTGAGCTTCAAGGGCGAAGACATCACGGCACGCGATCCGGCGCTGATCGTGCAGCGCGGCCTCAGCCACGTGCCCGAGGGCCGCGAGGTGTTTCCGCTGCTGTCGGTGCACGACAACCTGCTGATGGGTGCCTACACCCGCAAGGATCGCGATGGCGTCGCGCGCGACATCGAGGCGGTGTACGGCTACTTCCCGATCCTGCGCGAGCGCGCCGCCCAGGATGCGGGCCTGCTGTCTGGCGGCCAGCAGCAGATGCTGGCCATCAGCCGGGCGCTGATGGCCTCACCCGACC
>CAZVLY010000149.1:6887-10557 GCA_964628175.1 uncultured Piscinibacter sp. | reverse complement strand
CGGCCTTGCCGCCGCTCATCATGTACTCGATCACCGAGCGCAGCTGCGCCGCGCTGAGGTCGGCACGGCCGCCCTTGGGCGGCATGCCCTTGGCGGTGCCGGCGGTGGCGCTCTTCACCAGCGCGTCGATGCCCGCCTTGGCGCGCGGCGCCCAGCCCGCGGCGTCGCCGAACTTGGGCGCGCCGAGCACGCCGCTGCCGTGGCAGCCGGCACAGGTGGATTCGTAGATCGCCTTGGCGCCGGAGGCGTCCTGCGCGAAGCTGTCCATCGCGGCCGCCAGCAGGGCCGCGGCGGTGAGTGAGGCCAGAAGCAGTCGTCGCATGGCGCGCTCCTACTTCTTCGCCGGCGCGGGCGCCGCGGTCGCCACCGAGGCCGCGGCCGCCGGCGGCGGCGCGCCGAGCTTCTGCAGGGTGCTTTCATGCACCTGCGTCGGCGTGCCCGGCTTGCCCGCGTGGCACAGGTTGCAGTTCTCGGCCGACCAGGCCAGCTCGCCGTTGTGGCAGGAGCCGCAGTACTGGCCGTCGATGATCTTCAGCATGTTGATCTGGTTGCCGCCGGCCTTGAACTGGAAGCCGAGGTCGGCATGGCAGACCTTGCAGCGGAAACGCACGCGGTGGAACCAGTGCGGGAACACCACCGGCCGCATGCCCGCCGCGTCGGAGAAGTTGTTGATGACCACGTCGCCGTACTCGGCGTGCACCTCGCGCGGCGCCAGGCTCCACAGTGCCAGCGTGGCCAGCAGGGCCAGCAGCGCGCCGCGCCAGGGCAGTCGCAGGGTTCGAAGGATGTTCAAGGCGGTCTCCGGTGTCGAATCGATGGATGGATGAAGGGCGGGCCGGCCGTCAGTAGCGGCGCTGCACGCGCGCGAACAGCGCAGCGACCTTGCGGCCGTCCACGCGCGCCAGCCGCGCGCTCAGGCGCGCCTCGAGGCGGCCGATGCTGTAGTCGAAGCGGCTCTCCAGCGATTCGCTGATGCGTTCGACCGGCGCGTCGATGTCGCCGGCCAGGCGGCTCTCGAGCTGCTGGCTGTTCACCGACAGCAGCGTCGTGAAGCGCAGCCGCGGCACCTCGAAGACCCGCTGGTTCTCGTAGCCCAGGGTGCCGCTGTAGAAGCGCTGCCAGCCGGGGCTGGCCTCGCGAAGCACGCCGGTGAATGCGTCGAGCTGCGTGGTGTCGGCACGCGTGGCCTGCCAGGTCAGCGCGCCCGTCCAGCTCGAATGGCGCGACAGCTGGGTGCGCCGCGTGACCTGCGCATTGATCAGCTGGAAGCGCCCGGTCTCCTGCGCCCAGGTGCGCGAGTCGCTCGCCGACAGGCCGACATAGCTCTGGCTGCTGCCGTCGCCCGTGCCCTGCCAGAACAGGCTGGCCGAATGCGCCAGTGCCCGCGCCACCTCGGCCGTCTGCGACTCGCGCAGCGCGCCGGCGCTCTGCGTGAGGTTCAGCGAGAGGCTGTCGGTCTCGCCGAGCACGAAGCTGCGTGACACGCCGTGCGCCGCCTGCGCGCCCAGCGTGTGCCGGGCGCCGGCCTCGCTGCTGCGGCTGGTACCCACGCTGGCGCCCAGCGTCGGCGTGTAGCGCCATTGCGCGAAGGCCAGCCCTTCGGGCGACCAGGTCAGGCCCGCGTTGGCGCTGGCGCTCAGGCTGCGCGCCGCCGCATCGGGCTCGACCACGCTGCCCGACACCGAGCCCGAGAGCCGCCAGGCGC
This sequence comes from uncultured Piscinibacter sp., assembly GCA_964628175.1. Lineage (GTDB taxonomy): Bacteria > Pseudomonadota > Gammaproteobacteria > Burkholderiales > Burkholderiaceae_C > Piscinibacter. The sequence goes on along the minus strand of CAZVLY010000149.1, from coordinate 8,852 downwards.
GTGTCAGCTCCTGGCTGGCCCCGAGCGAGGCGTTCATCGCGCGCACGCGCTGCTCGCCGAAGTCCGTCTCGGCGCCGGCGTCGACGACACGCGCGCTGCCGGTCAGGTACAGCGGCGACTCGGCCGAGTACAGCCATTCGCCCTCGCGCGGCCGCCAGGTGGCGAAGCTGGAGATCTGCCGCACGTCGGAGCGGCCCTCGAAGCGGTCGGCGGCGGCGCCGCTGCGCAGGCGCACGTCGTTCCAGCTGGCCAGGGTGTCGACGTGCAGCGCGGTGGCCGGGTGGAAGGTGTGGCGGCCGCTGACCAGCGCGATGCGGCTCGCGTCGTCGCTGTCGCTGCGGTCGTTGCGGCTGAGCTGTGCCGAGAGTTCGAAGGTGTGCTCGTTGAACTGGCGCAGCGCGGTGCCGCGCAGGCTGGTCAGGGTGTCCTCGCTGCCGTCGCCGGCATGCAGCCGGCTGTATTCGAGGTTGAGGTTGTAGTTGTCGCCGCCGGTCTCGGGCCGCCAGGCCTGGCTCATCGTCAGGCGGTGCGCGCGGTAGTCGGTGCCCAGCGTGTCGCCGCGCACGCGGCTGTCGCTGACCTCGCCGCGCAGCTCGAAGGGAAAGCGGCTGACCGGGAACACCGACACCGAGAAGCGCCCGGTCAGCGCGCCGCTGTCGGTGCCGACCGATTCGCCGCCGGGGCTGCGCGAACTGTCGCGCGTGGCCAGTGCGCCGAGGCCGGCGCGCAGCTGCACGAACCAGGGCTGCCAGACGTAGCTCGCGAACTCGATGTCGTTGAAGACCAGGCCCTGCGTGGTGCGCGTGCCGTCTTCGAGGCGCAGCCAGCGGCCGTCGAGCGACACCGTGCCGGCGTAGCGCAGCGGCGCGAGCTCCCAGCGGATGCCGCTGCCGGCGGGCAGCGCCTGCGCCGGCTCCTCGCGGCCGGTGGCGCCGGTGGGCTGGTCGGCCTCGGGCGGGCCCGGCACGAAGGCGGCCGCGCCCACGCCGGCCGAACGCAGCACCAGGGCGGCGGCCAGCAGGCGAGCGGGCAGGCGCACGGGCAGGCGTCTCCCCGTCTTCATGGGCAGCCTGCGCACGCGCCGGCGCTCAGCCGGCGCGCACCTTCTCCGGGGTCGCGGGCAGCGGCACATACTGGCTTTCGTCGATGCGCACGGGCGTGGCGCGGCGCAGCTCGGCGATCAGCTTGTCCCAGCGCGCCTGAGCCTCCTCGCGCTGCCACAGGTCGGCGGCACGCGCCTTCACCTGCTCGAAGCTGCGCTGCTGCGCCACGCGGCGGTCTTCCAGGCGCAGGATGGCCACGCCCTCGAGCAACTGCACGGGTTCGGCGAGCTCGCGGGCCTTGAGCTTGTCGACCACGCCGTGCACCGCCTCGGGCAGCATGCCGCGGTGGGTGTAGTCCATCTGGCCGCCCTGCGCGGCCGACTTGTCGCCCGAATGCAGCTTGGCCATCTCGCCAAAATCGGCCCCGGCCTTGAGCTTGCGGTGGATGCCCCGCGCCTCTTCCAGCGCGCTGTTCCACACCGCCTGCGGCGAGCTCGGGTCGACCTTCAGCAGGATGACGCTGAGCTTGACCTGCTCGGGCTCGACGAACAGGTCCTTGTGCTTGTCGTAGTAGGCACGCGCCACCGCCTCGCCGGGCTCGGGCACGGCCTTCACCAGCTTGCCCAGGCGCTCGAGCAGGCTGTCGCTCTCGAGCTGCGGCACCACGGCCGCCAGCATCTTGTCGCGGTTGGCCTTCCAGTTGGCGCTGCCGCCGTACTGCTTGTCGTAGCCGGCGACGGTGGCGTCGATCATCGCGCGGTCGGGCTGGATGCCGCGGCGCTTCGCCTCGGCCAGCAGCAGCACGCGGTTGACGACCTCGTCGCCGACCTCGCGCTGGAACTTCGCGTACTCGCCCTCGGGCGGCTTGGCGTGGTAGTACTTCTTGCGCATCGCCACTGCCAGCGCACGCTGGTAGTCGGCG
>CAZVLY010000149.1:0-6877 GCA_964628175.1 uncultured Piscinibacter sp. | reverse complement strand
ACCGTCGCGAAGGCCGCGGGGGCGGCGGCCGGCCGGCCCGCGCCGGCGGCATCGGCCGCCGCGGCCGCAGGCGCCGGGGTCAGCACAGCCAGCCAGGCCAGCAGGGCGATCGCTGCTCGTGAAGCCGAAGGCATGGTGCTCATCCTCGAAACGTTGAATGGAGGTCCGGAAGAAAGACGGGGCCAGGCATGCGATGCCCGGCCCCGTGGTCTGCTGCGCGTCAGCGCGTCACTTCACGTGGCAGGCGGTGCACACGGCGCTGTTCGCATTCGAGATCCGCAGGAAGGTCTCGCCGGCGACACGGCCGGTGCCGGTCGGGCCGGCCTGGCCGGTGGACACGTGCGGGTCGTGGCAGCTGCCGCACTCGACCAGCGGACCGGTGGCCACGGCCTCGCCGGGCCGCACGTACAGCGGCAGGTCGGTGCGCTGCTTCGTGCCGGGTGCGCCGGTGTCGATCCAGAACACCTGGTTGCCGTTGATGGTGGCGGTGGTCGCCGGGTTGAAGTCCTGGTCGCGGCAGCCGGTGATGGCGCCGGTGTTGTCCATGCCCCCACCGCAGTACTGGATGCCGATCGGGTGGTCGTTGGACAGGTCGGTGCCGATCAGCGCCGCGCCGCTGGTCAGCGCGCCGGCGGCGTTGACGGTGCCGCCGGTGTTCCAGGTGAAGGCTTGCCCGCCGTTGCCGCCGCCGTCGGCGGCCAGACCGCCGGAGCCCGGCGAGTTGATGATGTTGTCCATCGCCTGCGTGCCGTCGTGGCAGGACAGGCAGGCCAGCGAGATGCCGCCCACCGCGGCCACCGCGCCGTCCAGCGAGGGCGTCTGCAGCGACGCGTAGGTGGTGTAGGCACCGCCACCCGCCGGCGCGCCGTTCGCACCCAGCCGCTTGTTCCACAAGGGCACCGGCGCGGTGGTGCTGCCGCCGTGCGGGGTGTGGCAGAACACGCAGACCTCGGCCGTGTCCGTGACCTGGTTGCGCCCGGCGATGCCGGTGCCGGAACCGAGGTTGTGCCGGGTGTCGTTGATGCCCGCCGATGCGGTGCCGCTGAGGCCGAAGAACAGTGCCGCCAGAACCGCTGCGGACGCTGCCCCCCACCTCCCTCGGCCGGATAGCCATGTCGTCTTCATGTCGCCCCTCTCGAAGGTTGTTGGTTGAACAGTCGTCAGGCTGCGCACTCCCCAATGCCTCGCATGACTGGACCTGTTTCTGCAGTTTCTGTGCCATTTGTCGCGCCGCGCCGCGAGCCCGGCGCAGGCCTCGAAAGGCGTCTGGAAAGTGCCTCGGACCTCCCGCTTCCGGGAAGCCGCGTTCCCGCGATCGGGAAGGCCCGCTCAGCGCAGCGGGGCGGCGGGGCGAGCGAGAAAGCCGCCCTTCTCGGGCAGCCCGACGGGGCGATAGACGTCGATCTTGCGGAACCACTGGTCGACGACGAGCACGCGGCCGTCCTCGTCGACCGCGATGCCCGAGGGCAGCATGTAGCGCGCCGGGCCGTCGCGCTCGGAGCGCTCGCCGACGAACAGCAGCAACTCGCCGTCGGGGTTGAAGATCTGGAAGTTGCCGAACGCGGTGTCGACCACGTAGACGTTGCCGTCGCGGTCGATCGCCACCTCCTTCGGCCGGGCGAACTGGCCGTACTGCTTGCCCACGCTGCCGAAGCTGTGCAGGTAGCGGCCCAGGCGGTCGAACACGACGACGCGGAAGTTGCCGCCGTCGACCACGTACAGCCGCCCGTCCTTGCCGATGGCCAGGTCGCGCGGCAGGTTGAACTCGCCGGGGCCGCTGCCGCGCTTGCCGATGTCCTGCAGGTGGGCGCCGCTGACGGCGTCGAACACACGCACCTGGTGCTGCTCGGAGGTGACGCCGCCGAGGTCGACGGCGTAGACGCGCGTGCCCGCCGGGTCGACCGTCACGCTGGACAGGCGCGAGAACCACTTGTCGCCGCCGACGCGGCGCAGGAAGCGGCGGTCGGGGCCGTAGACCATGATGGCCTTGGCGCCGATGTCGGCCACGTAGAGGTTGCCCGCGGCGTCGATGTCCAGCCCGACCGGCTTGATGAGCTGGCCCACGCCCTCCTCTTCGCCGATCTTGAACTGCTTGCCCTGCGGCACGTCGAACACGCGCACGAAGCGCGACACCGTGTCCGAGACGAAGATGCGGCCGCGGTGCACCGCCACCGCATAGGGCTTGGACAGCGCCTCGCCGCTGGCCTGCTCGCCGGTGACCAGCTTGCGCAGCTCGCTGGCGGACTCGACGGGCAGGATGTCGGCGCTGGAGCGGATCGTTCGCTCGAAGACGAAGCGCGGCTCGTCGGGCGCCGAGGGGAAGAACAGCTCGCGAGCGGCCTCCTTCGACGCGGTCGGCACCTGCATGCAGCCCTGCAGCAGCAGCGCCGCGGCGGTGCCGGCTGCGATGGCGAAGGCGCGCCCGATCCGCTTCATGCGCAGGCCTGGCGAAGCTGGGCCAAGGCGGCTACTTGGCCGCGCCGACCATGTAGTCGATGGCGGCCTTGATGTCGTCGTCCTTCAGGTCGGCGGCGCCGGCCTTCGGCGGCATCGCGCCCTTGCCCTTGATCACCGATTGCAGCAGCGCATCCTTGCCGGTGGCGATGCGCGGCGCCCAGGCGGCCTTGTCGCCGAGCTTCGGCGCGTTGGCCACGCCCGCGGCGTGGCACACCACGCAGGTCTTGTCGTAGACGGCCTTGCCGTCGGCCGCCATGGCCGTGCCGGCCAGCGCCGCGATACCGAAAGCGAGAAAGCCCAGTCCCGTTCTTGCGAAATCCATCGTCGTGCTCTCCGTGGTGTTGAAGTTCCTGCCCATGGAGTGCAAACGGCGTGCCAGTGGCAAGGAAGTTGCAACGTGGCCGCCACGCCATGAGACCGAGCACCGGGAGAGCATCGATGAATCCGCCCCTCGCGCCACGCCGTGCCGCGACCGCCTGGCAGCGCCTGCTGGCCGCCGCCGCCCTGCTGCTGATGCAGTGCCTGCAGCTCGCGCAGGCCGCATCGCCGCCGCCCGCGGGCAGCTCGCGCGGCGCGCTGCTGTACCACAACTACTGCTCCGTCTGCCATGGCGACAAGGGCAACGGGCAGAGCCGCGCCACCGGCTCGCTGTCCACGCCGCCGCGCGACTTCACCACCGAGGTCTCGCGCCAGGAGCTCACGCGCGAGCGCATCGTGCTGGCCATCACCCACGGCCGGCCCGGCACGGCGATGGTGGCGTGGAAGTCGCAGCTGTCCGAGTCGGACATCGCCGTGCTCGCTGACCATGTGCTGGGCACCTTCGTCCAGCGCGACCGCGGCACGCAGGCCGGCACCGGCACGCCCGGCATCTCCGGCACGCGGGCCCACGGCGGGCGTGAAGCCGACAGCGGTTCCACCCCCGTGCAGGTCGACATGACGGCCGGCCTCCCCAACGGTCTGAAGGGAGACTTCAAGCGCGGGGGTGCTTTTTATCTCGCCAACTGCGCCGCCTGCCACGGCGCGCGCGGCGACGGCGCCGGGCCGCGCGCCTACTTCATCAACCCGAAGCCGCGCAACTTCGTCGAGCCGGCATCGCGCGCGCGCTTCAACCGCCTGGCGCTGTATGCCGCGGTGAGCGAAGGCCGCAACGGCAGCGAGATGCCGGCCTGGAAGCAGGTGGCCACGCCGCAGCAGATCGCCGACGTGTCGGAGTACGTGTTCCGCAGCTTCATCGCCGCCCCGCCGGCCGCACAGGCGACCGCCGCCCGGCCATGAAGTCCGTGGCGGCGCTGGCGCTGGCCGCGGGGCTGCTCGCGCTGCCTGGTTGTGGCGAGCGTGCGGCCGACACCGCCGCGCAAAGCGCCGCCACGACGGCGGCGGCCGACCCGGACACGCTCGAACTCGGCCGCAAGGTCTACAACTACCGCTGCTATTTCTGCCACGGCTACTCGGGCGATGCGAAGACGCTGGCCGCCACCTACCTCGCGCCGCCGCCGCGCGACTTCACGCGCGGCGCGCCGCTGGAGGCGCCGGCCATCCTGGCCACCGTGCGCGAGGGCCGCGACGGCACGGCGATGAAGTCCTTCCGCGGCATCCTCGACGAGCGCGAGATGGCGGCGGTGGCCGCCTTCGTGGCGCGCGAGTTCGTGCACGACAAGGCACCCAACACCGCGTACCACACGGCCGAGAACGGCTGGAGCGATCACGGGCGATTCGCCGCCGCCTTCCCTTTCGCCACCGGGGCGATCCAGCTCGACGCGCCGGTGGAGACACTCGATGCCTCGCAGCGCGCCGGACGGCAGCTGTTCCTGTCGGCCTGCGTCTCCTGCCACGACCGCGCCCATGTCGCCGACGAGGGGCCGGCCTGGAGCTCGCGCCCGCTGTCCTATCCGCGCATGGGCTTCGTGCCGGGGCAGGAGAACACGCCGCCGGTCGATGCGGTGTCCAGCGCGAGCGTCTACGCCAAGCACGAGGTGGTGCCGCGCATCGAGGGTCTGACTGCGCAGCAGCGGCGCGGCGAGCAGCTGTTCCAGGCCAACTGCGCCTTCTGCCATGGCGCCGACGGCACCGGCAAGAACTGGATCGGCCAGTTCATGGAGCCCAAGGCACGCGACCTGACGATGTACACCTTGCAGAGCATGCCCGTCGCACGGCTGCGCGCCACCATCCGCGACGGCCTGCCCGGCACCTCGATGCCGGCCTGGCGCCACGTGCTCGGCCGGGCCGAGATCGACGCGGTGGCGGCCTACGTGTCGCGCGCCTTCTTCCGCCGCGACGGCGGCTGAGCCGCCGGAGCGAGGCGCCTGTGCAACTGCGCAGCGCAGGCGGCTCAGCTCAGGCCGACGCTGGCCAGCTTCGCAGGGCCTTCGCTCTGGCCTGAGCCGCGTCGCGCAGCCGCTCACTTCGTGTGGCAGGTCAGGCACACCGCGCTGCCGGCGTTGGGCAGGCGCAGGAAGGTCGGGTTGAAGTTGCTGCCCGGCCCGGCCGAGGGCACGCCGTGCGGGTCGTGGCAGGAGGCGCATTCCACCTCGTAGCCTTCGCCGCTGTTGTACAGGCGGATCTCGTTGCCGTCGGCGCGCGCGTTGGCGTTGCCGTCGAACCAGGCCAGCCGCGCCTCCTTGCGCGACGGATCGTTGAAGTCGGTGCCCGGCCCGGCGGCGGTCGGAAAGCGGATGCCCACCGGGTGGTCGTTGCGCAGGTCGGTGCCGATGGCGAAGGCCGAGAAGTCGTAGGCGGTCGGAAAGGCGGCACCGGCGCCATTCGGGTTGTGGCAGACGAGGCAGCCCTGGTCGGGACCCTGCAGCCCGACGTGGGTGACCGAGGCGTTCGGCCATTCGTTGAGCAGCGCCGGCGCGTCCGAGGTGATGCGCGCGGTGTTGTAGCGCCCCGAGCCCGGCATGTTGACGATCGCGTCGACCGCGGTCGTGCCGTCGTGGCAGCTCAGGCAGGTCAGCGAGCTCGCGCCGGGCTGCGACACCGGTTGCGTCAGCGAGGCGGTGTTGAGCAGGTCGTAGGTCTGGTAGGTGTTGTTCTTGGTGGTGCGGTTCCACAGCGGCGCGGCGATCGTCTGGTTGGCGCCGTGCGGCGTGTGGCAGTAGACGCAGACCTCGCCGTAGTTGTTGCGCTGCGTGTCCATCAGCGCCGCGTTGATCGGCCCGCCCGGCCCGACCTCGTTGGGCCGCTGCGTGAGGTTGTGGCGCGTGTTGGCGACGCTGCCGCGGTTGCTGAACTTCGAGGCCGTGCCCGGCGCCGGGTCGGGGCCGGCCCAGGCGCCGGCCTGCAGCAGCGCCGCCAGGGCGAACGCGGCGCCCTGGCGCCAGACCTTGCGGGTGTTCCTGCGATCCATCGTCAGCGCCCTCCCTGGCTTTCGCGTCGTGCGCGAGCGCGGACTTCGCTGCAATACCCGTACCGGCGCTGCGGTCCTCGCGCAGCGCACCGGAATTTCCCGATATCGAGCCAGTCCTTCCCGCATTCGGGATTGCGGTACGGCCGCGCGAGCGCTGCAGCCTGACGAAGATCAACCCGCCGGCTGCGCCTCGCGCAGCCGCTGCCGGCCTTCCGCGTCGCCGAGACGGCGCAGCACCTCGACCTTGTGGAAGTACTGATCGACCACGTAGACGCGGCCCGTCTCGTCGCAGGCCACGCCCGAGGGCAGCGCGAAGCGGCCCGGCCCGTCCTGCGCGGCACGTGAACCGAGCGCCAGCAGCAATTGCCCGTCGGCCTGGAACACCTGCACGTTGCCGAAGCTCGCGTCGCTCACGTAGATCAGCCCCGCGCGGTCGATCGCCAGGCCGCGCGGCCGGCCGAACTGGCCCAGGCCGTTGCCCGGCGAGCCGAAGGCGCGCACGAAGCGGCCCTGCTCGTCGAAGGCCTGCAGGCGGAAGTTGCCGGCATCCAGCACCCACAGCAGGCCGTCGGGCGCGAGCGCCGCGTCCACCGGCAGGTTGAATTCGCCGGCCGCCTCGCCGCGCCGGCCGATCGTGCGCAGCAGCCGCCCCTGCGCGTCGTGGCTGAGCACGCGGTGCGCATCGCTCTCGACACCGCCGGTGTCGACCACGTGCACCCGCGTGCCGTCGGCGCTCACCGCCACGCCGGTGGGGCGCACCCATTCGGCAGCGCCGTCGATGGCACGCTGGAACAGGCCGATCGCGTCGTAGACGACCAGACGCCGCGCGCTCGCGTCGACCACGTGCACGAGCCCGTTCGCATCGATGGCGATGCCCGCGGGCTTGCGCAGCTCGCCCTCGCGCCGCGTACCGAAGGCGAAGCTGCGGCGCCGCGCGAGATCGAACACGAAGATGCGCCGGCCTTCGGTGTCGCCGACGTAGACGCGGCCGCGCGCCACCGCCACCGCCGCCGGCTTGCCGAAGCTGGCCGCCTCGCCCTCGCCGGTGAGCGACTGGCGCAGCCGCGTCGCCGG
>CAZVLY010000148.1:0-10561 GCA_964628175.1 uncultured Piscinibacter sp. | reverse complement strand
GGCTGCCGCAGGAGTTGTTGCCGGCCATGCCGCCCAGCGTGGCCTGCGCGCTGGTCGACACGTCCACCGGGTACCACAGGCCGTGGGCTTTCAGCTGCGCGTTCAGGTGGTCGAGCACCATGCCGGGCTCGACCTGCGCACGCCGCCCCTCGACATCGAGCGAGAGCACGTTGCGCAGGTGCTTGCTGAAGTCGATCACCAGCGCCGCGCCGGTGGTCTGGCCGCACTGCGAGGTGCCGCCGCCGCGCGGCAGCAGCGGGGCGCCCATCTCGCGCGCGACCTGCAGCGCGATGGCCACGTCGCGCTGCGTCTTCGGCACGAACACGCCGATCGGCATCGCCTGGTAGATCGAGGCGTCCGTGGCGTAGCGGCCGCGCGAGGCGATGTCGAACAGCACCTGGCCCTCGGTCTCGCGCGCGAGCCGGCGCGCCAGCTCGGCCTGGTCGGCCAGCACGCCGTGCGGCAGCGGTGCGTTCATGCGCTCGCCTTCGCGCCGGCGGCGAGCTGGCCGTTCTTCATCAGCTCGAGCACGGCGTCGCGCTTGTGCATCAGGTGCTCGATCAGCAGCGCGCGCAGCCCGGCGGCGTCCCGCCTGCCGAGCAGCTCGACCATGCGCTCGTGCTCCTTCACCGCGCGCTTCCATTTCGATTCATCGAAGTTGGAGCGGAAGCGCAGCGCCTGCAGCCGCGCGTTGACGTTGCGCCAGGTCTGCGCCAGCACCGGGTTGCGTGCGGCCGCGTTGATCAGCGTGTGGATCTGCGCGTTGATGCGGTAGTAGGTGGGCAGGTCGCGCCGCGTGAAGGCGGCCATCATCTCGAAATGCAGTGCGCGGATCTCGGCCAGCTCGGCCTCGGTGATGCGCTGCGCGGCCAGCTCGCCCGACTGGCCTTCCAGCCCGGCGATCACCTCGAAGGTGTCGGCCACGTCCTGCGCCGACATCTGCGCCACCACCGCGCCGCGGTTGGGCAGCAGCTCGACCAGGCCTTCGGCGGCAAGCATCTTCAGCGCCTCGCGCAGCGGCGTGCGCGAGACATTGAGCAGCTCGCTGAGCTCACGCTCGTTGAGCTTGGCGCCAGGCGCGAGCTGCCCTTCGACGATGCGCTGGCGCAGCCGCACCGCGACCTCCTGGTGGAGCACCTGACGGGGGATGGAAATGATCTCGGCCATGGCTTGGTATGCAATCGGCGACAAAGCTTGCCCGGCATTCTAGGGCAAGTTCGCTTGACAAATGCATTTTGTATGCAAAACTGAAGGCATCCAGGAGCGTTCCATGATTCCCCTCGACCAGCATCCCAGCGGCCGCCACTTCCTGCAGATCCCCGGGCCGAGCCCGGTGCCCGACCGCGTGCTGCGGGCCATGAGCCTGCCCACCATCGACCACCGCGGCCCCGAGTTCGGAAAGCTCGGCCTGAAGGTGCTCGCCGGCACGCAGCAGATCTTCCGCACCCGCCACCCGGTGGCCATCTACCCGGCCTCGGGCACCGGGGCGTGGGAGGCGGCGCTGGTCAACACGCTCAGCCCCGGCGACGCCGTGCTGATGTTCGAGACCGGCCACTTCGCCACGCTGTGGAAGAAGCTCGCCGAGCGGCTCGGCCTGAAGCCCGAGTTCCTCGCCGTGCCCGGCACCGACGCGGCCACCGGGCTGCCCTGGAGCTGGCGCCGCGGCGTGCAGGCCGAGCTGATCGAGCAGCGCCTGCGCGCCGACGGCGGCCACGCCATCAAGGCGGTGTGCGTGGTGCACAACGAGACCTCGACCGGCGTCACCAGCGACATCGCCGCGGTGCGCCGCGCCATCGACGCCGCCGGCCACCCGGCGCTGCTGCTGGTCGATTCGATCTCCGGCCTGGCCTGCGCCGACTACCGCCACGACGACTGGGGCGTGGACGTGACCATCAGCGGCTCGCAGAAGGGCCTGATGCTGCCGCCGGGCATCAGCTTCAACGCGCTGTCGCCGAAGGCGCTCGCCGCCAGCCAGAACGCCAGGCTGCCGCGCAGCTTCTGGGCCTGGGACGAGATCGTCGAGATGAACAAGACGGGCTACTGGCCCTACACGCCCAACACCAACCTGCTCTACGGCCTGAGCGAGGCGCTGGACATCCTCCTCGGGCAGGGCCTCCCGGCCGTGTTCGCGCGCCACGAACGCTGGGCCGAGGGCGTGCGCGGCGCAGTGCGCGCCTGGGGACTGCCCATCCAGTGCGCCGATGCGGCCGTGTACTCGCCGGTGCTCACCGGCGTGATCACGCCGGCCGGCGTCGATGCCGACGCGATCCGCAAGCTGATCCACGAACGTTTCGACCTGTCGCTGGGCACCGGCCTGGGCAAGGTCAAGGGCCGCATGTTCCGCATCGGCCACCTCGGCGACTGCAACGACCTGACGCTGATGGCCGCGCTGGCCGGCGTCGAGATGGGCCTGAAGCTCGCCGGCGTGGCGCTGGCCGGCAGCGGCGTGCAGGCCGCGATGGAGTACTTCGCTTCGCACCCGCAGCAGCAGCCCCTGAAGGCCGCGGCCTGAGATTCCCACAGAACACAACGCAGGAGACATCCCCATGCAACGCCGTTCGATCCTCAAGGCCACCGCCGGTGTGGCCGCCACGCTGGCCGTCCCGCGCGTCTTCGCGCAGCAATGGCCGAGCGGCCCGATCCGCATCGTCGTCGGCTTTCCGCCGGGCGGCGGCACCGACGCGCTGGCCCGCGTGGTGGCCACCAAGCTCACGCAGATGTGGAACCAGCAGGTCATCGTCGAGACCAAGGCCGGCGTGGCCGGGGTGCTGGCCGCCGACTACGTGGCGCAGCAGCCCAGCGACGGCACCACGCTGTTGATGGCGCACATCAACAGCCACGCGCTGGCGCCCAGCCTGCAGCCCAAGCTGAACTACAACGTCGAACGCGACTTCGTGCCGATCGTGCTGGTCGGCGTCACGCCCAACCTGCTGATCGCCAACCCGAAGGAAGAGGCGAAGACGGTGAAGGACATCGTCGCCTTGTGCAGGGCCAAGCCGGGGCAGGTGAGTTTCGGCTCGGCGGGCAACGGCTCGGCGCAGCACCTCGCGCTGGAGTCGTTCAAGCTGCAGGCGAAGGTCGACGCGATCCACGTGCCCTACAAGGGCAGCGGCCCGCTGCTCACCGACCTGATGGGCGGGCAGATCCAGTACAGCTTCGAGACCATGACCGCCGCCACGCCGCACGTGAAGAGCGGCAAGGTGATCGCCATCGCCCAGACGCGCACCAAGCGAGCCAAGGGCCACCCGGGCGTGCCGACCATGGAGGAGCAGGGCTTCCCCGGCTTCGAGGCCACCACCTGGTACGGCCTGGTCGGCCCGGGCAAGCTGCCGGCACCGATCGCGCAGAAGATGAACGAGGACGTCAACAAGGTGCTGGCGATGGCCGACGTGCAGGAAAAGCTCGAGACCTACGGCGCCGAGGACGGCGGCGGCACGAGCGAGAAGTTCGCCGCCTTCATCCGCTCCGAGACGGCCAAGTGGACCAAGGTGGTGAAGGACGGCAACATCAGGATCGAGAGCTGAGCGGCAGTTCGAGCACGAACTCCGCGCCGCCCTCGGCACGGTTGCCGGCGCTGAGCCGGCCGCCGTGCTGCTCGACGATGCCGTAGCTGATCGACAGGCCCAGCCCGGTGCCCTTGCCCACCGGCTTGGTGGTGAAGAAGGGGTCGAAGATGCGCGACAGGTGCTCCGGCGCGATGCCCGGGCCGTTGTCGCGGAAGTGAAGCCGCGCGGTCTCGCCATCGCACTGCAGCGTGATCCACATCGCCGGCGCCGCGTTCGCCCGCGTGGCCGCGGCGTCGTAGGCGTTCTGCACCAGGTTCATCACCACCTGCAGCAGCTGGCCGGCATTGCCCATCACCGTGCAGGGCGGTCCTGGCTCCCAGTGCACTTCGAACGTCGGCGCGGTGCCCTTGCGCACCCAGTGGATGGCGCGCTCGATCACGCCGTTCAGGTCGACTGCGATGCGCTCGCCGCGGTCCATCGCCGAGAAGCGCTTGAGGCCCTGCACGATGTCGGCGGTGCGCTGCGCGCCCTCGAGCGTGCCTTCCATCAGCGAGGGCAGGTCGGCCAGCAGGTGGTCGATGCGCAGCTTCGCGCGCAGCTTGACCTGCTCGTCGGCAGCGGCGCCGGCGTGGATTGCGCCGAGGTACTCGCGCAGCCGCTCGCTGTAGCGCTGCAGCGCGTGCACGTTGCCGAGCACGAAGCTGATCGGGTTGTTGAGCTCGTGCGCCACGCCGGCGACGAGGCGGCCCAGCGAGGCCATCTTCTCCGAGTGCAGCAGCTGCTGCTGCGTGCGCTTGAGCGCCTCGTGCGCCTCGCGCAGCTGGTGGTAGGCGCGCTTGAGCTCGCCCAGCGGCCGGCCGACGAACACATGGCCGACGCGGTGCCCGGCGGCGTTGTGGCGCGGCGTGATGTTCAGGTCCACCGGCACCGCCTGGCCCTGGGCGTCGCGCAGGTCGATCTCGATCGAGCTGCCGCGCCGCGAGGTGGTGGCCAGCGCATGGCGGATGTTCTGCACGCTGGTCTCGTCGGCCAGCAGCGCCAGCAGCGGCGTGCCGCGCAGCGCCTCTTCCGACCGGCCCACCAGCTCGCGCAGCGCGGCGTTGGTCTCCTCGATGCGGCCGGCCTCGTCGCAGGCCACCAGCACGTCGCTCATCGCCGACAGCAGGCTGAAGATGAACTGCTGCGACTGCTCGAGCTGCGCGTTCTTCTCTTCCAGCGCGATCTCGTCCTGCACCAGCTGCGAGTAGACCTCGTCCATCTTCGCGATCACGTCGAGCCAGGCGCTGTCGTCCACGCCGTCGAGCTGGCTCAGCGCCAGCAGCGTCTCGCGGCGCGCGGGTTCGGGGCTCGGGCGGTCGTCACGCGGCATGGCGAGCTCCTCAATGCACGGTGCAGACCATGCAGGGGTCGAACGAGCGCACGATGTGCTGCACGGCTACCGGCGTGTCCTCGCCGGGCTGCACCGGCGCACCCTCGAGCGCCGCTTCCAGCGCGCCGGGCGTGCCGGCGGCGTCGCGCGGCGAGAAGTTCCAGCTCGTCGGCGCGACGATCTGGTAACGCTCGATGCGGCCGTGGCGCACGCTCACCCAGTGGCCGAGCGCGCCGCGTGCCGCTTCGGTCAGTCCCACGCCGTCGGCATCGGCGGGAAGGCGGTCGGCGTGGAAGAAGGGCTCGCGCGGCGCGAGCGCGGCGAGCCACTGCTCGGTCATCGGCAGCACCCGCGCCAGCTCGACGAGGCGCGCCAGCACGCGGGTGTAGACGTTGGCGCCGCAGCGCGCCACCGCGTCGCGGATCAGCGGCTGGCCGCTGGCGAGCTGGCGCGCGATGGCGCCCGTCTCGACCACTTCGCCGGACAGGCGCGGCGCCTTGTTCCAGGTGTAGCCGCCGGGCTTGTCGAGCATCGGCGCGGTGTGGCCCTCGCTCGGATGCAGCGCCGCCTCGCCGACCAGCCAGGCGTGGGTGGCGTCCTCGCGGATCGCGCCGGTGTCCACCGGCTGCAGCCGGCCCAGGCTCTCGCTCCACACGCCGTCGGCGAGTGCGTGCGAGCCGTCGGGCTGGCGGTAGGCGCCGAAACTCAGCGTGCGGCCGGGGCCGCGGCCGAGCGTGTCCAGATTCAGATCCATCGCGAGCGTGAGGAACAGCCGCAGGTCGCCGCGCAGCGGGTCGGCGGCGTGCCAGCGCTGCAGCGCGGCCTCGCTGTCGAGCGCGGCGATCTCCTCGAGCGGCGCACCGAAGGTGGTGCTTTCGAGAAAGGCGCGGAACTCGCGCACCTTGGCCAGCAGCCGGATGCGCTCGGCCGCTTCCACCGCTCGCGCGCTGCCACCGGGCTGGACGCTCAGCGTGTGCGGCCACTTGCCGCCCAGCGTGCCCATGATCTCGAACCAGCGCTGCCGCGCCGCCACCGCGGCGCGCGCATGCTCGCCGGCCATCGCGGCGAAGCGGCGTGTCGTCTCGGCGAACCAGGCCCGTTGCGCGTACACCGGCCGCGCGAAGTCGGGCATGAAGAACAGGTAGAAGTGCGAGAGGTGGTCGGCCAGGTTCTCGCAGGCGAGCATCAGGTTGATGGTGTGCACGCCGTTGGGCGGCACCGTCACGCCCGAGGCATCGGCGATGGCGCGCGCCGCCGCCACCGACTGCGACACCGAGCAGATGCCGCAGATGCGCGGCACGATGACCAGTGCATCCAGCGGCGCCCGGCCGGCGAGCATCTGCTCGAAGCCGCGGTACATGGTCGCGTTGACGCGCGCCTGCGTCACGCGGCCGTCCGCGATGTCGAGCTGCACCTCGAGATCGCCCTCGACGCGGTTGAAGGGGCCGACGATGAGTCGCTGGCTCACTTCAGCCTCGTCTTGCGCACCGCGGGAGCGACGACCACGTGGTCGGCCGTCGCGTTGCTCTTCACCCGCTTCGGTGTCGCGCTCTTGGACAACGAGGCCAGCGCCACGAACCAGGCCTTGGGCATGTCGGTGGGCAGGCCGATCGGGATGCCGGCGAGCTTGGGCGTCTGGTGGAAGGCGTGGCCCGGGTCCTGGAAGCCCGGCTCGGTGCAGCTGATGCACGCGTAGCCGCCGCGCGTGCAGGAGCCTTCGCCGTTCCACAGCCGCGTGTTGCAGTCGGCATGCGCCTGCGTGCCCTTGCAGCCCATGTTCTCCATCATGCAACCCAGGTCCGACGGCTTCTCGGCGCTGGCCTTGAACTCGTAGTACTCGTTGCGCGTGCAGCCGTGGTGCACCAGCTGGTCGGCGTAGAAGCGCGGCCGGTTCAGCGGGTCGAGGTCGTCGGCGACGAACAGCTTCGCGGCCAGCGCCATCAGCGTGTCGACCACCCAGCCCGGGTGCGTGGGGCAGCCGGCCACGTTGATCACCGGCAGGCCGCCGCGCGCGACGAAGTCGGCGCCGAGCAGGCCACCCGCGCGCTCGCCGTCGAACTGCAGGCCGCAGGCGTCGGTGATGTTCGGGCCGGTGGCGGTGATGCCGCCCCAGGCGGCGCAGGAGCCGACGGCGACGACGTGCGTGGCCACCGCCGCCAGCGATCGCACCCAGTCGATCATCGGCACGCCGGTGCCGGCGAGCACGTGGAAGCGCCCCGTGCCGTGCGGACCGCGCAGCAGCGAGCCTTCGACGCAGAGCACGTCGAGCTTGGTGCGGCCGTCGCGGCAGTCTTCGAGCAGCGTGATCAGTTCTCGGCCGCTGGCCAGCGACAGCGACGGATGCCAGAGCAGTTCGATGCCGCCGGACTTCAGCATCGCCGGGAAGTCGGCGGTGTCGGCGCACAGCAGCGACATGCTGCAGCCGCCACAGCCGCCGGACTGAAGCCACAAGACGTTCATGACAGCCCCTCGCCCGCGGTGTACCGCGGTCGATCCCCCGAGGGGATGCGGGCCGGCTTGGGAGCGGTCCGGCGCTCGGCCCGCTTCACGACCTGTCCTTCGCGTCTTCGAGACCGAAACGCTGCAGCTTGGCGCGCAGGCCGACGCGCGACAGGCCCAGCTCCTGCGCGGCGCGCGTCTTGTTCCAGCGATGCCGCAGCAGCGTCTCGCGCAACACCATCGCCTCGATCGAATCGAGCCGCTCGGCCAGCGTTCCCGAGCCGAACGACACCGGCAGCGCGTGGCCGTTCAGGCCCTCGGCGTGCGCACCGGCCTGGCCGTGGAGCAGCTTGCGCGAGAAGGCCGCCGCATGCAGCGCCGGCCCGTCGCGCAGCGCCAGCGCGCGGGCGATCTCGTTGCGAAGTTCGCGGATATTGCCGGGCCAGGGGTAGCTCACCAGCACCGCGCGCGCGTCGTCGTCGAAGGCCGCCGCCGGCAGGCCCAGCTCGGCGGCGACGTCCACCAGCAAGCGCTCGGAAATGGGCACGATGTCGCCCGGCCGCTCGCGCAGCGGCGGCATGGCCAGCGTGATGCCGGCGATGCGGTAGTACAGGTCCTCGCGGAAGCGGGCGCTGCGCACGTCGGCTTCCAGGTCGCGGTGCGTCGCGGCGATCACCCGCACATCGACCGGGATCGATCGTGTCGAGCCCACCGGCCGCAGCTCGCCTTCCTGCAGCACGCGCAGCAGCTTGACCTGGAAGGCCGGCGAGGTCTCGCCGATCTCGTCGAGGAACACCGTGCCGCCGTGCGCGCGCTGGAACAGGCCGACGTGGTCTTCCACCGCGCCGGTGAAGGCGCCGCGCTCGTGGCCGAAGAGCTCGCTCTCCAGCAGCGTGTCGGGAATGGCGGCGCAGTTCTCCAGCACGAAGGGCCCGGCATGGCGCGGGCTGGCGTAGTGGATGGCGCGCGCCATCAGCTCCTTGCCGGTGCCCGATTCGCCCAGCACCAGCACCGACAGGTCGTGCCGCGCCACGCGCCGCGCCATCTCGCACACCGCGTCGAGCGGGCTGCCCGGCGCGCGCACGATGCGGTCGAAGTCGAAGCTGCTGCGTGCCTGCGCCAGCCGTGCCTGGCTCTTCGCGCGCAGCGGCGGCGTGCCGTTGCGCAGCTCGATGTCCAGCCGGGCCAGGCCGTGCTGCAGGGTGCGCGCCTCGGCGGCGCTGCGCACCGTCTGCAGCAGGTGGTCGGGCACCCAGGGCTTGAGGATGTACTGGTAGATGCCGGCCTCGTTGATGCCGGCGATGATGTCTTCGCTGTCGGTGTAGCCCGAGATGACGATGCGCACCGAGTCCGGCCAGCGCTCGCGCGCCTCGCGCAGGAACTCCACGCCGGTCAGGCCGGGCATGCGCTGGTCGCACAGGATCACGTCGACCTCGCGCTGCTCGAGCAACACGCGCGCCTCGTCGGTGCCGCCGGCGGTGAGGACCTCGAAGTCCTCCTCCAGCGTGCGGCGCATTGCGTCGAGCGAACGCTGTTCGTCGTCGATCAGCAGGACCGTGGGCATCATGGCCGGTGCGTCGCCAGATGCCGCGGCGTCCACGCATGCGGCTTGCGCGTCACGAAGTGGTGCCGCGCCACGTGGTAGCTGGGGTCGAAGCCGTAGAAGTTGCGGTGCATCTGCTGCAGTTCCTCGTCGCGGTAGGCCGCCAGGGGCTTGCGCGACTCGTCGTCGTCTCGCTGGCGCTGCTTGGCCGCCACGCGTTCGCCGTGATTGTGCGCTGCGGCCAGCGCGGCGGCCTCGGTGGCGGCCCGGGGGGCGAGCGTGGCGGCGTCGTCGGCGAGCACGGCGTCGAGCAGGCCGAGCGAGACAGATTCGGCCGCCGACATCGGCAGACGTCCCTGCATCACGCGCTTCGTGACCTCGGCGGCGCGCGCCGCGCCGACGCGGCGCGGCAGCGTGTAGCTCCAGTACTCCGAGCCGTAGAGGTTGCCCATGTTCTTGTAGTGCGGGTTCAGCACCACGCCGGCATGCGCCCAGGCGAGGTCCGCCGCGAAGGCGAGGTAGCAACCGCCGGCGCCGGCGTTGCCCGACAGCATCGCCACGGTGAGCCGGTCGGTCATCGTCAGCAGCTCCAGCACCACGTCGTCGATGGCCTGGATGTTGCGCCACGAGGCGTCCGCCGCGCTGTCGCCGGCGTCGTGCGCGCTGGCCTCGATGTCGTGCAGGTGGATGCCGTTGCTGAAGAAGTCGCTGCCGCCGGCGAGCACCAGCACCTGCGTGTCGCGCGTGCGCACCCAGCGCAGCGCGTCGCGCAGGCGTTCGCACTGGCGCGTGGACATCGCGCCGTTGTGGAAGGCGAAGCGCAGCCAGCCGACCCGCGCACCGGCCGGGCCGGTCTCGGCGTAGTGCAGCTCGTCCCACTCCGCCGCGTCGCGCAGCAAGGGCACATCGAGCTCGGGCAGCGTCGTGCACGCGTCCGCGAAGGCGCGGGTGGCCGCCAGCTTGAGCGCGGGTCGATCGCCCCGGGCCTCGACGCGCACGTGGCCGATCCACACCGCGCCGTCGACCGTGCGGCGCAGCAGCGCCGGCCCGCGCCGCGCCACCACCGCGCCCGGCGCGCCGCCGGGAGCGCGCGCCAGCGTGGCGGCCGTCGCGGCGTGCGCATCGTGCAGCCGGCAGGGCTGGCCGAACAGCGCATCGGCGATGCCGGGGTGGCCGTCGGCACTGCGGATCTTGCGCAGCACGCCGGCGCTGTCGTCGCGCGACCAGTCGATCGCGCGCTGCGCCGCCGGCACCGGGCCTTGCCAGCCGTTGCGCGGCGCCGGCAGCGCGGGCGCCGAGGCCGGCCCGGCGGCGCCGGGGCGGAAGCGGGCAAGGGCCTCCAGCACCGCGTCGACCGCCGCGCGCGTGACCTCGTGGCGGTACAGGCTCGCCTTGGTGGCGTCCGCGCGCAGCGTCAACGCGCGCCAGGCCCACACCGGGCCGGCGTCGAACTCGCCGGTGGCCTGCAAAACCGTCACGCCGCCCTGCGTCTCGCCGCGCAGTACCGCCCAGTCGAGCGCCGCGGGGCCGCGGTCGCCCGGCGGGCCGGGGTGCACCACCAGGCAGGGCCGCACCGACCACACCGACTCCGGGATGCGTCGTTTCAGGAAGGGCGCGATCACCAGGTCGGGCCGGGCCAGCGCCACCGCCTCCTCGGTCACCGCGTCGGCGATGTCCAGCTCGACCGTGACCTCGTGGCCGGCT
>CAZVLY010000147.1:0-10581 GCA_964628175.1 uncultured Piscinibacter sp. | reverse complement strand
CCCCCGCGCCGGCGCCCGCACCGGCCCCTGCGCCCGCCCCCGTCAGCGTGCGCGACGCCTTCCGCCTGGCCGACCAGGCCAGCTTCGGCGCCACCGAGACGCTGGTCGCCGACATCCGCACGCAGGGACGCGCGGCCTGGATCGCCGCGCAGATGGGCCTCTCGGCCTCGCGCTACACCGCGGGCAACGGCGACGCGATCCACAAGAACACCAGCAACACCTTCTTCTGCGACCTGCCCGCCTACGCCGGCGCGAACTGCTGGCGCGACTGGTTCTCCAGCCAGCCGCTGACCTGGGACTTCTACCGCAACGCCACGCAGAACGCCGACCAGCTGCGCCAGCGCGTGGCCTTCGCGCTGCAGCAGATCGTCGTCGTCAACAACCTCGACGTCGAGGGCACCTACGGCCTGCGCAACTACCACAACACGCTGCTCGACAACGCCTTCACCAACTACCGCCAGGTGCTGAAGAAGGTCACGCTGTCGCCGGTGATGGGCGACTTCCTCAACAACGCCAACAACGACAAGGCCGCGCCGAACGAGAACTACGCGCGCGAGCTGCTGCAGCTGTTCTCGATCGGCACCTGCGCGCTCAACGCCGACGGCACGCTCCAGGGCGGCGCCTGCACGCCGACCTACAACAACGAGACGGTGCGCAACTACGCCTATGCGATGACCGGCTGGACCTACCCGGCCGGCGGCACCACCGCCTACGGCTGCTGGCCCACCGGCGCGAACTGCCAGTACTACGGCGGCGACATGGTGCCGGTGACGCGCTACCACGACACCAGCGTGCGCCCGCTGCTCAGCGGCGTCAGCAAGCCCGCGAACAGCACGCCGGCCTCGGCGCTCGAGCTGGTGCTCGACAGCGTGATGCAGCACCCGAACACGGCGCCCTTCATCGGCAGGCAGCTGATCCAGCACCTGGTCAGCAGCAACCCGAGCCCAGCCTACGTGCAGCGCGTGGCCGCGGCCTTCATCGCCGGCAGCTACACCGCCGAGGGCCGGACCTTCGGCGCCGGCGCCCGCGGCGACCTGGCCGCCACCGTCGCGGCCGTGCTGCTCGATGCCGAGGCGCGCGGCGACACGCCCGCGCGCCGCGCCGGCAAGCTGCGCGAGCCGACGCTGATGTTCACCGGCGTGCTGCGCGCGCTGAACGGCCGCAGCGACGGCGAGGCGCTGGCCTGGTGGTGGGGCGAGACGCTGCGCCAGCATGTGTTCCGGCCGCCCTCGGTGTTCAACTTCTTCCCGCCGGACTACCCGGTGCCGGGCAACGCCACCATGGTGGGCCCGCAGTTCGGCATCCACAACGCCAACTCGGCGCTGGAGCGGCTGAACTTCCTCACCTACCTGCTCTACTGGGGCGGTTCGACGGCGCAGGCCGGCGTGCCCGGTGCCTTCGGCACGGCGGTGAACACGGCGCCCTTCGAGGCCGACGCGGCGGACGCGGCCAGGCTCGTCGACCGCCTGTCGGTGCTGGCCACCGGGGCCGCGCTGCCGAGCGCGACACGCACCCAGATCATCACCGCCGTCGAGGCCTTCAACGCTTCGACCAGCAGCACCTGGCAGAGCGAGCGCGTCAAGCAGGCCGCCTACCTGGTGTTCGCCACCCCCGCCTTCCAGGTGCAGCGATGAAAACCCGCGCCATGACCATGAACCGCCGCCACTGGCTCAAGCTCGCCGGCCTGATGGGCGCCACCGCGGGTGCCGGCACGATCGGCAACCTGCTGCTGCCGGGCCGGCCGGCGCGCGCCGCCGACTACAAGGCGCTGGTGTGCATCTTCCTGTACGGCGGCAACGACGGCCTGAACACCATCGTGCCCACCGACGCCACGCGCTACGGCCAGTACAGCGCGGTGCGCAAGACGCTGGCGCTGCCGCAGGCCAGCCTGGTCGGCCTGGGCAGCAGCGGCTACGGCCTGCACCCCTCGCTGGCCGCGCTGGCGCCGGTCTGGGCCGAGGGCCGCCTGGCGCCGGTGTTCAACGTCGGCCCGCTGTTCCAGCCGACCACGAAGGCGCAGTTCCGCGCCGCGCCGGCGAGTTCCGACCTGGTGCCCGACAACCTGTTCTCGCACAGCGACCAGCAGGTGCTGTGGGAGAGCGGCAGCACCGACGCGCTGACGCGCACCGGCTGGGGCGGGCGCGCCGCGCAGACGCTGGCCACCGCCAACCCGGTGATCTCGGTGGGTGGCAACGGCCGCTTCGGCCTGTCGGCCCTGTCGGCACCGCTGGTGCTGCCCGAGCCGGGTGCCACCTTCGGCGCCTACGAACTCGGCACCGAAAGCTGGCGCACGAGCTATGCGCCGCTGGTGGCGCGCGCCACCGCGCTGCGCGGCATCTACAACGAGGCGCAGGACAACGACCTTGCCGATGTCTACGCGGGCATGCAGCGCGACGCCTTCGCGATGTCGGACCGGCTCGCCGCGCTGATCAAGGTGAAGCCGGGCCAGGCCGGCTCGGTGGCGGCGATCGACAACGCCTTCGCGCCGCTCATCGCCAACGGCGACGTCGCCGACGGCCTGCCGCGCCAGCTGTACCAGATCGCCAAGCTGATCGCCGGCAACGCCACGGTGCAGGGCAACCGGCAGATCTTCTTCGCGCAGCTCGGCGGCTTCGACACCCACGCCAACCAGATCGGCGCCAGCGCGACGGTGGGCAACCACGCCAGGCTGCTGCAGCAGGTGGGCGATGCGATGGCCTGCTTCCACAACGCCATGAAGGGCCTGGCGCTGGCCGACGCGGTGACCGCCTTCACGCAGAGCGACTTCGGCCGCACCTTCACGCCCAACAACAGCAGCGGCACCGACCACGCCTGGGGCAACCACCACCTGGTGGTCGGTGGGGCGGTCAAGGGCGGGCTGACCTACGGCAGCTACCCGACGCTGGCCCTGGGCGGGCCCGACGACGTGGGCGTGGACAGCTGGGAGCTGCAGGGCCGCTGGATCCCGACCAGCTCGGTCGACCAGTACGCCGCCACGCTGCTGGCCTGGTTCGGCGCCACCGACACGCAGCTCGACGGGGTGCTGCCCAACCTGCGCAACTTCGGCAGCGCACGCACGCTCGGCTTCCTCTAGGCATCGACCGGCCGCACGGCCTGTCGCCGGCGGGCGCAGCCTGTCCGCCGGCGGCGCCGCTGCGTCGCAAGGCCCTCGCGGCGCGGCGGCGGCGCCCGTACAGTTCGGGCGACTTGCTGAAAGCCGCCGATGTCGATCTCGCCCGTCCCTCCCGTTCCGCCGATCCCCCCGCTGCCCCCGCTGCCCCCGCGGCCCGTGCCGCCCGGGCGCTGGGCGGCCTTCAAGGCGACCGCGCTGAGCGCCTTCCATGCCTACGGCAGCTGGCTGGTGGGCATCAGCTGGTGGCGCTTCGCGCTGCTGGCGGTGCTGCTGCTCATCATCACCGGCATCGCGCAGAACATCCCGCCGTTCAGCTGGCCGACGCCGCAGTGGTTCGCGGTCGAGGCGCCACAGGCGGAGCCGCCCGCGCCGCCGAAGTCGCCCGTGGTCCGGCTCGAAGGGCCCAAGCCGCCGGAATCGGCCGCCAGCGGCGCGACGAGCGGCGTCGAGATCTCGATCAGCGGCAAGGGCATCGTCGTGCGCCCGAACGCCGAGGTGCCGGCCGGCGCGGCCTCCGACCCGACGGTGCGCTTCGGCAAGAACAGCATCGAGATCAAGGTGCCGCCGGGCGCCGACAGCGAGGAAGTGCGCCAGGCCATCGAGTCGGCCCGCGAGGAGATCGCCGACGCCATCGAGGATGCCCGCGATGCACAGGCCGACGCGAAGAAGGGCGCCGACGTCATCGTCAAGGTCGCGCCCAAGCGCAAGCCGCGCCGCGCCACCTTCGGCGATTCGCTGCCGGAACTCGCGTTCCTGTGGATCGCCATGTCGATCATCCTGAAGATCACCTACAAGGGCCGCCTGCAGGCCGAGGTGAAGGCCGCACAGGCCACCGAGACGGCCGAGGCCGAGTCGCTCAAGCGCCAGGTGGTGGAAGCGCGCATGGCGGCCATGCAGGCGCAGGTGGAGCCGCACTTCCTGTTCAACACCCTGGCCTCGATCGACCACCTGATCGAGACCGATCCGAAGCGCGCCTCGGTGATGCAGAAGAACCTGATCGCGCTGCTGCGCGCCAGCATGCCGACGATGCGCGAGACGGCGGCCAACGGCGTGCGCGACCTCGGCCGCGAGCTGGCCGTGATCACGCCCTACCTGGAGATCCTCAAGGTGCGCATGGAAGACCGCCTGAGCACGCTGATCGACGTGCCCGAAGGGCTGCGCTCGGCGGAATTCCCGCCGATGATGATCCAGAGCCTGGTGGAGAACGCCATCAAGCACGGCCTGGAGCCCAAGCCCGAAGGCGGCTCGCTGGCCGTGAAGGCGGAGATCGTGCACGGCAAGCTGGCGGTGACGGTGGCCGACACCGGCCTGGGTTTCGGCAAGGCCGCCACCGCCGGCACCGGCATCGGGCTGAACAACATCCGTGAGCGGCTGCAGCTGCTGTACGGCAACAAGGCCTCGCTCAGCGTGGGCGAGAACACGCCCAGCGGCACGCGGGTGACGATCACCGTGCCCTACGTGGCGCAGGCGCGCGACGGCGCTACGATGGACGCATGAACACGAGCGCGACCCTGCGTGCGGTGATCGCCGACGACGAACGGCTGATGCGCGAGCAGCTGCGCGCACGCCTGGCCGAGGTCTGGCCGGGGTTGGAGATCGTCGGCGAGGCGAAGAACGGCGCCGAGGCGGTGCAGCTCGTCGAACAGCAGCACCCCGACATCGCCTTCCTCGACATCCGCATGCCGGGCATGACGGGCGTGGAGGCGGCGCGAGCGATCGCTCAATTGCCCAGCGGCGACGAAGCCGCCGACGGCTGGGCCGGCTGCGAGATCGTCTTCATCACCGCCTACGACGAGTACGCGGTCGAGGCCTTCGAGCAGGGCGCGGCCGACTACGTGCTCAAGCCGGCCGAGCGCGATCGCCTGGCCGTGACGGCCGAGCGCATCCGCAAGCGCATCGCGCAGCGCGGCAGTGGCGAAGGCCCGGCGCAGGCCGGCATGCAGCAGATGCTGCAGCGCCTGGCCCAGCACATGAACCCGGGCGGCGCGCCGAAGCTCAAGTGGATCCAGGCCACGGTCGGCCAGAGCATCCAGATGATCCCGGTGGAGGATGTGCTGTTCTTCATCTCCGACGAGAAGTACACGCGCGTGCAGACGGCGACGCTCGAGGCGCTGATCCGCAAGCCGATCAAGGAGCTGATCGAGGAGCTCGATGCCGAGCTGTTCTGGCAGATCCACCGCTCGACGCTGGTCAACGTGAAGGCCATCGCCGGCGTGAGCCGCGACCTGCGCGGGCGCCAGCTGGTCAGCGTGAGGGGTCACTCCGAGAAGCTGGAGGTCTCGCGCAGCTTCACGGGGCTGTTCAAGGGGATGTAGTCGCGGCCCGCTCGCGCCGCAGCGAGCCGACGATGAACCACTGCGCCGCCCAATAGGTCGCGAGCACGAGCAGCGGCGCGAGCGGCAGCGGCCCGGCGAACTTGTTCGTGGCCAGCAGCGCATCGGAAGCGACGAACAGCGCGCCGCCGATCGCCGCAGACCGTGCCAAGGCCTCGTCGGCGCTGCCGCGCGCTGCGAGCCACACCACCGCCGCCTGCGCCGCCATCGAGGCCAGGCACAGCACGTAGAGCAGCACCGGCACGCGCAGCGCCGGCGGCACGCCCGGCCACAGGTGCATCAGCACGGCACCGGCCACCACGGCATAGGCGGCGAAGGGTGTCCGCCGCGACAGGAAGCGTGCCCGCGTGCAGAAGGCCGCGATGTAGGCCAGGTGCGCGAGCAGGAAGGCGATCAGACCGGGCAGGAAACCTTCCTTGGGCCACATCAGCGCCACGTCGCCGGCCAGCGAGAGCACGAGGCCAGCGAGCACGAAGCGCCGCAGCGTCGGCGTCTCGCTGCCGCGTGGCCAGGCCATCACGATCAGCAGGACCGTCGCCAGCGGTTTGGCGACGAACACCCACGCCGCCGGCAACAGCCCCAGCCCGGCGCCGATCGCCACGGCAGCGGCCAACACGAGGGCCACCGGCAGCCACCGCCTCACGGATTCACCTTCGCGTCGGCCACCACCGCCTGTGCGGCACGCGCCGCCGCCGCCTCGCGCAGCGCCTTCAGCTTGGCGCGCGGGTCTTCCTTCGCCTGGATCTCGTGCAGCTTCATCTCGCCGATGAAGCGGCTCGGAAGACCCTGCACGGTGTCGCGACCGCGCTTGCGGCGGCGCAAGGTGCTCACCGCCAGCGTGGTGCGCGCGCGCGTGATGCCCACGTACATCAGCCGACGCTCCTCTTCGAGCCGCTGCGGCGTCATCTCGTCGTCCTCGCTGCGGAAGGGCAGCAGGCCCTCGTTGACCCCGGCGAGCACCACGTGCGGCCACTCCAGGCCCTTGGCCGCGTGCAGCGTCGACAGCGTCACCACGTCCTGCTCGTCGCCGCGTTCGGCCAGGCTGATGATCACCGAGATCGTCTGCGCCACCTCGAGCACGCTCTTCTTCTCGGTCTCGACCGAGAGGCCGCCGTCGTTTTCGATCTCGCCGCCGCAACGGCGCGCGACCCAGTCGACGAAGTCCATCACGTTGGACCAGCGTGCCGCGGCGAGCTTCTCGCTCTCCTCGCCCTCGTAGAGGTGCTTCTCGTAGTCGATGTCCTTCAGCCAGCCCATCAGCAGCGCCTTCGCGTCCTCGGCACCGGTGGTGTGGCGGGCGCGGTACTCGAGGTCGTTCACGTAGCGGCCGAATTCGTGCAGCGAGCCGACCGCGCGCGCGTTGAGCGCCGTGCCCAGGCTGTCGGCGAACAGCGCCTCGTACAGGCTGGTCTTCCACTTGCCGGCGAACTCGCCCAGGCTGGCCAGCGTCTGGTGGCCGATGCCGCGCTTGGGCGTGGCCACGGCGCGCAGGAAGGCCGGGTCGTCGTCGTTGTTGACGAGCAGGCGCAGCCAGGCGCACAGGTCCTTGATCTCGGCGCGATCGAAGAAGCTCTGCCCGCCCGACACCTTGTAGGGGATGCTCGCCTTGCGCAGCGCCTTCTCGAACACCTTGGCCTGGTGGTTGGCGCGGTAGAGCACGGCGAAGTCCTTGAACGCCACCTGCCCGCCCTGGCCGCGCTGGCTCTGGATGAAGGCCACCGCACGCTCGGCCTCGTGCTCCTCGCCGTCGCACTCGACCACGCGCACCGGCTCGCCGTCGCCGAAGGCGCTCCACAGCTTCTTCTCGAACAGCTTCGGGTTGTTTCCGATCACGGCGTTGGCCGCGCGCAGGATGTGGCCGGTGGAGCGGTAGTTCTGCTCCAGCGCGATGACCTTGAGCTGCGGGTACTCGACCGGCAGGCGACGCAGGTTGTCGATGGTCGCGCCGCGCCAGCCGTAGATGCTCTGGTCGTCGTCGCCGACCGCGGTGAACATGGCGCGCTCTCCGGCAAGCAGCTTGAGCATCTCGTACTGCGTCGCGTTGGTGTCCTGGTACTCGTCGACGAGCAGGTAGCGCAACGTGTCCTGCCACTTCGCACGCACCTCGGGCTCGCGGCGCAGCAGCTGCATCGGCAGGCCGATCAGGTCGTCGAAGTCGACCGCCTGAAAGGCGGCGAGCCGCTCCTCGTAGCGCTGCATGACACGCTGCGCGACACGCTCGTCGTCGTTGGCCGGTTCCACCTGGCCGCTGCTCAGGCCCTGGTTCTTCCAGCCGCTGATGGCCCATTGCCAGCGGCGCGCCAGCGCGTTGTCGGTGCTGCTGCCGGCGTCCTTCAGGATGCCCAGCACGTCGTCGCTGTCGAGGATGCTGAACTGCTCCTTCAGCCCGATGCGCTGGCCGTCGCCGCGCAGGATGCGCACGCCCAGCGAGTGGAAGGTGCTCACGACCAGCGGCTTGGCGGCGCGCGCGCCGATCAACGCCTTGGCGCGCTCGCGCATCTCGGCCGCGGCCTTGTTGGTGAAGGTGATCGCGGCGATCTGCCCGGGCGCATAACCGGCCTGCAGCAGCCGCGCGATCTTGTGCGTGATGACCCGCGTCTTGCCCGATCCGGCGCCGGCCAGCACGAGGCAGGGCCCACCGAGGTGGTGAACCGCTTCGAGCTGGGCCGGATTGAGCGAAGCGGCGGGTTCGGACACAGGCGGCGGCAGGCGAAACGGTCGGGGGGCGCGCCATCATAGCGGCGCGCCGGGGCGCTCCGTGCGCGTGGCGTCCTGGGCAGATGTCACGGCGGCGTGGCCTTCGTCACCACACGCAGGTGTCGCGCGGTGACGTTTTCAGGCGAAGCGCCGATCACGTGCGGTCGGCCGGCGCCGCAGGCACCGCGGCCGCACCACACTCCCGGCTGTCGTCACCCCACCACCTTGCCCGAAGCGCCGTCCCACGAAGGCAGCCCCGTCGAGCCCACCATGTTCAATCTCATGCAATCGCCCTCCGACACCCGCTGGAAGCGGGCCCTCGACAGCGTCCTGCGGCTGGCCCGCCTCGAGCGGATCGAGCCGCCGGACGAGAGCGGCGAGGTCGAGTTCCTGCGCCAGCTGTGCCGCTCGCTGGTGCAGGACCTGCCGGCGCCGCAACGCGGGCCGCTGGAGTTGCGCATCCTGCGTTCGCAGGACCGGGCCGACCTGTGGAACCTGCGCTCGCACCTGTTCGGCGCCATCTCGCTCGCGCATGGCGAGCACGAGGCCCGGGAGCGGCTGCAGCAGCTCGACGCGCACTGGGCCTGAAGCCCGCCTCTGAGGGCGGCAGCGCGACCGTTGCGCTGCGATACTGGCGGCCATGCAGGCGATCCTGGCCGTCACCTTCCCCTTCTTCGCCCTCGTGCTGCTCGGCTACCTGGCCGTGCAGCGCAACTACCTGCCCGAGTCGGCCATCCCGGGCCTGAACGGCTTCGTGCTGTTCTTCGCACTGCCCTGCATGCTGTTCCGCTTCGGTGCGAGCATGCCCTTCGCGCAGCTGATCGACCCGGTGCTGATCGCCATCTGGGGCGGCAGTGCGCTGCTGATGGTCGGCTTCACGATCGCGCTGACGCTGCGCCATACGCCCGACGGACCGGGTGTGTCGATGAAGGACGCCGCCTTCGGCGCCCTGGTGGCGGCCTTTCCGAACTCCGGCTTCATGGGCTTTCCGCTGCTCATCGGCCTGCTCGGCGAGAAGGTCGCCGGGCCGCTGATCGGCTGCATCCTGATCGACATCGTCGTCACCAGCTCGCTGTGCCTGGCGTTGGCGCAGTTGCGCCCGGCCAGCGAGACGGCCACGCAGCACGGCCTGTGGGTGCCGATGGGGCGTGCGATGCGCGGCGCCTTCTCCAATCCGCTGCCCTGGGCGATCGCGCTGGGTGCCACGGTGGCGGCGCTGTCGGTGCCGCTGCCCGGGCCGGTGAAGGAGATCGTGCGCATGCTCGGCGACGCGGCCACGCCGGTGGCGCTGTTCACCATCGGCGCCGTGCTGTGGCGCGCGCAGCAGCACACGCACACACGCACGCCGACCTCGCACTACCTGCCGGTGGCGCTGGTCAAGCTGCTGGTGCATCCGCTGCTGGTGCTCAGCGGCGGCGTGGTGGCCAATGCACTCGGCGCGAACATTTCGCAGTTCGCGCTGCTCGTGCTGGTGCTCAACGCCGCGCTGCCCAGCGCGAGCAACGTGGCCATCCTCGCCGAGCGCTACGGCGCGGACAACGGCCGCGTGACGCGCATCATCATGGTCAGCACGGCGCTGGCCTTCGTGAGCTTCTCCCTGATCGCCTGGGCCTTCGGCGTGCGCAAGGACTGAGCCGCGCAAAGAAAAACCCGCCGGGTGTCGCCACCGGGCGGGTCGTTCGCGAAGCCGAAGCGCTTACTTGCGGCGCAGCTTCTGGATCGCGGCGAGCTGCGCGGCCATGGTCGCGAACTCGCTTTGCGCCGCGGCGAAGTCGATGTCGCTCTTGGCGTTCTTCATCGCTTCTTCGGCGAGCTTCTTCGCTTCCGTGGCCTTGGCCTCGTCGAGGTCGTGGCCGCGGATGGCGGTGTCGGCCAGCACGGTGACGCAGTGCGGCTGCACCTCGAGGATGCCGCCGGCGACGAAGACGAACTCCTCTTCGCCGTTGTCGGCCCGCTCGATGCGCACCGCGCCCGGCTTGATGCGCGTGATGAGCGGCGTGTGGCGCGGCAGGATGCCGAGCTCGCCGGCCTCGCCCGGCAGCGCGACGAACTTCGCCTCGCCGGAGAAGATGCTCTCTTCCGCGGAAACGACGTCGACGTGGATGGTGGCGGCCATGTCGGCTCCTTATTGGATCTTCTTGGCCTTCTCGAAGGCCTCGTCGATCGTGCCGACCATGTAGAAGGCCTGCTCGGGCAGCGCATCGCACTCGCCGTTGGCGATCATCTTGAAGCCGCGGATGGTTTCCTTCAGCGGCACGTACTTGCCCGGGCTGCCGGTGAACACCTCGGCCACGTGGAAGGGCTGCGACAGGAAACGCTGCATCTTGCGCGCGCGGGCCACGGCCAGCTTGTCTTCCGGCGAGAGCTCGTCCATGCCCAGGATCGCGATGATGTCGCGCAGTTCCTTGTAGCGCTGCAGCGTGCCCTGCACGGCGCGGG
>CAZVLY010000146.1:8119-10590 GCA_964628175.1 uncultured Piscinibacter sp. | reverse complement strand
TGGCGGGTGCAGGCCGAAGCTGGTGTTAATGAGTCAACGCGAAGCGAGTCTCAGTGGTCGCCCGCGTGCGTGGGCCGGAGAGCGCATACCCTGACCGCCTGCCCGCGCGCCGATCGCTGCGGACCTTGGTGAAGGTCTGCAACGGGCCGGGACCGGATTCCCCAGTCGAGTCCGCTTCGTGATTCTCGAGCGTACCGGGTCAGGCCGCTGCCGCCGCACGAGCCGGCAGTTCCTTCTCGCGGATCGGCAGGTGCACCAGGGCCGCACCAACGGCGAGCACGATGTCGGCGTACCACATCCAGTCGTAGCTGCCGGTCCAGTCGAAAGCCTTGCCGCCCAGCCAGGCGCCGAGGAAACCGCCGAGCTGGTGCGCCAGCATCACGATGCCGAACAGCGTGGCCATGTGCTGCGGGCCGAAGAACTTGGCGACCAGCCCGGCCGTGGGCGGCACGGTGGACAGATAGGTCAGCCCGATCACCGCGGCGAACACCAGCATCACGGCTTCCGTCTTGGGCGAGAGCACGAACACCAGCACGGCCACGGCGCGCGCCGCATAGACGAGCGACAGCAGCGACTTCATGCGCCAGCGGCCGACGGCCCAGCCCATCGCGAAGCTGCCGACGATGTTGAACAGGCCGATCACGCCGATCGACCAGGCGCCCACCGACGGCGGCAGCTGGCAGGCCGCCACCACACCGGGCAGGTGGGTGGCGATGAAGGCGACGTGGAAACCGCAGACGAAGAAGCCGGCGCACAGCAGCCGGAAGCTGCGGTCGGCCAGCGCGCGCGACACCGCCTCGCGCGTGCCGACCTTCTTCGCCGGTGCGGCGCCGGTGGCGGCCACCGCCTGCATCGAATTGCCGCGCAGTACCCAGGCCGCGGGCAGCGCCAGCAGGGTCAGCACGGCCAGGCTCTGCAACGCGACGGCCCAGCCGGCCGCCGCCGAAATCGCCCCGGCGATCGGCGCGAACAGGAACTGCCCGAACGAGCCACCGGCATTGACGATGCCGGTGGCCATGCCGCGCTTCTCGGGCGGGATGAGGCGCGTGGTGGCCGCCATCAGCACCGAGGGCCCGGCCATGCCGGCGCCGCCGGCAGCGAGCACGCCGATGGCGATCACCAGACCCAGCGTCGTCGTCATGTAGGGGATCAGGAAGGTGCCCAGCGCCACCAGCAGCACGCCGGCCACCACCACGCGGCCTGCACCGATGCGGTCGGCCACCATGCCGGCGAAGGGCTGGGTGAGACCCCACCAGAGCTGGCCGAAGGCAAAGGCCAGGCTGATGCTGGCCAGCCCGAGCCCGGTGGCCGTGTTCAGGTTGCCCAGGAACAGGCCCATCGACTGTCGCGCGCCCATCGTCAGCGCGAAGGTGCCGGCCGCGGCCAGCAGCACCAGGGCCACCGGCGGCAAGGCGCGGCGCAACGGGTCATTCATCGTCCATCTCCGAGACATCGAGGGCTTCGAGGCAGTCGTCGATCAAGGCATGCAGCGCGAGCACGCGCTCGTTGCCCAGGCGCGCGTTGAGCGCCAGCTGCGCCTGCTTCCAGGCGCGCTGCGCTTCGGCGCGCTTGGCGCGGCCGGCGTCGGTGGCGCTGACCGAGCGGCTGCGCGCATCCTCGCCCGGCCCCTGCTCCACCCAGCCGGCGGCCACCAGCGGATGCAGGTTGCGCGTCAGCGTGGAGGCATCGATCTTCATGCGCGCCGCCAGGTCGGTGGGCCGCAGCGGGCCGAGCAGCACCACGTGCGAGAGCAGCGAGTACTGCGAGTTCTTCAGCCCGGTGGGCGCCACGTAGGCGTCGTAGTGGCGCGTGACGGCGCGGCTGAGCTGGCGCAGCTTCAGGTTGGTGCAGCCTTGCGGCTTGACAGCGTCGACCATGATCATTATTGTAGCTACAACCATTGCAGATGCAAGTGAAAGGCGAAGAATGAGCAAGACCATCGATGCCGAGGCGACGCTGGCCCGCTGGCGCGAAGAGGAAGCGGCGATCCGCGCCCGCAGCGGTGAGCCGGGCGTGGCCCGGCCGGAACAGGTGACCGGAATGAGCGGCATGCAGGTGTTCGAGGCGATCTTCGACGGCCGCCTGCCTTCGCCGCCCATCGGCACGACGCTCGACTTCCTGCCGGTGCACATCGAGCCGGGCTTCGCGGTGTTCCAGGGCCGGCCCGGCTTCCAGCACTACAACCCGCTGGGCACGGTGCATGGCGGCTGGTTCGCCACCCTGCTCGACTCCGCGGTGGGCTGCGCCGTGCACTCGACGCTGCCCGCCGGCAAGGGCTACACGACGCTGGAGCTGAAGATCAACATCGTGCGCGCACTCACCGACAAGGTGCCGCTGGTGCGCGCCGAGGGGCGCGTGGTGCACGGCGGCAACCAGGTGGCCACGGCCGAGGGAAGGCTCGTCGGCCCCGACGGCAAGCTCTACGCCCACGCCACGACGACCTGCCTGGTCTTCGACGCCCGTCGCTGAGG
>CAZVLY010000146.1:0-8019 GCA_964628175.1 uncultured Piscinibacter sp. | reverse complement strand
TCAGCGCAGCTTGCCGGCTTCCTGCGCGAGGCGGGTGATGCGCGCCCAGTCCTTCGCCGCCACGGCGTCGGCCGGCGTGAGCCAGGAGCCGCCGCAGACCTTCACGTTGGGCAACGCCAGGTACTGCGGCGCCGTCTCGACGCTGATGCCGCCGGTCGGGCAGAAGGCCACGTCGGCGAACGGACCGTGCAGCGCCTTGAGCAGCGGGATGCCGCCGGCCGCCGTGGCCGGGAAGAACTTCAGGAAGCCGTAGCCGTCGCCGTTGGCGCGCATCACCTCGCTGGCCGTGGCCACGCCCGGCAGCAGCGGCAATCCGATGTTGCGGCAGTAGTGGCCGATCTCGCTGGTGTAGCCCGGGCTCACGCCGAACTGGCAGCCGGCGTCGCGCGCCGCCTGCGCGTCGTCGACCGTGCGGATGGTGCCGGCGCCGACGATGGCGCCCTTCACCGAGCGGGCGATGGCTTCCATGCACTTCAGCGCCACCGGCGTGCGCAGCGTGATCTCCAGCACCCTGACGCCGCCGTCGACCAGCGCCTGCGCCATCGGCACGGCGTCTTCCAGCTTCTGGATCACGATCACCGGGATCACCGGGCCGTGGTCGGCGAGTTCGAACGTGTTCATGGCGGGTTCCTTGAATCTCAGAGCCAGGTGCAGGCGCCCTCTTCGGCGCTGAGCACGTTGCGGCGCATGCCGCCGAAGAGTTCGCGCCCGAGGCCGTGGGCGTTGGTCTGCGACGCCGCGTCGGTGATGTGGGCCGGGATGCGTGCCGCCCACTCGGCCGCATCGACCAATGCATCGAGCGTGCCCGCCACGGCATCGAGCCGGATCACGTCGCCGTCGCGCACCTTGCCCAGCGGGCCGTCGGCCAGCGCCTCGGGGCTGACGTGGATGGCAGCCGGCACCTTGCCCGAGGCGCCGCTCATGCGGCCGTCGGTGACCAGCGCCACCTTGAAACCCTTGCCCTGCAGCACCGCCAGCGGCGGCGTGAGCTTGTGCAGTTCGGGCATGCCGTTGGCGCGCGGGCCCTGGAAACGCACCACGGCGATCAGGTCGCGCTCCAGTTCGCCGGCCTTGAAGGCCGCCAGCAGTTCCTCCTGCGAGGCGAACACGCGCGCCGGCGCCTCGACGACGTGGCGATCGTCGGGCACGGCAGAGATCTTGATCACCGAGCGGCCGAGGTTGCCGGTGAGCAGCTTGAGGCCGCCTTCGGGGCTGAAGGGCTTGGCGGCCGGACGCACGATGGACTCGTCGCCGCTGGCCTTCGGCAGGTCGCTCCAGCGCAGCGCCGCGCCGTCCTGGTGCGGCGCCTTGCCGAATTCGTGCAGGCCGCCTTCGACGACCGTCGCCACGTCGGCGTGCATGAAGCCGCCTTCGAGCAGTTCGCGGATCACGAACCCGGGCCCACCGGCCGACTGGAACTGGTTCACGTCGGCGCTGCCGTTCGGGTAGACGCGCGCCAGCAGCGGCGTGGCGTGCGAGAGGTCGGAGAAGTCGGTCCAGTCGATCTGGATGCCGGCCGCGCGCGCCACCGCCACCCAGTGGATCAGGTGGTTGGTGGAGCCGCCGGTGGCCAGCAGCGCGACCATCGCGTTGACGATCACGCGCTCGTCGACCAGCCGGCCGATCGGCGTGAAGCGCTTGGCCTTGACGATGCCGAGCACGGTGCGCACCGCCTCGCGCGTCAGCGCCTCGCGCATCTGCGCATGCGGGTGCACGAAGGCGGCGCCCGGCACGTGCAGGCCCATCGCCTCGAGCAGCATCTGGTTGCTGTTCGCCGTGCCGTAGAAGGTGCAGGTGCCCGGGCCGTGGTACGCGGCCGACTCGGCCTCGAGCAGCTTGTCGCGCCCCACCAGCCCCTGCGCGAACTGCTCGCGCACCTTGGACTTCTCGTTGTTCGACAGGCCCGTGCTCATCGGCCCGGCCGGCACGAACACGCAGGGCAGGTGGCCGAAATGCAGCGCGCCGATCAGCAGGCCGGGCACGATCTTGTCGCACACGCCCAGCAGCAGGGCCGCGTCGAACACGTCGTGCGTCAGCGCGATGGCCGTGCTCATGGCGATGGTGTCGCGCGAGAACAGGCTCAGCTCCATGCCGGGCAGGCCCTGCGTGACGCCGTCGCACATCGCCGGCACGCCGCCGGCCACCTGCACGGTGGCACCCTGCCGGTGCGCCTCGTCGCGGATCAGCGCCGGGAAGCCCTCGTAGGGCTGGTGCGCCGAGAGCATGTCGTTGTAGGCCGTGACCACGCCGATGTGCGGCGCGCGCTCGGCCACCACGCGCAGCTTGTCGTTCGGCGGCAGCGCCGCGAAGGCATGCGCCACGTTGGCGCAGCCCATGCGGTCCGAGCCGCGCGGCCGTTCGATGGCCGCCTGCACGCGCGCGAGGTAGGCCGCGCGGCTGGCGGCACTGCGTTCGCGGATGCGTTGCGTGACTTCGACGAGGGCTGGCTTCATGGCGTCACCGGGGCTGTAACTCGGACCCCAATTATCCGGTAACCAGGTTACATCGTCAAAACAAGCGGCAGTCGCCCTACTGCAAACGCAACTCGACGCGCCGGGCCTCGCGGGCGTCGGCGCCGCCGGTGGTTTCCTGCGGCTTGTCGAGCACCAGCTGGCTGGGCGCCACGCCGTTGGCTTCCAGTGCATGGCGCACGGCCTGGGCGCGGCGCTTGGCCAGGTCGGCGTTGTGCTCGGGGTTGCCAGTGGCATCGTGGAATCCGGAGATCAGCACGGTGGTGCCCGGCTTGCCGCGCGCGGCCTCGGCGACACGGTTCAGGACCTCGCTCGCATCGGCGGGCAAGGCATCGGAATCCACCTCGAAATAAACCCGCGGCTGGCCTTGCTGCGCCGCGGCCGCCGCCACGGGCTTGGCCGGCACGGCGTTGCGGCTGGTGGAGACCGCCAGCGCGATCACCCCAGCCACGACCAGGGCGACCACGCCCGCCAGCACCGCCAGCGCGTAGTTCTGCACGTCGTCATTGGCATCGCTCATGCTTGTTCCTTCATGGTTTGTCGATTCATTCTAGAGTGTCGGGATGACGGTCGAAGGCGATCCGCTGGTGCTGCGCGACCCCCGCGCGATGCTCGACGAGACCCTGCGCGCCTGGGGCGGCGAGGCCGACCTGTGGGTGTTCGGCTACGCCTCGCTGATCTGGCGCCCCGAATTCGACGCCGAGGAGCAGCGCGACGCGGCGGTGCACGGCTGGCACCGCGCGCTGCGCATGCGTTCGCGCATCAACCGCGGCACGCCGCAGCGTCCGGGGCTGGTGTTCGCGCTGGTGTCGGGCGGCTCCTGCCGCGGCATGGTCTACCGCATCGACCGACGCCGCGCGGCCGGGGAGCTGGAGCGGCTGTGGCAACGCGAGATGCCCACCGGCGTGTACGACCCGCGCTGGGTGCCCTGCCGCACGCCGCAGGGCGCGGTGCGCGCCCTGGCCTTCACGCTCGACCGCGCGAGCCCGGCGCACACCGGCGAGCTGTCCGACGACGAGATGCTCGACATCCTGCGCCATGCCGAGGGGCGATACGGCAGCACGCTCGACTACCTGCTGGAGACGGCTGCGTCGCTGCGCCGCTGCGGCATCCGCGATCGCGAGATCGAGCGGCTCGAGAAGCTGGCGCTCGCGCTGCGCTGAGTCAGAGCCGCTGCCGCGCGTCTTCGCCGCGCTCCTGGGCCAGGCGCACGGCGTCCAGGTCGGCCTCGGTATCGACGTCGATCAGCACGCCGGGGTCGTCGACCTCGATGCCCACCGCAGGGTAGCGCGCCACCAGGCGGCGGGCCCCTTCGTCGCCGCGCAGGCTGGTCAGCTCCGAGTACAGCTCGGCGGAGAAGCCCACCGGATGGCCGCGCATGCCCCTGTGCTGCGCGAACACCACCGCATGGTTCGCGAGCTCGCGGGCCACCTCGAGCAGCGTCGCGGTGCGCACCATCGGCATGTCGCCGGGCAGCACCAGCCAGCCGCTGGCGTCCGGGCAGGCGCTCACGCCGGCCGCGATCGAGTAGCCCATGCCGAGCCCCTCATGGCCCGGCGCTCCCACTTCCGGCAGCACGATCACGTCGCGCGCGGCGACGCTGCGCCGCGCGACTTCGGCGAAGGCCTCGGTGGTCACCGCGATGACGGGAAGCTGAGTGGCCACCGCGTGGCGCAGCGTGGTCGCGAGCACCGTCGCGCTGCCCAGTCGCTGGGCGAGTTTGTGGTCGGCGCCGAGGAACCGGCTGCCCTTGCCCGCCGCCAACACGATCACCGCCGGTTGCGCATTCATGCGCCACCCCTGTTCTTGTTCGTTGTCCATGGCACGAACGACTCCCGTGCCCTGGAAACAGAATGGGATCCGCACCTCGAATCAGGTAGTGGGACGTATACCTAAGGCCTTCCCCGTAAGCACATTTGCTTAGCAATGTCTGTCAGGCGGGTAGACCCTGATCGCGCCACGCTCATCTCTATACTCGACTCATCATGAGCGACCCCTCCCGCGTCATTGCCGACCTGCGCAAGAGCTACGAGCGCGGCGAACTCGACGAGTCCGCCAGCCTGGCCGACCCGCTGCAGCAGTTCGATCTGTGGATGAAGCAGGCGCTGAGTGCCGAACTTCCCGAGCCGAACGCGATGACCGTGGCCACCGTCGGCGCCGATGGCCGGCCGTCGACACGCGTGGTGCTCATCAAGGGCTACGACGAGCGCGGCATCGTCTGGTTCACCAACTACGACAGCCGCAAGGGCCAGGAGCTCGCCGGCCATCCCTACGCAGCACTGCAGTTCCACTGGGTCGAACTCGAGCGCGTGGTGCGCATCGAGGGCCGCGTCGAGAAGGTCGACGCGGCCGAATCCGATGCCTACTTCAAGACGCGCCCGCTCGACTCGCGCATCGGTGCCTGGGCCTCGCCGCAAAGCCGGGTGATCGAGTCGCGGGCCGTGCTGGTGGCCAATGCGGCGCGCTACGGCGCGCAGTTCCTGCTTAACCCGCCGCGCCCGCCGCACTGGGGCGGTTACCGCCTGGTTCCGGACCGCTGGGAGTTCTGGCAGGGCCGCAAGTCGCGTCTGCACGACCGCCTGCGCTACCGCCAGGACGGCGGCCAATGGGTGCGCGAGCGCCTGGCCCCCTGACGACGCTCGCGCAGGACCTCGCCCTCGATCAGAAGCTCACACGCAGGCCGAGCTTCAACGAGCGCCCGGGCAGCGGCGCGAGGTCGCGCACGGTCGGGATGGTCGACGCGTTGTAGGCCAGTGCATCGGTCGCGTTGGCCAGCTTCACGAAGGCCATCGCGTCGCTGCCGCCCCATGCGAAACGTCGCGACAGCGCCAGGTTGAGCAGGCTGTGGCCCGGGGTGGCCACGTCGGTGGCCGCCACGCGGCCCTGCCGCGCGGCATGGTCGAGCTCCGCGCTCGCAGTCCACGGCCCGGTCACCGCGTCGAGTCCGATCTTCACCCGCGTCGGCGCGATGCGCGGCAACGGCTCGCCGCTGCTGAGGTCGTCGGCACGCACGAGATCGAGCTGGCCCGTCAGCTCGAACGACCAGGCCCCGGCCTCGAACCGGTGCTTCGCCTGCGCCTCGATGCCGCGCAAGCGCGCGCGCACCGAGCGGAACACGTACTCCGGCACGGCATCCACCGAGCCGTCTTCGGCCACCACGTCGACCGTGGCGTTGGTGGCCGACAGGTTGATGAAACGCGAGAAGCGCGCCTCGAACACGCCCACACGCAGCGAACTGGGGCCAGCGGCCCATTGCAGTGCCGCGTCGAGGTTGCGGCCCCGCTCGGCGTCGAGCTGCGCGTCGCCGCGCTCGTAGGCGCCGGTGGCCGCATGCACGCCGTTGGCGTAGAGCTCGAACGAGGTCGGCGCGCGTTCGGTGCTCGCCAGCGTGGTCGCGAGGCTCCATCCGGGCGCGAAGCGCCAGACGTTGCCCAGCGAGACGCTGCGCAGCGAGAAGCTGCGCTGGGCCGGCGCGCCGAACTGCGCTGCGGCGGGGTCGGCGTCACCGGCCGAGTCGACACGTGCATGCTCCAGCCGCACGCCTGCGCTGAGCGTGCCGAGCGGCCAGGCCGATTCTTCGAGCAGGAAGACACCCTGCTTTCGCGTCGTCGTGCCCGGCACGAAGGCCTCGGCGCCGAGCGCGGCGAAGTCGCTGCGCTCGAACTGGGCGCCCAGCACGCCGCGCACCCCGCCGATGGCCGCGTGCTCCGCCTCGACGCGCGCCTCGGTGCCGCGCGTCGAGAACGTGGTGCCGACCTCGCCCGTGCCTTCGATCTCGCGGTGCTCGTAGACCGTGCGGCCGAACTGCGCGCGCAGCGTGCGCAGCGGTCCGCCGAGATCGCGCCATTCGCCGGCCAGCGCCAGGTGCTCGCGCTGCATGCGGATGGTCACGTCAGGTTCGGCGACGATGCCGTAGCGGCTGTCGTAGCTGTCGACGGCGGCACCGAAATAGCTCGTGGGCGACGTGAACGACGCGCCGAACGCGCCTCCGCTGGCGCGCGAGGCCGAGTTGCGCACCCGGGTCGATTCGGGCAGCGCCGCGCCGTCTTCCACCGGGGTGAAGCGGGGCACGCGCAGGTCCGCGGTCTGGCGGCCGAAGGCATCTGCATGCAGCGCCCAGCGGCCGTCGCCGGTTTCCAGCAGCGCCGCGGCGGAGCGCTCGCGCTCGGCGCCGCCCAGGCGCAGCTCGGCGGCGCCGGTGGGCGCGTTCAGCGGCGACTTCGGGATGCGGTTGTCCAGCGCATTGACCACGCCGCCGACGGCGCCGCCGCCGTACAGCAGCGCCGCCGGGCCGCGCAACACCTCGATGCGCTCGACCACCAGCGGGTCGATCGGCACGGCGTGGTCGAAGCTCAGGCTCGACGCATCGAACGACGCCCCGGCGTTGCCGAGGATGCGCACGCGGTCGCCGTCCAGGCCGCGGATCACCGGCCGGTTGGCGTTGGGGCCGAAGTAGCTCGACGAGACGCCGGGCTGGCCATTGAGCGTGTCGCCGAGCGAGCTGCCGCGCCTGAGCACGAGGGCATCGCCCGACAGCACGGAAACGGGTGCCGCGAGCTCGTCGGAGCGCAGCGGGTTGCCGGTGACGACGACCGGGTCCAATTGGGTGACCTGGGCCGCCACGGGCAGGCCCAGCGAAGCGATCGCGCAGGCGAGCGCATTGCGCCGATGGCGCGAAAGGGATGTCGACATGAGAGGGGTTCCATCACGGAGAAGAGCCGCACGGTGCACGGCAGCGCACCGCACGCCAGCCCGCGCAATGCAGGCCGGCGCACACGAAGACCGCCCGAAGGCGGCCGGGACTTCAAGCCGTGAAGGGAGGCCCGCGCGCGAGGAAGCCCGCGGCCTGCGGTGCATGCCGCCCGCTGCGCAGGATGACGTCGACGCACACCTGCGTCGTGTCATGCAGGGCCAGCACCGGCACGCCGCAGGCAAGGTCGGCATGGGCCAGCTGGTCGTAGAGGCGGCAGCTCGCCTCGTCGTCGTGATCGCCGAACAGCTCGCCGGCCGGATCGTGGGCCGCGGCGGCCGCCACATGCGGGGCATGCCCGCCGCCGTGCATCACCGCATGCACCAGGCCGAGGGCCTGGAGCAGCAGCATCAGCGCCGCCAGCAAAGGCAGCGCAACGCGGCGCACAGTGACAGAGGAGCGGATCAGCACCCGCGCAGTCTAGCGGCGCAGGCCCATCACCCTTCGCGCACGAGCCGGGCGAAGGTCTTGCGGAACTTCTCCACCTTCGGCGCGACGACGAAGGCGCAGTAACCCTGACCGGGGTGCTG
Organism: uncultured Piscinibacter sp.; assembly: GCA_964628175.1. GTDB lineage: Bacteria > Pseudomonadota > Gammaproteobacteria > Burkholderiales > Burkholderiaceae_C > Piscinibacter. The sequence goes on along the minus strand of CAZVLY010000146.1, from coordinate 268 downwards.
GGCGAAGTAGTGCTGGTGGTAGTCCTCGGCGCGCGAGTAGTTCGCCTCGGGCAGCAGCTCGGTGACCAGCTTGCCGCGGTGCAGCGCGTTCACCTCCGCCATCACCTCGCGGGCCAACTGCTCCTGCTGCGGCGTGTGGAAGTAGATGCCCGAGCGGTACTGCGTGCCGACGTCGTTGCCCTGGCGGTTCAGCGTGGTCGGGTCGTGCACGACGAAGAAGATCTCCAGCACCTCGCGCAGCGAGATCTCGGCCGTGTCGAAGCTCACG
>CAZVLY010000145.1:0-10594 GCA_964628175.1 uncultured Piscinibacter sp. | reverse complement strand
GCCGACATGTCCACCGGCACGCTGGCCACCGTCTCGCCGATGCCCGGGCCATGCTCGTCGGGCCGCGCGATGAAGGCAGTGCGCAAGCCGGCGGCGGCCGCCGCGGCGAGGTCGGACGAATGCGCGGCGACCATCATCGCCTCGCCCGGCGCGCAGTCGAAGGCATCGGCGGCGCACTGGTAGACGATCGCCTTGGGCTTGTAGTCGCGCGCCAGTTCGGCGCCGGTGATGGCGTCCCAGTGCCAGTCGTTGCGCCGCGCCAGATCGGCCATCAGCGAGATGTTGCCGTTCGAGCAGGGCGCGAGGCGGTACTTCAGGCGCAGCCGCGCCAGGCCGGGCGTGACGTCGGGCCAGGCCTCGAGGCGGTGCCAGGCGAAGTTCAGCTGCACGCGCGTGGCTTCGTCGAGGTGGTCGAGGCCGAAGGCCTTCAGCACGACGTCGAGGTTGCGCCGGTGCAGCACGTCGAGCTTGGAGAAGGGCAGGCGGCCGCTGCGCACCTCTTCCATCGCCGGCTGGTACTGATCGCGCCAGGCGGTGGCGAAGGCGGCTGCGTCGACCGCGATGCCGCGCGCGGCGAGCTGGCCGTGCACCTCGCGGGCGATCGAGCCGTGCCAGTCGACCAGCGTGCCGAACACGTCGAAGAGCAGCAGCTTCACTTCGTTCATGGCCGAAGCATAGCGCCGCAGCGCCGTGCGAGACTCGCGGCCATGCCTGCGTTTTCTCGCCCGCTCGCCGACTGCCCCGACGCCGCGTTGCGCCCGGTGACCGGCGTGCTCACCGACATCGACGACACGCTCACGCACGAAGGCGCCATCGAACCCGAGGCGCTGGATGCGCTGGCCCGGCTGCGCGCCGCCGGCCTGCCGGTGATCGCCATCACCGGCCGACCGATGGGCTGGAGCGAGCCCTTCGCACGCGACTGGCCGATCGATGCCATCGTGGCCGAGAACGGTGCGGTGGCCCTCTTCACGGAAGGCGGCGCGCTGCGCACCGAGTACGCGCAGGACGAGGCCACGCGCACGCTCAACGCGCAGCGCCTGGCCGAGGCCGCGCGGCGGGTGCTTCGCGAGGTGCCGGGCGCGACGCTGGCGCGCGACAGTGCCGGTCGCGTCACCGACATCGCCGTCGATCACAGCGAGTTCGCGCAGCTCGGCACCGAGCGCATCGATGCGGTGGTGGCGATCATGCGGGCCGAAGGCATGAATGCGACCGTCAGTTCCATCCACGTCAATGGCTGGTTCGGCGCGCACGACAAGCGCAGCGGCGCACGCTGGATCGTGCGGCGCCTGCTCGGCCGCGAGGTCGAGGCCGAGCGCGAGCGCTGGGTCTACGTGGGCGACTCGACCAACGACCAGCTCATGTTCGAGCATTACCCGCTCAGCGTGGGCGTGGCCAACCTGATGCGCTTCGCGGAGCAGCTGACGGTGTGGCCTGCCTGGATCACGCAGGCGGAGCGCGGCCGCGGTTTCGCCGAGCTCACCGAGCGCCTGCTCGCCGCGCGCAGCCCGTGAGCGACACGGCACGCGACACCTTCGTCACCGCCGCCGCGCTGGCGCTCGGCGCGGCCGTCTCGCTCGGGCTGGCGCGCTTCTCGTATGCGCTGCTGCTGCCGCCGATGCGCGCCGATCTGGGCTGGAGCTACTTCACCGCCGGCGCGATGAACACCGTCAACGCGGCCGGCTACCTGGTCGGCGCCTTGCTGCTGCCGCGCGCGCTGATGCGCTTCGATGCGCGCACGCTGCTGCTGGCCGGTGGCTTCGGCACCGCGCTCGTGCTCGCCGCGCACGGCCTGGTGCGCAGCGACGCGTGGCTCTATGCGCTGCGCGGCCTGGCCGGCGTGTGCAGCGCGGCGACCTTCGCCACTGGCGGCCTGCTCGCCGCGCGGCTCGGCCAGACGCCGGGCGCCAAGCCGGCGCTGGTGCTCGGCCTGTACTACGGCGGCACCGGGCTGGGCATCATCGCATCGGCGCTGATCGTGCCGCCGCTGAGCTGGCCGGGCGCGTGGGTGGCGCTGGCGGTGGCGGCACTGCTCGCCAACGCCGTGATGGCGCGCGGCACGCGCACGCTGGCCGCGCCGCCTGTGGCCGCGCCCGCCCGCGGCGAAGGCTTCCGGCCGCGCGACTTCGCCTTCGGGCTGCTCGGCTACCTGATGTTCGGCCTGGGCTACATCGGCTACATGACCTTCATCGTCACGCTGCTGCGCGAGCAGGGCGTGGGCGGCACGGTGATCGTCGCCTTCTACGTGCTGCTCGGGGTGGCGGTGATTGCCTCGTCGTGGCTGTGGTCCGGTCTCCTGCAGCGCTTCCGCGGCGGCGGGCCGCTGGCGCTGCTCAACGCGCTGCTGGCGGTGGCCACGCTGCTGCCGGTGATAAGCAGCCATCCTGTCGCGGTGTTCGGATCGGGGCTGCTGTTCGGCGCGGTGTTCCTGTCGGTGGTGGCCTCGACCACTGCCTTCGTGCGCCACAACCTGCCGGCGTCGGACTGGGCCTCGGGCATCGCGGCCTACACCATCGTTTTCGCGGCCGGGCAGATCGTCGGACCCACCTTCATCGGCTGGATCGCTGACGGTGCCGGCGGCCTGCAGCGTGGGCTGGCGGTGTCGGCGGTGCTGCTGGCGATGGGCTCGCTGCTGGCGGCGCTGCAGAAGCCGCTAACGCCGCGCTAACGGCGGGCTTTCTACAACCCGTTCCGTGGCCCCGCGGCGGGGCCCGGGAGCGGTCGATGAAAATCAGGCGGAACTTGCAGCGTTGGTGCGCCACCGCATTGGCGGCGGTCCTGGTCGCTTGTGGCGGGGGGGCGTCCGACGACCGGGTGCCAGTGCCCGGCACCCTCCGCATGGGCGCGTCGGGCGGCACCGTGTCCAGCGCCGACGGCGCATCGGTGGAGGTGCCGGCCGGCGCCTTCGCGGCCGAGGCGACCGTGTCGATCACACGCGACGGCACCGGTGCGCCGGCACTGCCCGAGGTGGCGAAGCCGGCGAGCGCGATCTACCAGATCACGCCCCACGGCGGCGACTTCCTGCGCTACGTGACGGTGTCGATCCCGGTGTCGCTGGACGAGGTGCCGGACGGCGCGCAGTTGGTGATGATCACTGCCGAACCCGGTGAGACGACATGGCGCGTGCTCAGCTCGGCGACGCTGCTGGATGGCGTGATGCGCGCGGCGGTGATGCAGTTCTCGTTTTTCCAGATCGTCAGCCTGCCGGCGGTGCGCATGCCGGTGCTGCAGACGCAGATCCACCGGCTGACGAATGCCGCGTTCCCCGGCGTGCAGCAGGTGCCGGCCGGCACGGAAATCGCCGGGCAGGTCCCCCTTCGCGGCCTCGAGGCCGAGTCGCGGCTGAGCTGGCAGCCGGTCTACTCCCTCTCCTCGGGCCGGCTGGCGCCTCGTGCGTGTCTGCCGAGCGACTACGGACCCGGCGGCATCCGCTGGTCCGGTTTGCGCGATGGCGCTGCTTGGCAACTGTCGACCTCCCATGGGCGCCTGTGGCTCCCGAAGGTGCTCGTCGGCGCCGACGCCTGGCCGCGCAGCTTCGCCGATGCCATGGCTGCATCCGTCTTCGACACCAACCCGTTTGCGGCGACTTTCGTCAACGATCCCAATCCGCTTGCCGGCTTCGGCGCGCTCCACTTCTACGGCCAGGGCACCCCGCGCACCGGCGCCAAGGTCGAGGCGGTTGCGGGGGACATCTACTACCTGCCGCCGTCCGGCAATCAGGCCGAAGACGATCACATCTCGTGGTACGGGCGGATCAACCTGACGGCTGCGGACAACGGTCGGGTGCGCCTCGATGCGGTGGTCGACACCGACTGCGGATTCGCCGTGCAGGCCGCTCCGCTGTCGTTCCAGCTGAACCTGACCGGCTTCGCGGGCTACCTAGGCGGGGTGACGCCGCGACCCGACGTTTGGGGAACACTCTCACGGACCTTCGCCTTGGGCACCTGGGGCGACCTGGTGTTCGACGTGAACCAGGAGCAGACGATTGCGGGTGGCGGATCCTTCGGCGAGCCGGCCGTTGTCGACCCGTTGCGCTGGACCGAATTCCAGGTGGTGACATCGATATCGATGGAAACGTCGAGCGATGGACGCGTCTGGGTCGCGCGTCCGGACCTGAGCTCGCAACTGGTGGCCACACCGGTCACCCGCCCGGACGGCACCCCATTGCCGTACCTGTCGAGCTACCGCCTGCCGCTGACCGACCTGACGCCGCAACAAGCGGGCTTCTACCGCGTGTTTGCCTGCACGCGCTGGCTCGAGAAGGACAGGAACGCGCCTCTCTCGGCACTGGTGGAACGGTCGTCCGGCTGCGGTGCGTACGGGGCCTTTGCCGTGGAGGTCGTCGGCGTGCCGCCAACCGTCACGCGGCAGCCGCAGAGCCAGACCATGCTCGTGGGCGAGCGGGCCACGCTGTCGGTGACCGGCGACGGCTTCGCCGCGCCCTCGGTGCAGTGGCAGATCCGCAGCTTCGCCGATGCCTTCCTGGGCCGGCCCTGGGTGAACATCGCCGGCGCCACGGCAGCCAGCTACACCACGCCAGCACTCACGCTGGCCGACCATCCCACCTACTACCGTGCGCTGCTGAACAACGCCTCCGGCACCGTGGCGTCGGACGTGGCGACGGTCAGCGTCGTCGAACAGCTGGCGCCGCCGGTCTTCGTCGGGCAGCCCGGCAGCCTGAACGTGAACGTGGGCGGCACGGCGGTGTTCGCGGCGACGGCGTCGGGGGCAGGTCCGTTCTCGTACCAGTGGCGCCGCAACGGCGTGGCCGTCACGGGCGCGAACACCAGCGTGCTGACCTTGAGCAACGTGACGGCCCTGAACGATGGCCAGTACACGCTGGCGGTGACGAACCGCGTCGGAACCACGGTCAGCGAACCGGCGGCGCTGGTGGTCACGCTGGGCACGCCGGTGGCGCTGCCGCCGACGCTGGCCAACCAGCCGTCCTCGCTCACCGTGCCGGAAGGCAGCGCGGCCAACTTCGCCGTGGCGGTGACTGGCACCGGCCCGTACACCTATGCGTGGTACCGCGCCGGTACGCCGTCGCCGATCGCCGACACACCGGTGCTCGCCTTTGCGTCGGTCGCCGCGGGCGATGCCGGCAACTACACGGTGCGTGTGACGAACACCGTGGGCACGGTGCTCAGCAGCACGGCCACGCTCGCGGTGACAACGGGCGGGGGCGGTATACAGCTGGCGCCGGCCATCGTCACGCCGCCGGCAGCGGTGGCCGCGTTCCCCGGGGCGGAAGCGGTATTCGTCGTCGCCGCCACCGGCAGCGGTCCGCTCGCCTACCAGTGGCGTTTTGGCGGCAACGACATTCCCGGTGCGACCTCTGCCGTGCTCAGCCTTCCGTCGGTGACGGGTGCCAACGCCGGGCAGTACTCGGTGGAAGTGCGCAACAGCGCCGGCGCGGTGCTGAGCGGCGCCGCGCCGCTGCTCGTGATCGGCGCACCGGCGATCGTCACCGCGCCGGCGGGAACCAGTGCCTTCGAGGGCGGTACGGCGGCGTTCCAGGTGGCCGCGACGGGCGACCTCCTGCGTTACCAATGGACCCGCAACGCCGTCGCCATCGATGGCGCCACGGCATCGAGCTACACGACGCCGACGCTCGCGCTGGCCGACAGCGGTGCGGTCTACGCCGTGATCGTCTACAACGGCGCCGGCCTCGCCATCAGCAGCAGCGCCGTCCTCACCGTCGCCGCCGCGCCGCCGCCGCCCGGCCTGCAGCAGACAACGCTCGCCAGCGTGACGAACACCGGCGGCGTGCCGGACAACGCCTCGGGCAAGCCCACGCTGTCGAGCAACGGCCGCCGGGTGGCCTTCACCTCCGAGGGCAGCAACCTGGTGGCCGGCGCCGCTGTCGCCGGCGGCGCCTATGTGCGCGACCTCGATGCCGGCACCACCGTGCAGGTCGACCGCACGCTCGCCGGTGCAGCGTCGAGCCGCCGCGTGGGCGAGTTCGTGAAGATCTCGGGCAACGGTCGCCACGTCGTCTTCACCTCCGACGACCCGGAGCTGGTGGCCGGCGACACCAACGGCGGCGCGGACGTGTTCGTGCGCGACCTTCAGCTCGGCAGCACGGTGCGCGTGAATGTGCGTTTCGACGGCGCGCAGGTGGACGCCAACGGCAACGGCACCGCGGTCGACATCTCGGCCGACGGTCGCTTCGTGCTGTTCCAGTCGGCAGCGGACCTCGGTGGCAGCGGCAGCGCGCTGCCGAACGGCTACCGGTGGTTCGTGCGCGACCTGCAGCTCGGCAGCCTGGTGTCGATCCCGGAGTTCGACGGCTTCAACGGCGCGGTGCTGTCGGGCGACGGGCAGCACGCGGCGGTGCTGGACGTCGATGCCGGCTTCTACCGTGTGCGGGTGTTCGATCAGGGTTCGGGCGTGCGCACGGTGCTGTCGATCCCGGCCGGCGACGGCTTCGTCGGCGGCCGCCCGGCGCTTAGCCACGACGGGCGCCATGTCGCCTTCCTGTTCCGCTCGGCCACCCTGGTCGGCGGCCTGGCGGCGTCGGCCAACCAGATCGGCGTCGTCGACACCCAGGCCATCGACCCGGCGGCCACGCTCGAACTCGCCAGCCGCACCGCCGGCGGCCTCTCCGGCGACGGCGGCAGCGAGGAGCCCCAGCTCTCCGCCGACGGCCGCTACGTGCTCTTCGCGAGCCGTGCGCCCCTGCTCACCGATGGCGTCGGCCAGCCCTGCTGCGGCCCCGCCGTCGTGGTGCGCGATCGCGTCGCGAACACCACGCGGGTCGCGAGCCGCTCCGCGACCGGCACGCCGATCGCACCCTCCGGCATGGCACCCGCGATCAGCGGCGACGGCGGGACCGTGGCATTCGGCGCCGACATCGCCGCTGCGCTCGGCGGCGGCGCCCTCGGCGGCGGGCAGGTGTTCGTTGCGCCGAGGCCTTGAGCGATGCCTCGCACGGGTGCGGCGGTCCCGCCGTGCCGGGCCCGGCGCAGCAGGTAGCATGGGCCGCGAACGCAGGTTTCGCCGTGACGAACATGCAACTGCACCTGGCCTCCGCACCGCGCATCACGCTGGGCGACAGCCCGGCCTCGGCGCTGGCCGCGCTCGATGCGGCGCTGCTCGCCTGGCTCGCGCTCGAAGGCCCGACGCCGCGCAACCGCCTCGCCGCGCTGCTGTGGCCCGACAAGCCGCCGGAGTCGGCGCGCAACTCGCTGCGCCAGCGTCTGTTCCAGCTTCGCCGACAGCTCGGCGCCGACCTGGTCGAGGGCGGCGCCACGGCGGCACTGGTCGGCGGCGTGACGCACGACCTGCACGAAGCCGACACGCTGCTCGACGGCGTGGCGCTGGAGATCGGCGGCGAATTCGCGCAATGGCTCGATCTGCAGCGCAGCCGCCGCCTGGCGCGGGTGCGCCGCTCGCTGGTCGAACTGGCCGAGATGGCCGAGTCCGCGAAGGACTGGGACGACGCGCTCGCGCACGCCAGCGAACTGATCGCGCTCGAGCCGCTCAGCGAAGAGGCGCACCGGCGCCTGATCCGCCTGCACTACCTGGCCGGCGACCGTGCTGCCGCGCTGCTGGCCTTCGACCGCTGCGCGCAGGTGCTGAAAGACGAGGTCGGTGCGCAGCCCTGCGCGGAGACGATGGCGCTGCTGGCCACTGTGTCGGCGGCGGCGCCCGCCGCGGCCCTGCCGGCCCATGCCGCGTTGCCGGCCAGTGTGCTGCGGCCGCCGCGCCTGGTGGGCCGCACGCGGGAGCTTGCCGCGCTCGACGCCGCCTGGCATGCGGGCCACGTGGGCGGCCTGGTCGGCGAGGCGGGCCTGGGCAAGACGCGCCTGCTGCACGAGTTCGCTGCCGCGCGGCCCGGCGTCGTCGTCGCCACCGGCCGCCCGGGAGACGCCGGCGTGCCATTCGCGACGCTGGCCAGGCTGCTGCGTGCGGTGGCGGTGGACGGCGCGCCCGCGCTGCCGGAGCCCACCCGCGGCGAGATCGCCCGCGTGCTGCCGGAGTTCGCCGCCGGCGGCGTGCCGCCCGGCGAAGGCCAGCGCCTCGTCCTCTTGCGCGCCGTGAAGGCACTGCTCGCATCTCGCCCGCCGCAAGCGACCCTGGTCGTCGACGACCTGCACTTTGCCGACGCCGCCAGCCTCGATCTGCTGGGCAGCCTGGTCGATGATGAGGAGGGCACGACCGCGGTGCCCGCGCTGCGCTGGCTGCTCGCCTGGCGGCCCGCCGAGGCCGGCTCGCCTCTGCATGCCTTGCTCGACCGGCTCACCGAGTCGGCGCGCCTGGCCCCCATCGTGCTGGCGCCGCTGGACGAGGGCGCACTCGCCGAACTGGTGGATTCGCTCGGCCTGCCCGGCATCGAAGGCCGCGCGTTGGCCGCCGGCCTCTGGCGGCGCACCGGCGGCAACCCGCTGTTCGTGCTCGAGACGCTGAAGCAGGCCTGGGTCGAAGATACGCTGGCGCAGCTGGCCGACGCGCGGCAGCTGCCGCGACCGGTGGCGGTGGGCCGGCTGATCGAGCGGCGCCTGGCGCAACTCTCCCCCGGCGCGCTGGCGCTGGCACGGGTGGCCAGCATCGCCGGCGTCGACTTCACGATCGAACTGGCCGAATCGGTGCTGCAGGCCGGCGCGATGCAGTTCGCCGATGCGCTCAACGAGCTCGAGGCCGCGCAGGTGCTGCGCGGCACGGTGTTCGCGCACGACCTGGTGTTCGACGCGGTGCGGGCCAGCGTGCCGCGCGCGATTGCGCAGCTGACCCACGCCCGCGTCGCCGCCTGGCTGGAGCCGCACGGCGGCGAGCCGGCGCGCATCGCCGAGCACTGGTGCGCCGCCGGCCGCGACGAGCGGGCGATACCCTGGCTCGATCGCGCCGCGCAGGCGGCGCTGCGCGCGCTGCGCCCGCGCGAGTTCATCGCCTTCCGCGACCAGCACAGCCGCATCGAGGAGGCGCGCGGCGATCGGGCCGAGGCGTTTGCGGCGGCTGCGTCGGCGGTGCAGATCTTTGCCGAGATCGACAATGACGTCGACGGGCTCGCCGCGCGGATCGCGCGCCTCGAGGCGCTGGCCGCCAACGAAGTGCAGCGCTGCGAGCTGCGCATCCAGCAGGCCACGGCCGAGATGCTGCGCGGCGACGGCACCCGCGCCGTGTCGCTGGCGAAGCAGGCGCTGGAACTGGCCCTGCCGTCGGGCGACGCAGCGCTCATCGCGCGCAGCCGGCGTGTGCTCGGTTCGGCGCTGAGCATCGTCGACCGGCTGGACGATGCAGCACGCCAGCTCGAAGCGGCGCTGGCATGGTTGCACGAACATGCCGACGAGGCGCGCCGTGGCGAGGCGCATGGCGAACTCGCGCTCGTCTACGACAACCTCGGCCGGCTCGACGAAGCCCTGCCGCACCACCGATTGGCGTACGAGCTGTGCTGCCGGGCCGGGCGGGTCACCGATGCCGCGGCCGCCTCGGGCAACCTGGCCTGCAACCGCATCGATGCCGGTGACCTCGATGCTGCCGACGCCGCGCTGGTGCAGTCGGAGCAATGGGTCGCGGCGAACGACGGACTGTCCTCGACGCGCGGCATGCAGCAGATCCTGCGGGCGCTGACGCTGGCCCACCTGGGCCGCTACCGCGACGCACTGGTGCAGGCCGAACTCGCCTGGGAAGCCACGCGGCGCAGCCAGGGCGGCTACGAGGACCGCGCGCGGCTGCGTGTCGCGCAGGTGTGGTGGCACCTTGGCCAGTGGACGCGCGTGCGGCAGCACCTCGAGGCGCTCGATGCCGGCGCCGATGCGGTGCTGCCCTTGCGTGTGCACCATGCGCTGCTGCAATGGCATTGCGTGGCCCAGGGACTGGGTGCGCGCGACGCGCTGGCTCGGGCGCGTTCGACGCTCGATGCGCTGGCCGACGAACTTGCCGGCGGGCACCGGCCCGACCAGGCGCTGCTGCTGCGCATCGAGCGCGCGGCGATGCTCGAACCCGGTGCAGCGCTGGACGAGCTGCAGTCGGCACGCGATCTGGCGCAGCGCATCGGCCATGGCGGCGCGGTGCTCGCCGCGCAGGTGCGCAGTGCGGCCGCGGCGGTCGGCACCGCACCTGCGCAAGCACGGGCCATCGCCCTCGACGCGCTGGCGCGGCACGAGCGTGGCGTGCGCAGCACCATCCTGCTGCCCGCCGAGCCCTGGCTGCACATCGGCCGTGCGCTGCACGAGGCCGGTGATGCGGCGGCCGTCGACGTGCTGCGCCGCGGTGTCGAGTGGCTGCGCCGAACCGCCGACACCCAGGTGCCCGAGGCCTTTCGCGACAGCTTCCTGCGGCGCAATCCGGTGAACCGCGAACTGCTCGCGCTGGGGGCGCGGCTCGGCGTCCGTTGAGCCGGGATCAGCCGGCTGCGAGGAAGGTCGCGAACCGCGACAGCTCCGCCTCCAGTTCGCGGCGGAACATGGCCTCGCGCGGCGCGCGCCCGGCGACATAGCCGAAGTCGGCGCGCAGCCGGCCGTCGCTGAGGGCGAGGTTTCCCCAGCCGATCACCTGGTCGCGCCACATCAGCGGCAGCGCGTAGTAGCCGAGCTTGCGCTTGGGCGCCGGCGTGTAGGCCTCGAAGCGGTAGGCCCAGCCCCAGAAGAGCTCGAAG
>CAZVLY010000144.1:0-10603 GCA_964628175.1 uncultured Piscinibacter sp. | reverse complement strand
CGGATGCGCAGCTCCATGATGGCCGGCATGTTCGAGGCCTCGGACATGGCGAAGGCATGTTCGACGAGCCGGACCATGTGGCCGAGTTCGGGGCGTGGGTCGAGCAGCAGCAGCGTGCTCTTCAAGGCGTAGGCGTGGGTGCGCTCCTGGATCACGCTGGCGCCCTCGCCGTAGTCCTCGCCGACGACGATCAGCGCGCCGCCGAGCACGCCGGGCGAGGCCAGGTTCGACAGCGCGTCGGCCGCGACGTTGGTGCCGACGATGCTCTTCCAGGTCACGCAGCCGCGCAGCGGGTAGTGGATCGAGGCGCCGAGCATCGCGGCTGCGGACGCTTCATTCGAGCAGGCCTCGACGTGCACACCCAGCGTGTCGACGTAGGGCCGCGCCTGCACCATCACGTCGAGCAGGTGCGACACCGGCGCGCCCTGGTAGCCGCCGATGTAGGCCACGCCCGACTGCAGCAGCGCCTTGGTGATGGCCAGGATGCCCTCGCCATGGCAGGTCCGCCCGGCGCCGAGCTTGAGCTGTCCGATCTCTTCGGTGAACTGGACTTCCATGCGCGGGGCCGGTCATGGGTGCCGGCCTTGTCTCCTGCCGCGCACTCTAGGGAGCGCGGAGCCATTCGTCCATGCCATGAAGCTCACGAGTACCATTCGTGCCGTGCATATCCGCGACTTCGACCTGAACCTGCTGCACGTCTTCCAGGCGGTGCTCGCCGCGGGCAACGTGAGCCGCGCCGCCGAGACGCTGGGCCTGTCGCAGCCGGCCGTGAGCCACGCGCTGACGCGGCTGCGGCTGGCGCTGCACGACCCGCTGTTCGTGCGCAGCAGCGGCGGCGTCAGCCCGACGCCGAAGGCGCAGCAACTCGCCCGCCAGGTCGACGCTGCGCTGCGCCTGCTCGACGTGGCGATCCACGAGGCCGACAGCTTCGACCCGGCACGCTCACAGCGCCGCTTCGTCGTGCACATGAGCGACATCGGCGCCGACGAATTCCTGCCGCTGCTGATGGCACAGGTGCGGCGACACGCGCCGGGCGTGCGCATCGAGGCGCAGCAGCTCGATCCGGCCGCCATCGGCGCGGCGCTCGAGGAGGGCCGCATCGATCTCGCCTTCGGCTACCTGCCCGAGCTGACCGGCACCGAGCACCTGCACCTGCTCGACGAGCGCTACGTGGTGCTGCTGCGCCAGGGCCACCCGCTCGCCGCCCGGCTGCGCGACCGCGCAGCGCTGCAGCAGCTGGACTTCATTCTCGTGGCCAGCCACGTCGAGCCGGCGAAGGCGTTGCACGTGCTCGGGCTGGCGCCGCGCATCCGCCTGACCCTGCCGCACTTCAACGTGGCGCCGTCCATCCTCGCCGAGAGCGACCTCGCCGTCGTCATGCCGCTGCGCCCGGCGCTGAGGTTCGCGGCGCGCCATGCGCTGCAGGTGGTCGAGCCGGACCTCGGCCTGCCGCCCTTCTCGGTGTCGATCCACTGGAGCTGGCGTGCGCAGCACGACAGCGGCCACCGCTGGCTGCGCGAGGTGGTCGCGGACATGCAGTTCGCGCCGGTGCCGGCGGCACCGCGGCGCCGCGCGCCGCGCCGGAGCCGCACGGCATGAGCGCCGGCCGCGCAGCGCCCGAGCGGCCCGGGCTGGTGGCGATCACCTGGCCGCTGTTCGCCGAGCTGCTGCTGGGCACGCTGGTCGGCCTGGCCGGGCTGGCGCTCGCGGCGCGCGTCTCCGATGCGGCCTCCGGCGCCTATGCCATGTCCAATCACATGCAGCAGGCCTTCTTCCTGCTCTTTCGCATCGTCAGCATGGGCGTCAGCGTGGTCATCACGCAGCAGCTCGGCGCGGGCGACCGGGCCGGGGCCGACGCCTCGGCGCGTGCCGCGCTCGGCGCGAGCAGCTGGCTGGGGCTGGGCGCGGGCCTGTGCGTGGCCGCCGGCGCCGGCAGCCTGCTGCGCCTTCTGAATGCGCCGGGCGAAGTGCTGCCGCTGGCGCAGCCCTTCCTGCAGTGGCTGGCCATCGGGCTGGCGCTGGACGCCTTCAACGCCAGCATGGCCGCGGTCATGCGTGCCCACCTGCACGCCCGTGACACGCTGTGGGTGATGCTGGCGATGCACGCGCTGCACCTGCTGCTGTGCGTGCCGCTGATGGACGGCCTCGGGCCACTGCCGGCGCTGGGCCTGCCCGGCTTCGCGATCGCGCTGGCGGCGAGCCGCGCGCTCGGGCTGGCGCTGCACCTGTGGCTGTGGCGGCGGCGCCTGGCGATCGTGCCGACACGTCGCGACTGGTGGGCCATCCGCCGCGACCGGCTCGCGCCGGTGCTGCACATCGGGCTGCCCGGTGCGGCGGAGAACATCGCCTGGCGGCTGGCGATGATGCTCACCGTGGCGATGGCCGCGCGCATGGGCGTGCCCGAACTGGCGGCGCAGAGCTACACCCTGCAGATCCAGCACTTCGTGCTGCTGTTCGGCGTGGCGGTGGGCTTCGCCAGCGAGATCCTCGTCGGCCACCTGATTGGCGCGGGCCGCCTGCACGAGGCCGACCGCCTGGTGCACAAGAGCATGCGCTGGGGCCTGGCCGTGGGCAGCCTGGGCGCGCTCATCGCCGCGTTGAGCGCGCCCTGGACCTTGCCGCTGTTCACCCGCGATGCGCAGGTGGTGTCCTGGGGCTCGACGCTGCTGTGGATCGCCGTGCTGCTCGAGCCGGGCCGGGTCTTCAACCTCGTCGTCATCAATGCACTGCGCGCCACCGGCGACGCGCGTTTCCCGGTCGCTGCGGGCAGCCTGTCGATGCTGCTGGTGATGGCCGGCGGCGCCTGGCTGCTCGGCGTGCACTTCGGGCTGGGCCTGGTCGGCGTGTGGATCGCCTACACCGCCGACGAATGGCTGCGTGGCCTCATGATGGCCGCACGCTGGCAACGCCGCGGCTGGCTGTCCCATGCGCGCGCGACGCATCGGCGAGTCAGTCGTGCCCGGCGCCTGACGACGGCGTGACAAGTGACCTTGCTGACGCCTCCAACAATCACTTGTGAGTACAAGGAACTCCCGTCATCGCTCAATCGACATCGAATAGGACGCAATACGCTTCGAATCGGGCGTTCCGATCGCTAGAATTTTTTGACGCTTCCGTCGACACCCTGACATGCCCCACACCAACGCTTCGCCGCTGCCCCGCACGCTCGCACTCGTCGATGACGATCCCGAGTACCGCGAGTACCTCGCCGCGCACCTGCGCGGCCTGGAAATCGAGGTCTCGACCTTCGGCGACAGCAACGAGTTGCTCGCCCACACCTCGCCCTTCTCGTTCAACTTCTACATCCTCGACCTGATGCTGCCGGGCGTGGACGGCGTCGAGCTGATCCGCATCCTGCGCCGGCGCACCCAGGCCGGGCTGCTGGTCGTCTCCGGCCGCCTCGCCCCCGACGTGTTCTCGTCCGTCGTCGATGCCGGCGCCGACATGCACCTGTCCAAGCCGGCCAGCTTCGACCAGATCGTCGTGGCCATCCGCGCGGTGCACCGCCGCGTGGCCTCCTACAGCGGCAGTTCCGGCGAATGGCTGCTCGACCGCCAGGCCGGGCGGCTCATCGCACCGGACGGCGTGCGCATCGACCTGAGCGATCTCGACCTCGCGGTGATGGAGCGCTTCGTGCAGGCCGAGGGCCAGGCGGTGACGCGGGAGTCGCTGTGCCACCACCTTGGCAGGCCGGTCACCGAGGAGCCCGACAACACGCTCAGCGCCATCATCTACCGGCTGCGCCGGCGCATCGAACGCGCCACCGCCAGCCCGGTGCCGCTGCAGGCGCTGTCACGCGTCGGCTACGTGTTCCGCGGGCCGCTGCGCAGCGCCTGAAGCCGGGATCGAGCGCTACTGCCCCTGGGGCAGCCAGAGCCTGAACACCGTACCGTGCGGCTCGTGGGGCAGCACGTCGACGTGGCCGCCGTGCAGTTCCATCACGCGACGCACCACGTGCAGCCCGATGCCATGCCCCGGCAGGCCGTGGGCGCCGCGCTCGCCGCGCTGGAACAGCCGCGGCATCAGTTCGTCGGCGATCCCCGGGCCGAGGTCGGCGACCTGGAACACCAGCGCCAGCGGCTCGTCGCTGTCGATCACGCGCAGGATCACCTCGCTGCCGGCGTTCGAATAGCTCAGCGCGTTGCCGAGCACGTTGCGCAGCGCCAGGCGCATCAGGCCGATGTCCATGCTGGCGGTGCGCGTCGACGAGATGCGCTCGACGCGCACGCGCGGGCGCTGCGCCGCGTCGAGGTCGCCCAGGCTCAGGTCGATGAGCGCGCCGACGTCGGCATCGCGCGCGTCGATCTGCCGCGTGCTGGCCAGCAGCGCGGTGGAAGCGAGCGTGTTGTCCAGGCTCGCGACGATCTGGCCGATGACCGACTGCGCGCGCGCGATGCGCAGGGCAGCGCCGCTGCGGTCGCCGCCGCCATCGGAGATCAGGCCGGCCGCGGCGCTCTGCAGCGCCGCCGACGCGTTGTTCAGCGGCTGGCGCACCTCGTGGGCCAGCACGCGCACGAACTCCTCGCGCTGCTCGAGCAGTTCGCGCAGCGAGCGTGCCTGCTGCTCGGCCGCGCTGCGCAGGCCCTGCTCGCGCGACAGCGCGGCGGCCCGCTCCGATTCGGCCTGGCGCTGTGCGGTGACGTCCAGCAGCAGGCCGATCGCAGCCGGGCCGCCGTCGTCCTCGATCGGGCAGCCGTAGGCTTCGATCGCCACGCGCGTGCCGTCGCGCCGCAGGCCGGTGAACGACAGCTTGGTGATCCGGTCCTGGCCCACGACGATGCGACGCCCGATCTCGCCGACGCGATCGCGATCCTCCGGCGCCACCACGGTGTGCGCCGGCACGCGACCGATCAGCTCCTCCGGGGAGTCGTAGCCGAACATCGCGGCGAAACCCGGATTCACATAGCGCAGCTGGTTGCGCACCTGCACGAACACACCCACCAGCGACTGCTCCACCAGCGCGCGAAAGCGCACCTCCGAGAGGCGCCATTGCTCGGTGCGCTCGGCGACCAGCGCTTCGAGGCGGTGGCGGTACTGGTCGAGCTCGCGCGCCTGCGCCTTGCGCTCGCTGACATCGCGCGACGAGCAGTACAGCAGCTCCTCGCCGTCGATGCACACGCCCAGGCACAGGATCTCGACATCGATGTCGCTGCCGTCCTTGCGCCGATGCCGCGAGCTGACGCGCTCGGTGGTGCCGACCACGAAGGCCTTCATGCGCCGGTCGATCTCGGCCGGCGAGAGGTCCGGCGTCCAGAACGACACGTGCTGGGTGAGCAACTCCTCGCGCCGGTAGCCGAGCAGGGCAGCGAACGATTCGCTCAACTCCACCAGCCGCCCGGCGCGGTCGATCACGTGCATGCCGTCGCCGGCCGAGCGCAGCAGCGCACGGTAACGCTCGCCTTCGCGGATCAGCGCCTGGCTCGCCCGCGCTTCCCCGGCCCAGGCGCGATGCAGGAGCGTCGAGCCCATGGCCAGCGCCACCATCATCAGCGCCGCCAGTGCCGTCACCTCCATCGTCTGCACGCGCCACGGCCCGAGGAAGTCATCGGTCGACAGTCCGACGATGACGAGCAGCGGGTGCCGGCCGACCCGGCGATAGGCGTTGGCCCGCTCGATGCCGTCCATCGCCGTGCGTGCGACGTAGCTGCCCCCGTTCGGCTTCTCGACCAGCGCCCGTGCCAGTTCGGCCGACACCGTGGTCGAGCCGATCTCCGGCGGTGCTCCCGCATGCGCGGTGCGCCGCGCCAGCAGGCCGAGATCGCTGCCGCGCAGCGAGATCGCCCCGTGCCGGCCCAGGTCCACGCCGTCGAGCAGTCGCCCGAGACGCTCGACCGTCAGGTTGGCATAGATCACGCCGCCGAACGCCCCGCCCCGGGCTCGCCAGGCGCGAGCCACCACCACCACCCACTTCTTGCTGACACGGGCCAGCACCGGGCCGGAGACCACAGCCCCGGGCTGCCCGCCGTCGCGCGCACCGACGAAGAACGCGCGGTCGCCAATCTCGACACGCCCGGCGGACTCGATCCCGCGGCCATGGCGCACCACGCCCTGGGCATCGGCAACGCGCAGGCTCTCCAGTTGCGGCAGCAGCTCCAGCTGCTGCCCGAGCAGCGACTCGACACGAGCGGGGTCCGGGCTGCTGCTGGCAAGTTCCGGCTCGAGATCGATCAGCACATTGCGCAGGCCGATGTCGACACGATCGATTTCGGCCTCGATCCCCTGCGACAAGGTGGTGGCCAGGTTCTCGGTCGCGACGGCGGCGCGCTCCACGAAGTTCCGCCGGCTGGCCGTCTGCGACAGCGCCACGAGCGCGACCACCAGCGCCAGCAGCACCAGGTTCAGCAGCAGCAGCGGCCGTCTGAGTCGGGCGGCCGGCGATTCAGCCTGGGGACCGGCGGGAGACTGCATCGAGTCGGACGGACTGTGCCCTCGGTACGCGGCGCCGGCCTCAGTTCCAGGGCAGCATCAGCGTCAGCAGCAGCAGCTTCTCGAACTCGGGCTCGAAACGGTCGATGATCTTCTGCGGATGCGGGCACAGCCTGGCGTCGCTGATCAGCCCGAACTGCACACCGCCGTTGTAGGTCAGGATGCTCACGCCCAGGCCCACCTCGCCCGAGGCGGGCACCCAGAACATGTTCTGCTTCAGCGTGGCGCCGCACAGCTTGAGCGGCTGCGCCGGGCCGGGCACGTTGGTCATCACCGCGGTGGTCTTCTTGGCGAACAGGCCGAGCATCGCGTCCTGCACCGGCTTGATGGTCAGCCCGGCCACGGCCAGCACCGCGAAGGCGAGCAGCGGCTGGTAGCTGCCCTTGAGCTCGTTCATCCGGTGGCGCACCGCGTAGACGCGCTCGACCGGGTTGTCGATGCCGATCGGCAGCACCAGCGGCGCCAGGCCGAAGCGGTTGCCCAGCTTCCAGGCCTCCTCGAGCGGGCGCAGGTTCACCGGCACCATGGCGCGGATCTCCTTGCCCGACGGGTCGTCGCCCTGCTCGCGCAGGTAGCCGCCGATGGCGCCGGCCACGCAGGCCAGCAGCACGTCGTTGATCGAGCAGCCCAGGCCCTTGCCGATCGTCTTGACGCGGTCCAGCGGCATCGGCTCGCTCCAGGCGACGACCTTCTTGCCCACCGGCTTGCCCTTGAGCAGCGTGGGCGAGTCGTCGGGCATCAGCAGCAGCGCCGCCGCGTCGCTGACCACCTGGTAGCCCATGCGCGCCACGTCCAGCGAGCCGAGCAGCGGCTGCTGCGGATGGGCCAGCACCTCCATCGACTTGGCCACGCCGCTGCCGTACATGCCGATCGCCTTGATCGTGATGTCGGTCAAGGGCTTGAGCACCGCATCGGACAGCCAGTCCTCCTCGTGGGCCTCGTCGGGCTGCTCGCGCTTCTTGCGCTGCGGCGGGTCCATGCCGCCGTCGGTGATCGACATCACCACCGAGATCAGCGCGATGCCGTCGCCGATGCAGTGGTGCACGCGGGCGATCATGGCGCTGCCGCCGTCGTAGTGCTCGATCAGGTGGAACTGCCACAGCGGGTGGCGCGGGTCGAAGGGCGTGGTGGCGAGCTCGCCGGCGCGCTCCTGCAGGGCATCGCGCATCGACTGCCCGGAGCGCGGCTCGAGCGCCTCGTGCACGACGTGGCGGGCGATGTCGAAGTGTTCGTCCTCGACCCAGCTGGCGCCCATCGCGTCCTGCACGACCTTCTGGCGGAAGCGGTCGTACTTGAGCAGCTTGTCCTCGATGCGCTGGGTCAGCGCCGCGTGGGTGATGCCGGGCTGCAGCAGCCAGACCCCGACGATCATCATCAGGTTGACGTCGTTGTCCATGCGCAGCCACGCGGTATCCACGCGCGACATGCGCTCGGCGGATTGCGACATCGGGGATCTCCTCGGGGCGTTTTTCGAATCGGCCAAGATGCTGGGTAACATCCGCACCGTCAATGCCCATTTTCACCCACAGGAGACGCTCCCATGTCCGACCTCAAGAAGCGCTTCGAGAAGGCCGTGGCCGACTCGAAGACCCTGCCCGAGAAGCCCGACAACCAGACGCTGCTGAAGATCTACGCGCTGTACAAGCAGGCCAGCGGCGGCGACGTGGAGGGCAAGCGCCCCGGATTCACCGACATGGTCGGCCGTGCCAAGTGGGACGCCTGGAACGAATTGAAGGGCAAGTCCGGCGACGAGGCGATGCAGGAATACGTCGACCTGATCGAGTCGCTGAAGGAATAGGGGCGGCTATTTCTTCTTCGGGGCGGCCTTCTTCGCCGCCGGCTTGCTGTTCTTGGCCAGCAGTTCGTCGAGGTTCTTCTCGATCTCGCCCTCGATCGTCTTGCTGAAGGCGCCGAGCAGGAAGCCGAGCCTGGCGTCGAGGTCGAAGTGGTCGGCCGCCACGATCAGGCGCCCGTTCACGCCGGAGCGGGTGAACTCCACCGTGTCGCTCGTCTCGCCCTCGAGCACGGTGCATTCCATGTCGAACTTCTGTTCCACCTGCTCGGCCCATTTCCAGGCGACTTCGCGCGCCTTGGGCAGGCCGAGGGCGTGTTTGCGGTGGATGCGGATGTCGGGCATCGATCAATCTCCGTTCTGGGACAGCGCGGCACGGCGCGCGGGTTTGGGCAAGGCGGCCAGGCGCCCCACCTCGGCATAGAAGCGCCCGAAGTCGCGGCCGCTGCGCTCGAACAGCCGCTCGAAGTCGGGCACCAGGGCGTTGTAGGCGGCGAGCACGCCGAACGAGGCATTGTTGGCACGCGCGAACCAGCCGTCATACCCGGAAAACCCGCCCCAGCGCTGCGTCTTCATCGCCTCGTAGTCGGTGCGCAGTTGCGCCATCAGGGCCGCCTTGCGTTCGCGCTTGTCGGCCTCGCTCGCGTCGGAGCGGTACAGCGCATCGAGCTTGTCGCGGTACGCCATCGTGAGCGCGCGGAAGTCCTGCCGGCGGCCGTCGAAACGCGCGTACTCCTCGCGCGCCGGCTCGGAAGCATGCGTGGCGAGCCAGCGCGCGCCGCCGATGCGCTCGACCGCCGTGGCGAAGGACTCGTTGAACTCGGTGTCGTCGGCCGCATAGGCCACCTGGTGGGAGATCTCGTGGAAGATCAGCCGCGCCAGTTCGCCCTCGGGCCATTGGATGAAGGTGCTGAGCAGCGGGTCGGCCATCCAGTCGCCGGGCAGCCGGCCCAGCGTCGAATAGGCCGGCACGCCGTAGACGCTGACCTCGAGCTTCTCCTCGCGCAGCGCCGTCGCGTACGACTCGGCCTCGTTGCGGTCGAAGTAGCCGCGATAGCCCGCGCAGCCCATGATCGGGTAGCACCAGGTCTTGAGCTGCAGGCTCAGTTCGGGCGCCGCCACCACGTTCCATACCGCCGCCGGGCGCTTCAGGTCGGCGAAACGGCGGTAGCTGGCGTTGTCGGGCAGCTTGAGTTCGCTGACCGCGAAATCGCGCATGCGCTGCGTCAGCGCCAGCTTCTCCTTCAGCGCCGCGTCGGACTGCGCGTCGCCGATGACCTCGGGCACCGGCCGCGCGGCGCGCAGCATCGCCAGGTGGCCGCCGACCGATTGCGCGTAGTAGCCCATCGAGCTGCAGCCGCTGGTCAGGCACAGCGTGGCCGCCGCCAGGGCGAGCGTGCCGGTCAGGCCGAAGAGACTCATCAGCGCCCAGCGCTTCACGACGGCAGCGGCGCCACCTCGACGAGGCAGTCGTAGAACGAGGGGGCCCGGCCGAGGTCGGTGAGCTTCTGGTGCGTGAGCTCGTTGACGTTGGTGCCCGCCAGGCCCAGCTTGCGCCACCAGATGCCCAGCCCGTTGACGACGCCGGGCCGCGCCCGCGGGCTGAGCACGGCCTTGCAGACGTAGGTGCCGCGGTCGTTGAAGACACGCACCGTGGCACCGTCGGCGATGCCGCGCGGCGCCGCATCGGCGGCGTGGATCTCCAGCACCGGCTCGCCCTCGATGTCGCGCAGGCTCTTCACGTTGACGAAACTGGAGTTGAGGAAGTTGCGCGCCGGCGGCGAGATCATCGCCAGCGGGTAGCGCTGGGCGAGCTCGGGCGTGCTCAGCACCGACTCGTGGTTGGCCACGTGCTCGGGCACGCCCAGGCCGGGCGCATCGATCAGGCACTTGCCCGAGGGCGTGTGGAAGCCGCCCTCGGCGAACGGCGCCTCGGGCAGCGGCAGCTTCACCCAGCCCTCGCGGCGCAGCGTGGCGAAGTCGACCTCGGCCGTGAAGGCACCACGCGCCAGCGTCTCGTCGTCGTCGCGGAAGCAGGGCTCTTCGAAGCCCATGCGTGCGGCCAGCTCGCGGAAGATCTGCGTGTTCGGCTTCGACTCGCCGAGCGGCGCGACCGCCGGCTCGTTGATCATGGCGTAGGTGTGTCCGTAGCTGGTGTGCAGGTCCAGGTGCTCGAGCTGCGTGGTGGCGGGCAGCACGTAGTCGGCATGGTCGGCGGTGTCGGTCATGAAGTGCTCGAGCACGACCGTGAACAGGTCTTCGCGCAGGAAGCCGCGCACCACCTTGGGCGATTCGGGCGCCACCGCCACCGGGTCGCTGTGGTAGACCACCAGCGCCCCGAGCTGCGGGCCGAGGCCCGGCGCGCTCTCGCGCAGCAGGACGTCG
>CAZVLY010000143.1:2275-10915 GCA_964628175.1 uncultured Piscinibacter sp. | reverse complement strand
CATCGAATTCAAGAACGTCTCGAAGTCTTTCGGCGATCGTTTGTTGATCGACGACTTGAGCCTCTCGGTTCCACCGGGTGCGATCGTCGGCATCATTGGTCCGAACGGTGCCGGTAAATCGACTTTCTTCAAGATGATTACCGGCCTGGAAACGCCTGACAAGGGTGAAGTGAATATCGGTCACACGGTAAAAATTGCTTACGTCGATCAAAGCCGTGATTTGCTGGCTGGCGATAAAAACGTCTGGCAGGAAGTGTCCGGCGGTTCCGACATCATCACGATCGGCAAGGTCGAAATTCAGTCACGCGCCTATATCGGCCGCTTCAACTTCAAGGGCAATGACCAGCAAAAGCTGGTCGGCAACCTGTCGGGCGGTGAGCGCGGCCGTCTGCACCTGGCCAAGACGCTGGCGCAGGGCGGCAACGTGCTGATGCTCGACGAACCGTCGAACGACCTCGACGTGGAAACGCTGCGCGCGCTCGAGGACGCGCTGCTCGAGTTCGCCGGCACGATCATGGTGATCAGCCACGATCGGTGGTTCCTCGACCGCATCGCCACGCACATCCTGGCGGCGGAAGGCGACTCGAAGTGGGTCTTCTTCGACGGCAACTACCAGGAGTACGAGGCCGACAAGAAGCGGCGCCTCGGCGAAGAGGGCGCCCGCCCGCACCGACTGCGTTTCAAGGCGCTCAAGTAGCGCGCGACCGCCCGACCCACCCCTCGACCCGGGGGACGCGCGCGGCTTTTCGGCCCGCAGCCCCGTGATCGCGGGTGCGGCGGCGCCCCACCGCGCGCAGGTGCTGTCTCAGAATCGGCGCGAACGCATCACCTTGCGCCGACAGAACATGCACAAAGTCAATCCCTACCGAAGCGCTGTTGGGGCGGCTTCGACCCTTCCGGAGCGCGCCGCCCGATGACGGCGCCGGGCTCGACGCTCCCGCCGGACCACCCGCTCGCGCGCTTCGAACCCCTGCGCCGCGCGGAGCGCATCCTGCTGCGCGCGTTTCGCCATGGCGACATTGCCCGCGTCGGCCTGCGCCGGCCGGCCGAGGCCGGGGACGAGGTCACGGTGCGCGCGGCCTTCCTCGCCGAGCTGGCGTTGCACGGCGCCGGCCGCGCTCAGGGGCGCCGCATCCAGTTGCTCGGGGCCTGGGTGCTGGGCCGCCTGGACCTGGGCGAATGCGAGGTGCCGAGCAGCCTGTGGTTCTTCCGCTGCGTGTTCGACACCACGCCGCTGTTCGACGGCGCGCGGGTGCGCGGCGCGCTCAGCTTCCCCGACTGCGAATTGCCCGGCCTGCTGGCCGAGCGCTGCCGCATCGCACAGGATCTGGCCATCAATGCCGGGTGCCGCGTGGCCACCGAGGTGCGGCTTCAGCAGGCACACATCGGCGGCGACCTCAACGCGACGCGGCTGACGCTGTCCGGCGGCGAGACCCCGATCCCCGGCCGGCGCAGCCTGTTGGCCGACGGGCTGCAGGTCGACGGCGACGTGCGCCTGTCCGAGGGCTTCGACGCTTCGGGGGAGGTGCGTTTCGCAGGCGCCCGCATCGGCGGCGACTTCATCGCCGGCCGGGCGCGCGTCAGCGGCCCGCTGGACACCGGGGGTGCCCGCCGCGCCGCGCTGGTGCTCGACCGCATCGAGGTCGGTGGCGACATGCGGCTGGACGAAGGCTTCGCGGCCGCCGGCCTGGTGAGCCTGCGGCGCGCACAGATCGGTGGCGACCTCGACTGCACCTCGGCGGCTTTCGACCGGGTCGGTGATGCGGCCTGGGGCGACGGCACCTCACTGGTGCTCGACCGCGCCCGCATCGGCGGCACGCTGCGGCTGGGGCAACTGGCCGCGCCGCTGCTCGGCGCCTCGTTCGCCGGCACGCACGTGAAGGCGCTGGTCGACGACCTGTCCACCTGGGGCGAGCGGCTGGTGCTCGACGGCTTCGCGTACTCGCGCTTCGGCGACGGTGCGCCGCTGGACGCGCGCTTCCGCCTCGCCTGGCTGGAGCGCCAGCCGGCCTCGCACATCGGCGACGACTTCCGCATGCAGCCGTGGCGGCGTGTCATCCACGTGCTGCGGCGCATGGGCCACGCCGCGAGCGCCGACGACCTGGCGGTGCGGCGGGAGCAGCGGCTGCGCCGCATCGGCCGCATCGGCGAGTCGCTGCCCGCCGCGTTGCGCTGGACGGCGCGCGCGGCGCACGGGCTGTTCGGTGCCCTGGCCGGCTATGGCTGGCGGCCGCGTCGGCTGGTGGTGTGGTCGTTGGGGGTCTGGCTGCTCGGCGCCGCCCTGTTCGGGGTGGCGCAGCAGGAGGGCGCTCTGCTGCCGTCCGGCGTGGCGGCGCTGTCGCCCTTCAGCCCGCTGGCCTACACGCTGGACCTGCTGCTGCCGCTGGTCGATCTGGACGAGAAGCGCCATTGGCTGCCCGCGCCCGGCGCGGCAGGCGTTTTCGGCTGGAGCGATATCGCCCGCCTGGCGGGCTGGGCGGTGACGCTGTTCGGCTGGACGGCGGCCTTGCTGGCGATCGCCAGCCTGGCCGGCTGGGCCGACCGCGACCGCAAGCGCTGATCCGCCGAAGCGATCCACCGCGCGCCGCGGGGTTCCCTCACGGCACAAGGGGACTGCCCTGATCGTTCGGACAGGGGCTGTGCTGCAGAATCGTCCGCAAACTGTCTTCGTCGCGTGCGACGCCGCCCCCATGTCCGTGCCTTCCCGCCTTGCCGTGTTCGCCCTGCTGTCGTTGGCGCTGACCGGCTGTGCCTCGTTGAACCTGCCTCGCACCGCGTCGGCCGCTGCCGCTGCGCCCGGCGCCGCGGCGGCCAGTGCGCCCGGCGCGGCCGCCTCGGCACCGGCCCGACCGGACCCGGCGGCACCCAAGCCTTTCGCGGAGGTCATCAAGGGCGCCACGCAGCAGGCTGGTTTCATCCCGGTGTGGCGCAAGGACGAGAAGGTCTGGCTGGAGATCCCCGCCGAACTGCTCGACAAACCCTTCCTGCTGTCGGCCAACATCAGCCAGTCGATCGGCGAGCGCGGCCTGTACGGCAGCCAGATGGGCCCGTCCTGGCTGGCCAGCTTCCGCAAGGTGAACAACCAGGTGCAGCTCACCGCGCTGAACACCGAGTACATCGCCAGCGGCACGGCAATGCAGGCCAGCGTGGCCCAGGGCTTCTCCGACAGCCTGCTCGGCGCCATCGCAGTGGCCAGTGCGCCGCACCCGCAGCGCAAGTCGCTGCTCGTCGATGCAAGCTTCCTGCTCAGCGACCTGCCGGCCTACTCGACACGGCTGGAGGCGGCGTTCCGCCTGCCGTACGCGCTGGACCGCGGCAATTCGAGCATCGACAAGACCCGCGTCACCGAGGACCTGACGACGCTGAACCTGCGCATGCATTTCGCCACCGCGCGGCTGCCGGCGCTGCCGCTGGTGCCCACACCGGTGCCCATGCCGGCGCCGCCCTCGACGCTGCCCGATGCGCGCAGCTTCTTCGTCGGCTACGTCTACAGCTTCACCCGGCTGGCCGAGCAGCCGATGGCGCCGCGCCAGGCCGACCCGCGCGTGGGCCATTTCACCGACACCGTCACCGACCTGTCCAACGACCTGCAGGTCAACCCGAAGCGCTTCCTGGTGAACCGCTGGCGCCTGGAGAAGGCCGACCCGGCCGCGGCGCTGTCGGAGCCGAAGCAGCCGATCGTGTTCTGGCTCGACAAGAACATCCCGCCGGTCTACCGCCAGTCGGTGAGCGAGGGCGTGCTCGAGTGGAACAAGGCCTTCGAGCGCATCGGCTTCAGGAATGCCGTCGTGGTCCAGCAGCAGCCCGACGATGCCGACTGGGACACGCTGGACTCGCGACACGCGTCGATCCGCTGGTTCGTCGGCGCCGACGTGGGCTTCGCGCGCGGGCCCAGCCATTCCGACCCGCGCACCGGCGAGATCATCGACGCCGACATCGCGATGAGCGACGTGTTCGGGCGCGGTGCGCGCCGCTTCATCGTCGAGAACGTGGGCACCGCGGCGCGGCCCTTCGCCACGCCGATCGCGCTGCCCTGGTCGAAGGCGGCGGCCCAGGCCTGCGACTACGCCGACGCGGCGGCGGCGGAGCTCGGCTTCGCGCTCGACCTGCTCGATGCCCGCGGCGCCATCGCGCCGGACAGCCCCGAGGCCGAGGCCTTCGTCCAGTCGCGCATCCGCGACACGATCATGCACGAGGTCGGCCACACGCTGGGGCTGACGCACAACTTCAGGGCCTCGACCGTCTACAGCCGTGCGCAGCTGCAGGACAAGGAGTTCACCGAGAAGAACGGCATTTCCGGCTCGGTGATGGACTACAACGGCTACAACATCGCCGCCGCCGGCGAGCGCCAGGCGAGCTTCAACAACACCACGCTCGGCCCCTACGACTACTGGGCCATCGAGTACGCCTACAAGCCGATCGAGCCGGCCGAGGAGAAGCGCGAGCTCGAACGCATCGCCGCGCGCAGCACCGAGCCGCTGCTGGCCTTCGCCAACGACCCCGATGCCGGCGGTGTGCCGGGCAACGACGGCATGGACCCGATGGTCAACCGCTTCGACCTCGGCGACGAGCCGCTGGCCTACTACCGCAAGCGGCTGCAGCTCTCGCGCGAGCTCTGGCAGCGTGTGCAGGAGCGCAAGCCGCAGCCCGGGGACGACCCGACGCGGCAGCGCCGCGTGCTGCTGTCGGGCTTCAGCCCGCTCAACGATGCGGCCGTGCAGGTGGCCAAGTATGTCGGCGGCATGTACACCTCGCGCGATGCGCCCGGTGCCGGCGCGCAGGCAGCCTTCCGGCCGGTCGAGCCGGCCCGTCAGCGCGAGGCGCTGCAGTTCATGGTCACGGGCCTGTTCTCGGCCGACAGCTTCCGCTTCCAGCCGCAGTTCCTCTCCGGCCTGGCGCCCGACTACCGCGAGTGGACGCGGCCGGCCGTCGTCAGCATCCCGGCGATGGTGCTGCAGCTGCAGGTGGCCGGCCTGGACCGGCTGCTCAGCCCCGGCACGGCCTCGCGGCTGCTCGAGCTGCCGCTGTACGTGCCGGCCGCCGAGCAGCGCGGCCTGATCTCGCTGAACGAGGTCTACGGCACGCTGCAGTCGGCGGTGTGGAGCGAGCTGAAGAGCGGCAACGAGATCGACCGCCTGCGCCGCAACCTGCAGCGCGAGCACCTGAAGCGCCTGCACGCGCTGCTGGTGCGCGTGCAGGCGCCGCTGCCGGCCGATGCGCAGAGCCTGCTGCGCCTGAACGCGACGGCGCTGCGCGACGAACTGCGCCGTGCGCTGGCCGCGCGCAAGTGGGCGATCGAATCGCGCGCCCATCTGCAGGAGAGCCTGGCGCTGCTCGAGCAGGCGCTGAACGCCTCGATGCTGCGCAACTGAGGGCGCGCCCGCCGCCGTTCGCCCCCGCGGCCGCGTGGCCCGTCGCATGAGCGGTCGCGGGCCATGGCGCCGCGGCAGCGGCGGCGCTATCGTGGCGCCATGTCGACCACCCTGGAACCCGCCGCCGCGCCCGAGCGCGGCTTCGACCGCTTCGTCGCGGCGCTGAGCCTGCGCCGGGTCCTGCTGGCGATGGCGCTGGCAAGCCTGGCCGCGGTGCTGCTGAACCCGATCTTCGTCACGCCCTTCCCGGTGCTGCTCGGGCGCATGCTGGTCATCGCGCTGCTGCTGGTGCTGGTGTTCACGGCCGCGGGTTTCTGGTCGGTGGGCTGGCTGCCGCGCTGGCTGGTGCAGGTGCTCGCGGTGGTGCTGATGGCGCCGCTGGCCACCTACCTCGTCTACCTGCCGGCGGTGCAGGGGCAGGTGTTCGAGGTGCTGCGCCACGAGGGGCGCCTGTCGGGCTTCGTTCTGATCACCGGCAGCGTGCTGGTGGTGGCGCCGCTGCTGGCGCTGGGTGCGCTGTACCGCGAGCGCGATGCGCAGGCGCGCAGCCAGGCGCTGGGCTTCGCGCTGGAGCGCAGCCAGCTCGAAAGGCAGGCGCTCGATGCGCGGCTGAAGCTGCTGCACGCGCAGATCGAGCCGCATTTCCTGTTCAACACGCTGGCCAACGTGCAGACGCTCGTCGAGTCCGGCTCGCCGCAGGCCAGCGCCGTGCTGAAGAGCCTGATCGCCTACCTGCGCGCGGCCATGCCGCGCCTGGCCGACGAACGCGCCACGCTCGGCGACGAGCTGACACTGGTGCGCGCCTACCTCGATCTCATGCTGATGCGGATGCCCGACCGGCTGCAGTACACGATCGACGTGCCCGACGAGTTGCGCGGCCTGCGCTTCCCGGGCATGGCCTTGCTCACGCTGGTGGAGAACGCCATCCGCCACGGCATCGACCCGGCCGAGCAGGGCGGTCACATCGAGCTGCGTGCACAGCGTGACGCCGACGGCACCCTCACGCTGCGCGTGGCCGACACCGGCGCGGGCCTGCGCGAGGGGGCACCACCCGGCACCGGGCTGGCCAACCTGCGCGAGCGCCTGGCGATGTTCTACGGTGCCGCGGCGCGCCTGGAGATCGCGGAGAACCTGCCGCGCGGCGTGGTCGTGACCTTGTCCTGCCCCGCCGGCGCATCGGCATGAGCGCGCCCACTGCGCTGATCGCCGACGACGAGCCGCTGCTGCGCGAGCGGCTGTGCACGCTGCTGCAGCGCTGCTGGCCGGAGCTGGCGGTGGTGGCGCAGGCGCGCAACGGCCGCGAGGCGGTGGAACTGTTCGACCAGCATGCACCGCAGGTGGTCTTCCTCGACGTGCACATGCCCGGGCTGAACGGCATCGAGGCGGCGCGCTCGCTGGCGCGGCGTGCCCAGCTCGTGTTCGTCACCGCCTTCGAGCAGTACGCGGTGCAGGCTTTCGAGCAGGGCGCGATCGACTACCTGGTCAAGCCGGTCGACGAGCAGCGGCTGGCCGACACCGTGCAGCGCCTGCGCCAGCAGCTGGCGCGGCCCGTGCCGGGGGCGCCAGCGGCGCTGGAGGCGGTGCTCGACGGCCTGTCGGCCGAGCTGAAGCGCCGTGCCGGCGCGCCGGGCGGGTACCTGCAGTGGATCAAGGCCTCGGTCGGCCAGAGCGTGCGGCTGATTCCGGTCGAGCAGATCGCCTACCTGCGCGCCGACGAGAAGTACACGCTGGTGGTGTGGGAGGGCGGCGAGGCGCTGATCCGCAAGACCATCCGCGAACTCGCCGACGAACTCGACCCCTCACGCTTCGTGCAGACGCACCGCTCGGTGATCGTCAACCTGCACGAGGTGCTGCAGGTGACGCGCGGCGCCAACGAGACGGCGGAGGTGCAGCTCAAGGGGCGCCGCGAGCTGCTGCCGGTGAGCCGCAGCTACCTGCACCTGTTCCGCCAGATGTAGGCTCAGGCCAGAGCGAAGGCCCTGCGAAGCTGGCCAGCGTCGGCCTGAGGTGAGCCGCCTGCGCTGCGCAGTTGCACAGGCGCCTCGCTCCGGCGGCTCACTGCAGGCGGCGGGCGGTCGGCTCGGCCTGCGCGTCGTTCTGCGCCACCGGGCCGCTGGCAGCCTCGCGCTGGCCGGTGATGGTGACCGCCGGCAGCGTCACCACCGTCGTCGTGGTGCTGTCGTCGAACAGCGCGCTGCCGATCGCGACGGTGCCGCCGGCCAGCAGGCAGAAGGTCAGCAGGGCGGAGAAGATGCGGTCGATCATGGTGGGCTCCTTCGGGTCACGACAACGTGTCGCGTTGAGGTGAATGTAGGAGCCGGCCCGCCACGGCGACAGCCGATTGCGACGAACTGCGCGCTGGCGCGGATGAACTGCGCTGCGCTCAGACGGGCGCGGTGCGCTCCAGCAGCCAGGCCTTCGCCGCGCCCTCCACCAGCGGGCTCAGGCGCTCGCGCACGGTGGCGTGGTAGCCGTTCAGCCAGGCGATCTCGTCCTCGCGCAGCAGCGAACGGTCGATGCAGCGCGTGTCGATCGGGCACAGCGTGAGCGTCTCGAAGCCGAGGAAGTCGCCGAACTCGGTGCTCGCCACCGGCACGTTCATCACCAGGTTCTCGATGCGGATGCCCCAGCCGCCCGGCCGGTACAGGCCCGGCTCGATGCTGGTCACCATGCCGGGTTCCATCGCCATGTGGGCGTCGGGCACCGCCTTGGAGATGCTCTGCGGGCCTTCGTGCACGTTGAGGAAGTAGCCCACGCCGTGGCCGGTGCCATGGCCGTACTCCAGGCCCTGCTCCCACAGCGGCGCGCGCGCGATGGCGTCGAGCATGGGCGACGGGGTGCCGCGCGGGAAGCGCGTGCGCGACAAGGCCATCGTGCCCTTGAGCACCAGCGTGTAATCGCGCTTCTGTGCCTCGCTGACGCGGCCGATCGGCCAGACACGGGTGATGTCCGTCGTGCCGCCCAGGTACTGTCCGCCCGAGTCGATCAGCAGCAGGCCGTCGCCCTCGATCACGGCGTGCGATTCCGGCGTGGCGCGGTAGTGCGGCATGGCGCCGTTGGCGTTGAAGCCGGCGATGGTGCCGAAGCTCAGGCCGACGAAGCCCGGACGCGTGGCACGTGCCGCGCTCAGCTTCTCGTCGATGGTGAGCTCGGTGATGCGCTCGCGGCCCAGCGCGGATTCGAACCAGGCGTAGAACTCGCACATCGCCGCGCCGTCCTGCGCCATCGCGGCGCGGATGTGCTCGGCCTCGGCGGCGCTCTTGCGGCT
>CAZVLY010000143.1:0-2175 GCA_964628175.1 uncultured Piscinibacter sp. | reverse complement strand
CTGGCCGGCCATCGCCTCGCGCAACTGCGCCAGCTTGCCGGCGCGCGACAGCGGCGCCTGCGGGGCGCGGTGCTCGTAGACCGGTGCAGAGGGCAGGCCGGGGCGGTCGGGCCAGACCTCGGCGAGCAGGTCGAGGTCGGTGCGCAGCGTCACGCCGGCGCGCTCCAGCGCGCTGCGCAGCTGCTGCGCGGCGGCCAGGCCGATCACGTCGCCGTCCACCGCCACCGTCTCGCCCGCCTTCGCTTCGCGAGCCAGCCAGTCGACGTGGTGGGTCGCGGTGCCGGTGGGGATCTTCACCAGCTCGATGCCGCTGCCGGCCAGTTCGGCCTCGGCCTGCACCCAGTAGCGGCTGTCGGCGAACAACGCGGACTTGCCGCGTGCCACGACCAGCGTGCCCATCGAGCCGGTGAAGCCCGACAGCCACTGCCGGCCCTGCCAGCGCTCGGGCAGGTATTCCGACAGGTGCGGGTCCGACGAGGGGACGAGCAGCGCGGCCAGCCCGTGTCGGGCCAGCGCGTCCTGCGTCTTCGCGATGCGTGCCCGGTAGGGCGAGGTGCGTGTGTCCATGGGCCGATTCTAGGAGCGCGTCAGCGCGGCTGCAGGCGCCGGCGCACGAGGTTGATGTGGCTTCTCAGCGAGTACAGCTCGTCGGCGTAACTCAACGGCACGGTGATCTGCTCGGCGCGCTTCTCCAGCTTGTCGAGCTCGGCGATCAGTTCTTCGGCCGGCTGCTCGCCGATCGAGTCCTCCAGCCGGCGCAATTGCCCGTACCAGCGGAAGATGCGCGAGCGCACGCGGAACTGGTACAGCGGCGGCACCACGCGCGACAGCGGGATCAGGATGGCGACGATGGACACCATCACCACCCACATGCGGTCCACCAGGTTGGCGATCCAGAACGGCAGGTAGCGCTGCAGCAGCGGCGGGCCGTTGCGGAAGAAGCGCTCGGCCTCGGGCGCCAGCGTGCGCTCGGTGTTGGCGATGTTCGGGAAGTCGCCCTTGCGGTTGAACCAGCCGGCGCCGCTGTGGATCTGCTTGGCGGCCTGCACGAACAGCTGCACCAGCGCCGGGTGCGTCGACTCGCGCGCCACCAGCGTGGCGGTGGGCGCGATCATGCGGATGTTGGCCGGCGGCATGTCGCGCGCCAGGTCGACCACGCCGCGCGGCAGCGTCACCGGGCTGATGAAGGCGAAGCGGCGCGAGTAGGCCTCGGCCTGCGGGAAGTCGAACAGCTTCACGCCGGGCGTCTGCAGCAGCATCTGCACCAGCGGCGACTCCGGTGCCGAGGCGAACACCAGCGCGTCGATCTCGCCGGCCAGCAGCGCCACCACCGCCGGCGTGGACGGCTGCTGCACCAGCGTGATCGTCGCCGGGTCGATGCGGTTGGCCTCGAGCAGTCGCTTGACGAGGTTGGGCACGCCGCTGCCCGGTGCGCCGATGTTGAGCTTCCAGTCGCCCGGGCGGCTCATGTCGGCCAGCGCATCGAGGGCCGGCTTCTTCACCGCGCGCTGGGCCGATTCCTCGCGGTAGAACAGCCACACCGGCTCGTGGAACAGGCTGCCCAGCGACACCAGGCCCGCGTTGGCGGCCTCGGCGTCGGCGGCGCTGCCGTAGTCCGCGTCGGCGCCGCCCTGCACGAAGGCAAGGTCGACGCCGGAGTCCGGGTCGCGAAGCAGTTGCAGGTTCTCGGCCGCGCCGGCGCTGCTGCGCAGTTCGACCTGGATGCCGTGCTGCTGCAGCAGCTTGGCGTAGCGCTTGCCGAACTCGGCATAGGCGCCCTGGTCGGCGCCGGTGGCCAGCACCACCTTCTTGGGCGGCGTCGGGTCGAGCACCTTGTAGGCCAGCAGCAGCAGCAGCAGCGCGATGAGGATGAACGGCCCGGCGGTGGCGAGCAGGTCGCGGACCGAGAGCAGGGTGTGGCGCAGGGCTTGGGGCATGGTCGGCTTTCCGGCGGCGGACAGCGCGCACGATAGCCTGCGCCGGCCGCGCCACTGTTCACCAACCGTAACGGTGGGGCGTGGTCAAATGCGGCCCCCGAGACCGAACCCGCGCCATGAACCGCACGCTCGACACCACCGAACTGACCGACCTGCTCGGCTCGCTGATGCACCCCACGGCACTGGCCGAGCTCGGCGTGCTGGTCGGCTGCCTGCTGCTGGCCTGGGCGATCGTGCG
>CAZVLY010000142.1:0-10918 GCA_964628175.1 uncultured Piscinibacter sp. | reverse complement strand
AGGCGCGCAGCAGCGGGTCGCTCTGTGTCTCGGCGAGCAGGATGCCGTCGGTCATCAACTTGACCGAGGCGCCGCGCTGCAGCCGGTCCTGGAAGCGCACCTTGTAGCCGACCACCTCGCCCAGCGGCGAGTTCAGTTCCTGCGCGATGCGCTTGGCCACGCTGGACGCGGCGATGCGCCGCGGCTGCGTGTGGCCGATCAGGCCCTTGCCGCCGGCACCCAGGCCGCGGCCGAGCTGGAGCGCGATCTTCGGCAGCTGCGTGGTCTTGCCCGAGCCCGTCTCGCCGCAGACGATGACCACCTGGTTCGCATCGATGGCGCGCGCGATCTCCTCGCGCCGGGCCGAGACCGGCAGCGATTCGGGAAAGGTGATGGGCGGGACGGCGGTGGCCGCCGGGGTGGTCTTCACGGGCCGCGGATTATCCGCGGCCCGGCCGATCACCCCTGGCGTGGGGCGTAAGTGATGATGTTCAGCGCCGCGCCCTGCTTGTCGAGGATGACGGCGAAGCGGCCGACGCCGGGGATGTCCTGCGGCGGCACGGCGACCTTGCCGCCGAGCTCCGTGCAACGCTTCGACGTGGCGTCGACGTCGGCGACGGTGACGTAGCAGCCCCAGCTGGGCGGCATCGGCCCGGCATTCGCCGGCATCGCCATGATGCCGCCGACCGCCTCGCCGCCGACCTTGACGACCTGGTAGGTGCCCTCGGCCATGGCCATCGGCTCGATCGTCCAGCCGAACAGCGTGCCGTAGAACTCGGTCGCGGCTTTCGCGTCGGTGGTCATCAGTTCCGACCAGCTGAAGGCGCCAGGGGTAGTGAAGACGTCCATGCGCAGCTCCCTTGCGTTGTGGGGCAACCATGCTGCGCCACGCGTGGGGTGA
This sequence comes from uncultured Piscinibacter sp., assembly GCA_964628175.1. Taxonomy (GTDB): domain Bacteria; phylum Pseudomonadota; class Gammaproteobacteria; order Burkholderiales; family Burkholderiaceae_C; genus Piscinibacter. The sequence continues at coordinate 10,038 of CAZVLY010000142.1, read as the reverse complement.
CGTCAACGGCCCGCGCGCCCGCTGCGGCACAATCGCGCCCGGGCCTTCCTGCCCACAGCCCCGCGCCCATGAGCCTCGTCTTCCCCCACACCTTCGTGCCCTGGTTCCGCCATGTCGCGCCGCACATCCATGCCTATCGGGGCAAGACCTTCGTCGTGGCCATTGCCGGCGAGCTGATCGCCGCCGGCAAGCTCGGCAGCTTCGCGCAGGACCTCGCCATCCTGCAGGCCATGGGCATCAAGCTGGTGCTGGTGCACGGCTTCCGCCCGCAGGTCAACGAACAGCTGCGCGTGAAGGGCCACGAGTCGCGCTACAGCCACGGGCTGCGCATCACCGACGCGATCGCGCTCGACTGCGCCCAGGAGGCCGCCGGCCAGCTGCGCTTCGAGATCGAGGCGGCCTTCTCGCAAGGCCTGCCGAACACGCCGATGGCCAACGCGATCGTGCGCGTGGTGTCGGGCAACTTCCTCACCGCGCGGCCGGTCGGCATCGTCGACGGCGTGGACTTCATGCACAGCGGCGTGGTGCGCAAGGTCGACGCAGCGGCGATCCGGCGCGTCATCGACATCGGCTCGATGGTGCTGCTGTCGCCGTTCGGCTTCTCGCCGACCGGCGAGGCGTTCAACCTGACGATGGAAGACGTGGCCACCAGCGCGGCAGTCGCTCTGCAGGCCGACAAGCTGCTCTTCATCACCGAGGCGCCTGGGATCCGCGAGCGCCTGGACGACCCGGAAAGCGGCATCGACACCGAGCTCGCGCTCGCCGACGCCGAACGGCTGCTTTCCGCCCTGCCCGCGCCGACGCAACCCACCGACACGGCCTTCTATCTGCGTCACTGCGTGAAGGCCTGCCGGGGCGGCGTGGAGCGCTCCCACATCCTGCCCTTCGCGGTGGACGGCGCGCTGCTGCTGGAGGTGTTCACGCACGACGGCATCGGCACCATGGTCATCGACGAGAAGCTCGAGAGCCTGCGCGAAGCGACGGCCGACGACATCGGCGGCATCCTGCAGCTCATCGAGCCGTTCGAGAGCGACGGGACGCTGGTCAAGCGCAGCCGCACCGAGATCGAACGCGACATAGGCCACTACACCGTCATCGAGCACGACGGCGTGATCTTCGGCTGCGCGGCGCTGTACGCCTACCCGGAGTCGCGCACTGCCGAGCTGGCGGCGCTGACCGTCTCGCCCAACGTGCAGGGCCAGGGCGACGGCGAGCGCATCCTCAAGCGCGTCGAGCAGCGCGCCAAGGCGATGGGCCTGGAGAGCATCTTCGTGCTCACCACCCGCACCATGCACTGGTTCATCAAGCGCGGCTTCGTCCAGGTCGACCCGGACTGGCTGCCCGAGGCGCGCAAGCGCAAGTACAACTGGGACCGGCGCTCGCAGGTCCTCGTCAAGAAGCTTTGAAAAGGAGTTCGACCATGGCCCGTACCGTGCAATGCACTTACCTCAAGAAGGAAGGCGAAGGCCTGGACTTCGCGCCCTATCCCGGCGAGCTGGGCAAGCGCATCTACAACGAGATCAGCAAGGAAGCCTGGGCACTCTGGATGAAGCACCAGACCATGCTGGTCAACGAGAACCGCCTGAACCTCGCCGACCAGCGTGCCCGCCAGTACCTCGCGCGGCAGATGGAGAGCTTCTTCTTCGGCCAGGGCGCCGAGCAGCCGGCCGGTTACGTTCCCCCGGCGCCCTGAGCCCGTGTACCGGCTTTGATGCCGGTCAAACCAATACTAGTGAGAACCATTCGCGTTTAGAACTAGAATGCGGGCATCCGAAACCTGGAGCCCGCATGAAGATCCCCCGCGCCCTCGCCGCTGCCTCGCTGGCGGCCCTCGTCACCGCCGTGCCGCTGGCCGCTTCGGCCCAGGACAAGGTGCTGAACCTCTACTCGGCCCGCCACTACCAGACGGATGAAGCGCTCTACGCGAACTTCACCAAGGCCACCGGCGTGCGCATCAACCGCGTCGACGCCGACGACGCCGGCATCCTGGCGCGCCTGAAGAGCGAAGGCACGGCCAGCCCGGCCGACGTGATCCTGCTCGTCGACGCCGCGCGCCTGTGGCGCGCCGAGACCGACGGTCTGTTCCAGCCGGTGAAGTCGGCCCTGCTCGAGTCGCGCATCCCTGCCACGCTGCGCGGCGCCGACGCCGGCCAGGGCTCGCAGTGGTTCGGCTTCTCGACGCGGGCCCGCGTGATCGTCTACAACAAGGCCAGCGTCGCCAAGGCCGATGCCGACACCTACGAGGAACTCGGCGACCCGAAGAACAAGGGCAAGGTCTGCACGCGCTCGGGCTCGCATCCGTACAACCTGTCGCTGTTCGGCGCGGTCATGCAGCACCTGGGCGAGCCGGCCACCGAAGCCTGGCTCAAGGGCATGGTCTCCAACATGGCACGCGCACCCAAGGGCGGCGATACCGACCAGATCAAGGCGGTGGCCAGCGGGGAATGCCAGATCGCGCTGACCAATACCTATTACCTCGCCCGCATGATGCGCTCGTCCAACCCGGACGATCGCTCCGTGGTCGAAAAGGTCGGCGTGGTGTTTCCCAACCAGTCGAGCTGGGGCACGCACGTGAATATCGCCGGCGCCGGCATCGCGAAGAATTCGCCGAACCGGGCGGCTGCCCAGCAGTTTCTCGAATACCTCGCCAGCGAGCAGGCACAGGCCTATTTCGCCGACGGCAACAACGAATGGCCCGTGGTCGCCGGCGCCAAGACCGCCAACCCCGCGCTGGACGCGATGGGCCCGTTCAAGGCGGAAACGATTCCGGTCTCCGTCACGGGCATGAACCAGACCAAGGTCCAGCAAATGCTCGACCGCGTGGGCTACAAATAGTCCACCGGGAATCTCCCGAGGATTCGTTTCAACGGGAATACCGACCAGTCCCTAGAATGCGGCAGCCGGGCATATTCGAACCGGGGAGTCGCACATGGCCACGCTGCAAGAACTGCTGACGCAAAAGGAAGCCCTCGAACGCGAAATCGAGCAAACCAAGAAGCGCGACCGCGCCGAAGCCATCGCAAAGGTGCGCGCGCTGATGTCGGAATACGGCCTGAGCCTGGCCGACCTGAGCAACAAGGCGGCGCCCGCGGCACGCCAGGGCGCGCGCGCCAAGGTGCCCGCCAAGTACCGGGACGCGGCCACCGGCGACAGCTGGAGCGGCCGCGGGCTGCAGCCCAAATGGCTGAAGGCGGCCCTGGCCGCAGGCCGCAAGATCGACGACTTCAAGGTCTGAGCGGCGCCGTTCGCCAGCCATCGGCTCCGGCATGCCCAGCATCCGCCTTCCGCAGGTCACGCCGCTCCCGGCGCGCTGGGACGGGCTGTGGCTGGTCTGGGGCCTCGTGCTGGCCGCGGCGTACTACGCCAGCGGCATGTTCGGGCTGGCCACGCCGCAGATCGGCGCGCATGTCAGCCTGATCTGGCCCGCGGCCGGGCTGGCCTTCGCCGCCCTGGTGCGGCTGGGTCCGCGCATGTGGCCGGCGGTGGCGCTCGGCGCCCTGCCGGTGGCCTTGTCGACCGGCTTGCCGCTGTGGGCCGCCGTGCTGACTGCGATGGGCAATGCCGCCGGTCCGGCGCTGGCTGCCGAAGCACTGCGCCGCCACGGACTGCACACCAACCTCGACCGCCGCCAGGACCTGTGGCGCTTCGGCCTGGGCGCCGGTGCCGCGACCCTGATCAGCGCCACCAACGGCACCTGCTGGCTGGTGCTCAGCGGCGCCCTGCCCTGGACCCTGGCGCCCGCCGCCTGGGCTTCCTGGTGGCTGGGCGACCTGATGGGCGTCCTGGTCGTCGGCGTGCCGCTGCTCACCGCCTCGCGCGCAACGCTGCGCCGCGCCTTCGGCGAGTGGCGCTGGGTGCCGGGCCTGCTGCTCGCCGGCGGTTCGCTGGCCGGAGCCTGGTTCTCGTTCCGAGGCCAGCCCGGCGTCGTCTCGCCCCTGCTGTTCCTGCCCTACCTGCTGCTCGGCTGGCTGGCCCTGCGCAGCGGCGTTTTCGCCGCATCGGCCACCGTGCTGCTACTGGCGGGGATGTCCGTTGCCGCCACGCTCACCGGCCGTGGCCCATTCGCCGGCGCCGACGCACCGGCCGCGCTGGCGATGGTGGCCGGCTACATCGCCACGCTGGCGGCCCTGCCGATGCTGGTCACGGCGCTGGTGGGCGAGCTCTCCGCCACCGAGGATCGCTGGCAGCTCGCGCTGGCGGCCTCCAACCTCGGTGTCGGCGACTGGGACCTGCGTCGCGGCATGCTCGACTTCTCGCCACGCTGGCTGGCCCTGCTGGACCTGCCGGCGCGCCCGCGCGGGCACCCGGCGGACGTGTTCTGGTCGCGAATCCATCCGGAGGAGCTGAGCACCGTCCAGCAGATGCTCGAGTCGCTGCGCAACCCGGGTGCGGAGCAGTTTCGCACCGAATGCCGCATGCGCCGGGGCGACGGCAGCTGGCACTGGTTCGAACTCAACGCGCTGGTCGCGGACCGCAGCGTCGCCGGCGAACCGATGCGCGTGGTCTGCACGGCGCGCGACATCAGCAACGAGCGCGATGCCAGCGAGCGCCAGCAGATCGCCGACAGCCTGTTCCGGCAACTGCACGAAGGCCTGCTCGTCACCGATGCGCAGCACCGCGTGCTCGAGACCAACCCGACCTTTTGCCGGATCACCGGCTTCAATCGCGAAGAGCTGCTCGGGCGCGTGCCCGTGCTGCTGCTCGGCGGCACCTCGCCGGACGGCGAGCCCGGCCCGTCCGAGGCGATGCGGCAGGGGCTGGCCGACGAAGGCATGTGGCGCGGCGAGGTCGTGCACCAGCGCCCCGACGGGGCCTTTCGCGCGCTCGAGCTCACCGTCTCGGCGGTGCGCGGCCACGACGGTGCGGTGCGCAGCCACGTGGTGGCGGTATCGGACATCACGCAGTCGCGCCAGCAGCAGGAGCGCCTGGAGCGCCAGGCCCATTTCGACGAGCTGACCGGCCTGCCCAATCGCGTCAAGCTGTCCAGCCTGCTGCAGGCGGCGCTCGAGACGAGCCAGCGTGAAGGCTCGCTGCTCACCGTGTGCCACCTCGACATCGATCACTTCAAGGCCATCAACGAGCTGCACGGCCACGACGCCGGCAACGTACTGCTGTTGCGGCTGTCGGAGCGCGTGCAGGCCTCGCTGCGCTCCTGGGCCGGTGGAGACGACGTGGCGGCGCGCGTGGGCGGCGACGAATTCGCCCTGCTCCTGCGCACCGCCACGCTGCGCGAGAGCCACCACGCCGTCGAGCGCGTGCTGCAGCAGATCGCGCTGCCCTGCGAGGTGGGCCTGACCAGCGGGCCGCTCGTGGTGACCGCCAGCATCGGCGCCACCGTGTTCCCCTACGACCGCGCCGACGGCGAGGCCCTGCTGCGCCATGCCGACCAGGCGATGTACGGCGCCAAGCAGGCCGGGCGCAACGGCTACCTCTTCTTCGACGCCGAACAGGACCGCCGCACCAAGGACCGTTTCGTCGCCCTGGGCCGCGTGCAGGAGGCGCTGGACGCATCCGAGTTCAGCCTGCACTACCAGCCCAAGGTCGACATGCGACAGGGCCGAGTGCTCGGGGCCGAGGCGCTGCTGCGCTGGAACCACCCGGAGCATGGACTCGTGCCGCCGGGTCAATTCCTGCCGCTGGTCGAACACACCGGCCTGGGCATCGCACTGGGCCGCTGGGTTCTGACACAAGGCGTCTCCCAGCTGGCGGCCTGGCAGCGCGCCGGCCTGGACATCACCGTCAGCATCAACGTCTCGGCACGCCACCTCCAGGAACCGGCCTTCGCCGACGAACTGGCCGAACTGCTCGCCCCGCACGGCGCCGACGTGGCGCGGCACCTGGTGCTCGAGGTGCTGGAAACCGCCGCATTGGCCGACATCGACTACACCTGCGAGCTGATGCAGCGCTGCCGGGCGCTGGGCGTGCGCTTTGCGCTCGACGACTTCGGCACCGGCTACTCGACCTTCACCTACCTCAAGCGCCTGCCGCTGGACATGCTGAAGATCGATCGCTCCTTCGTGCACCAGATGCTCGAGGACCACCAGGACCTGGCCATCGTCGAGGGCGTCATCGCGCTGTCGCGCACCTTCGGCTGCGAAGTGGTCGCCGAGGGCGTCGAAACGCCCGCGCAGGCGCAGCGGCTGATCGAACTCGGGTGCGGCATCGGCCAGGGCAACGGCATCGCCGCGGCCATGCCCTCCGACCAGCTGCCCGGCTGGGTGCGCGCCTACAAGGGACAGATAACGGCCAGCGAATAGGCCAACGCGTAGACTAGGCCGGTGATCCCGAACGGCTTCATCCAGGACCTGCTTTCGCGCGCCGACATCGTCGATGTCGTGGGCCGCCACGTGCAGCTCAAGAAGGCCGGCATCAACCACAAGGGCCTGTGCCCCTTCCACGGCGAGAAGTCGCCCAGCTTCATCGTCAGCCCGACGCGCCAGACCTACCACTGCTTCGGTTGCGGCGTGCACGGCAACGCGGTCGGCTTCCTGATGGAGCATGCCGGGCTGAGCTTTCCCGATGCGGTGCGCGAACTGGCGCAGCAGTACGGCATGACGGTGCCCGAGGACGACACCTCGCCGGCCGAGCGCGAACGCGCCGCCGCGCAGAAGCAGCGCCAGGCGACCCTCACCGACGTCCTGGCCAAGGCGGCCGAGCATTACCGGCGCGAACTGCGCGGCAGCCCGCGCGCGATCGATTACCTCAAGCGCCGTGGACTGTCGGGCGAGATCGCCGCACGCTTCGGTCTCGGTTATGCCCCCGAAGGCTGGCGCAGCCTGGCCAGCGCCTTCCCCAAGTACGACGACCCGCTGCTCGAAGAGAGCGGCCTGGTGATTGCCAAGCCGTCCGACGACGGCAACGAGGCCGACACCCGGCGCTACGACCGCTTCCGCGACCGCGTGATGTTCCCGATCCGCTCGGTGCAGGGCGAGGTCATCGGCTTCGGCGGCCGTGTCATCGACCAGGGCGAGCCCAAGTACCTGAATTCGCCGGAGACGCCGGTGTTCAGCAAGGGCCGCGAGCTCTACGGGTTGTTCGAGGGCCGCACGGCGATCCGCCAGCGCGGCTTCGTGCTGGTCGTCGAGGGCTACATGGACGTGGTGGCGCTGGCCCAGTCCGGCTTCGGCAACGCCGTGGCGACGCTGGGCACGGCGTGCACGGCCGAACACGTGCAGAAGCTGTTCCGCTTCACCGAGTCCGTGGTGTTCAGCTTCGACGGCGACGCCGCCGGCCGCCGCGCCGCCGGCCGCGCGCTGGAAGCGAGCCTGCCGCATGCCACTGACACGCGCACAGTGCGCTTCCTGTTCCTGCCCACGGAGCACGACCCCGATTCCTACGTCCGCGAATATGGCGCCGAGGCGTTCGAGGCCTGTATCGCCCAGGCGGTGCCCTTGTCGCGCCAGCTCGTCGAGGCGGCTTCCGAGGGCTGCGACCTGTCCGCGGCCGAGGGGCGCGCCAAGCTCGTCGCCCAGGCGCGACCGCTGGTCGAACAATTGCCTGACGGCGTGCTGCGCGCCCAGATCGTCGACGCGCTGGCCGATGCCGCGCAGATGGCTCGGGAGGACCTGCGCCGGCAATGGTCGCCCGGCGCGGCGGGCGCCAGTGGCCGCGGACCGGCCCCGGCGAGCACCCGCCCCAGCGACCGGGCCCCGCTGCGGCCGCCGATGCGTGCGGGAGGCCGCCGCCCGCTGGTGCCCATGGCCAGTTCGCTCGATCGCGCGGTGTGGCTGCTGCTGCAGCGTGCCGACCTCTGGGAGCGGCTCGACCACGAAGCACATGAGCTGCTGACGGCACAGGACGCCCCTTATGGCGCCTTCTTCGCCTGGCTCGACCGGCTGGTGCACGACCAGGGTGCGATGGCAGCGCGCGCGATGTGCGACGAACTCGCCGCGCCGCACCAGCCGCCGGAGTTCCATGCGCTCGCCCAGCGCCTGGCGCAGTTCCACGAGTTCTCGGTCGGCGACGAGGCGCGGCACGAGCTCGCGGTGATCGTCGATCGCCTGCGCCTGCAGGCGGTTCAGGCCGAACTGGAGCTGCTAGCAGGCTCCGACGGGCTGTCGGAAGCAGCTCGCGCCAGGCACGGCGAACTGCTCGAACAGCAGCGCCAGATCAAGGCCCGCCTCGCCCAGCCGATGGCCGTCCCGCCCTGAGTCAACCCCATCTTTGACGAAGATCGCCATCTGGACGATAATTGAGGGTTTCGTACGCGCGGCAAGAGTGACAGCAGCACCTCCGGGCCCCGGCCACCCTCTGACCCAGGGTCCCCTCCAAGGCCAACCTTCACCCGCAAGGGCTGCACCCTCCAGGATGTTCACGCCAGCTTGCCCGCCCGATGCCGAGCTGTCTTCGCGCTGCCTGCGGGCCGCGGCGAGGCAGTTCCGCTTGCGCATTGGTTCGACGCTGTCGCTGCCTTCGGGCCGTTGACGACGTTCAGGCCCCCTACCATCCGAGGATCCGCATGACCGCGAAGAAGAGCGCCGCTCCCGCCAAGGCCGCGAAGGCCACCAAGCCCGCCAAGGCCGAAGTCGAAGACAAGAAGAAGGCCGCGGTGGCCAAGAGCTCGGCCGTGGCCGAGAAGGCGGCCAAGCCCGGCAAGGCCGCCCCCAAGTCGGAAGCACCCGCGGCCAAGGGCAAGCCCGGACGCAAGGGCAAGGACGAGAAGGCCAAGAAGGAAGAGCCGGCGGACGAGGACTTCTCCGACCTGGAAGCCGAACTCGAGGCCGAGCCCGAGGTCGAGGCGGTCGATGAAGGCGAGACCAAGGCCAAGGCCAAGCCGCTGCGCATGAAGGTGTCGCGCGCCAAGGAGCGCGCGCTGATGCGCGAGTTCGGCCTGGACGAGACCGCGCTGACCGAGGAAGAGGTCGCCAAGCGCCGGCAGGAGTTGAAGACGCTCATCAAGATGGGCAAGACGCGGGGTTTCCTGACGCACCAGGAAATCAACGACCACCTGCCCGAGAAGCTCGTCGACAACGAGATCCTCGAAGCCATCGTGTCGATGCTCAACGACATGGGCATCGCGGTGTACGAGCAGGCGCCCGACGCCGCCACGCTGCTGATCGCCGGCGGCGGCACGACCACCGCCACCGAAGAGGAAGCTGAAGAGGCTGCCGAAGCCGCGCTGTCGACCGTCGATTCCGAGTTCGGCCGCACGACCGACCCGGTGCGCATGTACATGCGCGAGATGGGCACCGTGGAACTGCTCACGCGTGAAGGCGAGATCGAGATCGCCAAGCGCATCGAAGGTGGCCTGCAGGCGATGATGCTGGCCATCTCGGCCTCGCCGACGACGATCGCCGAGTTGCTCAGCTACGCCGACAAGATCGGTGCCGGCGAGATGCAGATTTCCGAGGTGGTCGACGGCTTCGTCTCGGAAGACGAGGCCGACGACTACGTGGCCGAGGAAGACGTCGACTTCTTCGACGAGGACGACGATGACGACGGCCAGGGTGGCAGCAAGGCGCTGACCAAGAAGCTCGAGGAGCTGAAGACCGCCGCGATGGTCAAGTTCGACTCGCTGCGCATCAACTTCGAGAAGATGCGCCGCGCCTTCGAGAAGGAAGGCTACCAGTCGGCCCCCTACAGCAAGGCGCAGCACGCCATCAGCACCGAGCTGATGACGATCCGCTTCACCGTCAAGACGATCGAGAAGCTGTGCGGCATCCTGCGCTCGCAGGTCGACGACGTGCGCCGCTACGAACGCGAGCTGCGCAAGATCCTGGTCGACAAGTGCGGCATGCCGCAGGAATACTTCATCAAGCATTTCCCGCCCAATTCGCTGAACCTGAAGTGGGCCGAGAAGGAAGCCGCCTCGGGCAAGGCCTACAGCGTGGTGCTGCAGCGCAACCTGCCGCCGGTGCAGGAACTGCAGAAGAAGCTCACCGACGTGCAGGCGCGCGCCGTGGTGCCGCTGGAAGACCTCAAGCTCATCAACAAGCGCATGAACGAGGGCGAAAAGGCCTCTCGCGACGCGAAGAAGGAGATGATCGAGGCCAACCTGCGCCTGGTGATCTCGATCGCCAAGAAGTACACCAACCGCGG
>CAZVLY010000141.1:0-10960 GCA_964628175.1 uncultured Piscinibacter sp. | reverse complement strand
GGTCGATGAAGTTGCGGTTCCAGATCGGCTCGAACAGGCCGTTGGCGAAGCGGAACGCGAGGATGTTCTGCGCCGGCTCCTTGCCCAGGAAGTGGTCGATGCGGAAGATCTGCTCCTCGGCGAACACCTCGTGCCGCCGCTGGTTCAGCGACACCGAGCTGGCCAGGTCGGTGCCGAAGGGCTTTTCCATCACGATGCGCGAGCGCTCGACGAGGCGCGCCTCGCCGAGCAGTTGCACCGCTGGCAGCGCAGCGCTCGGCGGCACGCTCAGGTAGTGCAGGCGCCGGCACTCGCCGCCGAAGCTGGCCTCGGCGCGCTCGACCGCCTCGCGCAGCGCGTTCGCGCCGGCGGCCAGCGGCACGTAGTCCAGGCGCTGCGCGAAGGTCTCCCAGTCGGCGTCGCTGAGCTTGCGGCTGAAGAACTCGTCGAGCGACTGCCGCGCGATGCGGCGAAAGCCGTCCGCGTCGATCGCGTCGAGCGACACCCCGACGATGCGGTAGCCCGGGATGAAGCCGGCGCTGGCCAGGTGGTACAGGCCCGGCAGCAGCTTGCGCCGGGCCAGGTCGCCGGTGGCGCCGAACAGCACCACCACCTGCGGGAAGCGCGGGCCCACGCCAGGGGGGATCTTCGCCACGGGGGTGCTCCTCGGTTCGCGTCGGGACGGTCTGCCGTCCGTAGCACGAACCGTGCGAGCTCAGCCTTCCACGAAGGGCGTGGCCTTCTGCGAGGACACGAAGATCACCGCATCGCTGAGCGCCACCACGTCGTGCTGCTCGCCCGGCTCGACGTAGAGGTAGTCGCCCGGCGCCATCTCGACACCGTCGAGCGAGACGCGCCCTTCGAGCACCAGCACCTCCTCGGTGCCGTGGTGCACGTGGCGGGGCACGCGCGAGCCCTGGCTCAGCCGCACCACCGACGAGCGGCCCCCGGCCTCGTTGTTGCGGAACAGGCTGCGCTCGACGCCGGGCGAGCCGGTCGGGATCCAGTCGCGCTCGGCGGCCTTCTTCAGCAGCATCGATCCGTCCCCCTCAGGCCACGCGGCCGAACCAGGCCACCGACAGCGCGGCGGCGGCGGCCACGAGCAGCGCGCCGAGCACGGCGAACAGCGCGCTGATCTCGGTCTCCTTCTTCTCCACCACGAGCCGCGTCGACAGGCCCTGGTAGACCTTCTTCAGGTCTTCGGCGGTGCCGGCGTAGAAGTAGTCGGCGCGCGTCAGGTTGGCCACCGCCTTGAGCGCGTCTTCGTCGAGGCGCACGCGCATCGACCAGCCCTCGAAGCCGATGGTCTCGCCGTCCTTGGTGCCGATGCCCACGGTGTAGACGCGCACGCCGCGCTCGGCGGCCATCTTGGCGGCGTCCAGCGGGTCGGGGCCGGTGGTGCGCTGCCCGTCGGTGAGCATGATGATCGCGGCGGAGCTGAACGAGCCCGGCTCGACCGGCGTGAACTCCGGCTTGGGCTTGTCGTTCGGGCCGGGCGGCATGGCCTTCTGGCCGGTGATCTGCGACAGGTCGATGCCGGCTTCGGGGAAGATCGTCGCCAGCGACAGCACGATGCCGCTGCCGGTGGCGGTGCCGCGCTGCAGCTGGAAGCGGTCGATCGCGGCGTAGACGTCGTCGCGGCTGTGCGTGGGCGGCTGCACCACGGCGGCCGTGCCGGCGAACTGCACCACGGCCACGCGCACGCTGCGCGGCAGTTCGGCGACGAAGGCCTTCGCCGCGACCTGCGAGGCCACCAGCCGGTTCGGCTGCACGTCGGCGGCGCGCATGCTGCCGGAGACGTCCATCGCCAGCACGATGGTCTCCTGCTGCGAGGGCAGGGTGATCACCGCCGCCGGCCGTGCCGAGGCGAGCAGCAGCACGGTCACGGCCAGCAGCAGCAGCGCCGGCGGCACATGGCGGCGCCAGGCGGTGCTCTTGCCCATGGCCTGCTTGATCAGCGCGAGGTTGGCGTAGCGCAGCGCCGTCTTCTTGCGCCGGCGCAGCAGCCAGACGTAGCCGCCGACCAGCAGCGGCACGGCCAGCAGCAGCCACAGCATGGTCGGCCAGATGAAGTTCAGCGGAATGGCGCCTTTCATGACGCGGCCCTCAGCACGCCCAGGTGCGACGGCGCGCCACCGCCGGCCGCGAGCCGGCCGCGCTGGCGGCGCAGGTCGGCGAAGCGCAGGATGGCGTCGAGCAGGTCGTCGTCGGTGGCCAGCTCCAGCGTGTCGACGCCGGCCTGCGCCAGCGAAGACAGCAGCGCCGACTCGCGCGCCTGCGCCGCGGCGGCGAAACGCGCGCGGAAGCCGGCGTCGTGGGTGTCCACCAGCAGTTGCTCGCCGGTCTCGGCGTCGCGCATCGTCACCAGGCCGATGTCGGGCAGCTCCATCTCCAGCGGGTCGTACAGGCGCACGGCGGTGACGTCGTGGCGGCGCGAGAGCTGCGCGAGCGCCTCCTCCCAGTCGGGCGGGCTGATGAAGTCGGACACCACGAAGATCGTGCTGCGCCGCTTGACGATGCGCTGCCCGGCGAGCAGCAGATCCCGCAGCTGCGTGGCGCCGCCGGCCGATTCGGCGGGTCGCTGCGCCATGCGCTGCAGCAGGTGCAGCACGTGCAGGCGGCCGGCGCGGGCCGGGATCACCGTGTCGACTTGCGTGCCGTAGAGCAGCGCGCCGACGCGGTTGCCGTGGCGCGTGAGCAGCCGCGACAGCACGCCGACGAACTCGCGTGCCACGCCGCGCTTGGCACGCAGGTCGGATCCGAAGTCGACGCTGGCGCTGAGGTCGACGAGGAACCAGGCCGCCAGCTCGCGGTCTTCGGTGAACTGGCGCACGTAGGGCTGCTGCAGGCGCGCCGTCACGTTCCAGTCGATGTGGCGCACGTCGTCGTGGTACTGGTACTCGCGCAGGTCGGCCAGGTCGATGCCGGCGCCGCGCAGCAGCGTGCGGTAGTCACCCTGAAGCAGGCCGTCGAGCCGGCGGATGACCGTCCACTCGAGGCGCTTGAGCAGGGCCTCGGAGTCGGCGGCCTCAGTTCTTGCCGGTACCGGATTCATGGGGCGCGAGCGGCTTGTCGGGCGGGGGAATCTTCTGCATCACCTGGCGGATGATCTGGTCGGCACTCAGGCCATCGGCCAGCGCCTCGTAGCTGAGCACCAGGCGATGGCGCATCACGTCGCCGACCAGGCCGGTCATGTCTTCCGGCAGCGAGTAGCTGCGGCCGCGCATGTAGGCCAGCGCACGGGCGCCTTCGATCAGGCCGATGGTGGCGCGCGGGCTGGCGCCGAAGCTGAGGTACCTGGCGATGTCGGCCAACCCGTACTGGGCCGGGCGCCGCGTCGCGCTGACCAGCTTGACGGCGTACTGCATCAGCGAAGGGTCGACATAGACCTTGCGGCATTCCTGCTGCAGCTCGGCGAGCTGGCCCATGCTGGCCACCGCCGACACCTGCACCGGCGTGCCGGTGACGCGCTGCGCGACGACGAACTCCTCTTCCTCGCTGGGGTAGTCGACCAGAACCTTCATCATGAAGCGGTCGACCTGCGCCTCCGGCAGCGGGTAGGTGCCTTCGGTCTCGATCGGGTTCTGCGTGGCCATCACCAGGAAGGGATCGGGCACCTTGTGCGACACGCCGGCGATGGTCACCTGCCGCTCCTGCATGACCTCGAGCAGCGCGCTCTGCACCTTGGCCGGCGCGCGGTTGATCTCGTCGGCGAGCAGCAGGTTGGTGAACACGGGCCCCAGCGAGGTGTCGAACTCGCCGGTCTTGGGGCTGTAGATGCGCGTGCCCACCAGGTCGGCGGGCACCAGGTCGGGCGTGAACTGGATGCGCTTGAACTGGCCGCGCATGGTCTGCGCCAGGGTCTTGACGGTCAGCGTCTTGGCCAGGCCGGGCACGCCCTCGACGAGCAGGTGGCCGTTGCTGAGCATGGCCACCATCACGCGCTCGAGGAACTGGTCCTGCCCGACGACGACGCGCTTGACCTCGTAGAGCACCCGCTCCATCAGCGTGGCGGCGTCGGCGCCGCCGGTGGGGGAAGATTCCATGAAACTCCTGCTCAGAACGGGGGCATGCCGGCGCCGGCAGCGGCGTTCTCGATCGGCACGGCGAAGCCGATGCCGACGAAGACGCGCTGCTTGGTCGGGTTGAGGATGGCGGTGACGACACCGACGACTTCGCCTTCCATCGTCACCAGCGGCCCGCCGGAGTTGCCCGGGTTGGCGGCGGCGTCGAACTGGATCAGGTTGGTCAGCACGCGTTCTCCTTCCGGCGAGCGGAACTCGCGCTTCAGGCCGGAGACCACGCCCTCGGAGGCCGAAGGCCCGATGCCGAAGGGGAAGCCCACCGCCATCACCCGGTCGCCCGGGTTCAGGTCGCCGGTGCCGCGCATGGTGGCTGGATGCAGGTCGTCGGGGATCTTCATGGCGCGCAGCACCGCCAGGTCGTGCTCGGGCATCACGCTGATCAGCTTGGCCTCGCTCTCCAGGCCGTCCATGAAGGTGACCTTGACGCTCTCGGCACCCAGCACCACGTGCAGGTTGGTGAGGATCGTGCCGTTGTCGACGATGACCACGCCGGTGCCCACGCCGCGCTCCTGCAGGCCAGGCTCGGCGCTGCTCTCGCTCTTCGGCCGCGCGTCGCGGGCTTCCCTGGCCGCCTTCGGTTCGCGCTGCGGTTCGCCGTCGCGCTCGTAGCCGACCACGCGCACCACCGACGGGATGATCTTGTCGTAGGCCCGCGCCGCAGCGGAGGCGAGCGGCTTCTCCTCGATGGACTTGCGCACCAGGTGGTCGATCTGCTCGAAGGTGAGCACCGGCGGGCCCTTGGGTGCGACGTGCCACAGCAGCGCCGTGGCCACCAGCAGCAGCACCGCCAGCGCCCACAGGCGGCGTTCGTGGCGGCGGACGAAACCCGCCAGACGCTGGCGCGCCGGTGCCGGCGCGGCCGGTTCAACCGGCTCGGGCGGCGGCAGCGCCGGGGCGGACACGCTCCGGCGCGAACGGCTGTACAGCGGTGCCTTCTTCATCGGCTGCTCCGGCGCAGCGAGCGCGGTTCGGGATGCGCTGCAACAGTAGCACGTCGGCCATGACCTGTCACAGGCAGGGCATGATGCGCGCCGTGTGGACCCCTGCCATGTGGACCGATACCCATTGCCATCTCGACGCGCCCGAGTTCGACGCCGACCGCGACGCGGTGGTGGCGCGCGCCCGCGCGGCCGGCGTCGGCCGGCTGGTGATCCCGGCGGTGGCGGCCGCGCATTTCGAGACGGTGCGCGCGCTGGCGCAGCGCCACGACGCCGCCTACGCGCTGGGCATCCACCCGATGTACCTCGACCGCGCCGAAGACGCCGACCTGGAGCGGCTCGACCAGGCGTTGGCCGACGCGCGAGACGATCCGCGCCTGGTGGCGGTGGGCGAGATCGGCCTGGACCATTTCGTGCCCGGACTGGACCGCGCGCGCCAGGAGTTCTTCTACGTCGAGCAGCTCAAGCTGGCGCGGCGCCATGGCCTGCCGGTGATCCTGCACGTGCGGCGCTCGGCCGACGCGCTGCTCAAGCAGCTGCGCCGCATCGAGGTGCCCGGCGGCATCGCGCACGCCTTCAACGGCAGCGCGCAGCAGGCGCTGGCCTTTGTCGGCCTGGGCCTGCGCCTGGGTTTCGGCGGCGCCGCGACCTTCGACCGCGCGCTGCAGATCCGCGAACTGGCGCGCAGCCTGCCGCTGGAGGCGCTGGTGCTGGAGACCGATGCGCCCGACATCCCGCCGCACTGGCTGTACCGCACCGCCGGGCAGCGCGCGGCGGGCGAGGTGGCGCGCAACGAGCCGGCCGAGCTGCCGCGCATCGGCGCCGTGATGGCCGGCCTGCGCGGCATGGCGGTGGAGGAGTTCGCGCGCGCCAGCAGCGCCAACGCGCGGTTCGCGCTGCCGAGACTGGCGCCGTGAGCGAGCTGCTGCAGGGCCTGCCGCCGGTGATCGGCCGTGCGACGCGGCTGGTGGTGCTGGGCAGCTTCCCGAGCGTCGCCTCGCTGCAGGCGCGGCAGTACTACGCGCATCCGCGCAACCAGTTCTGGCCGCTGCTCTCGGCGCTGTGGGGCGTCGACCTGGTGGCGATGCCCTACGCCGCCCGCCTGGCCGAAGCGAAACGCCGCGGCCTGGGCATCTGGGACGTCTATGCCAGCTGCCGCCGCGACGGCAGCCTGGACAGCGCGATCGAATCCGCCGTGCCCAACGACCTGGCGAGCCTGCGCCGCCGCGCGCCGCGGCTGCAGGCGGTGGCGCACAACGGCGGCGAGTCGGCGCGGGCGATGGCGGTGACACGCACGCTCGGCGTGCCGGTGCTGCGCCTGCCCTCCACCAGCCCGGCCAACGCCAGCTGGAGTTTCGAACGCAAGCTGGCGGCCTGGCGCGATGCCTTCGCCGCCCATGGACTGGCCTGAACCCGCATGACGACGAAGAAGAAGACCGACCCCGAGCTGGCCCCGGCGACCATCTCCGAACACGACGGCGTGCGCTACCTGCACCTGGGCACGCCCTGGGTGCAGGGGGCGATGAACCTGAAGAAGCCGGCCGCGCTGGAGCTGGAGTACATCCAGCGCATGATGGCCTGGATGCTGCTGCGCCCGGCCGCCGAACTGGCGCGCGGCCACGCGGTCCAGCTCGGCCTGGGCGCGGGCGCCATCACCCGCTTCACGCAGGGCGTGATGAAGATGAAGACCACGGTGGTGGAGCTCAACCCGACGGTGATCGGCGTGAACCGGGCCTTCTTCCGGCTGCCCGCGGAGGGCGCGCGTTTCCATGTGCTGGAGATGGACGCGCAACACTATGTCGACGCGGTCGCCGAGCCCGGCTCGGTCGACGTGCTCTGCGTCGACCTGTACGACCACGAGGCCGCCAGCCCGGTGCTCGACAGCGAGGCCTTCTACCGCGGCTGCGCCCGCGCGCTGGCCGAGGGCGGGGTGATGAGCGTGAACCTGTTCGGCCGCGACGCCAGCTTCGTGCGCAGCGCCGGCCGCATCTCCGCCGCCTTCGAGGGGGGCTCGGTGATCTCGCTGCAACCCACGCGCGAAGGCAACACCGTGGTGCTGGCGCTCAAGCAAGGCGCCTTGCCCGAGCGTGAAGAACTCGTCCAACGCGCGCAACAGATCGACACGCGGTACGGCTTGCCGGCGCGAAAATGGCTGCGCATGATCCGCCCGCTGCCGGGTGACCTGTCCGAGAACCCATGAACGCTGCTGCCCTTCCGCTCGAGACCCCGCATGTCGGGCCGCTGGACTGGCGCGTGCTGCTGCGCTGGCTGCGCAGGGACGGGCTGATCGACGAGGAGGCCTCGCGCGCAACCGAGAAGCGCTTCCACGGTGCCGACAGTCGCCAGCACCCGCTGGTGCGCCTGGGCAGCCTGGGCCTGACTCGGGCCAAGGATCCCGGCAAGGGCAAGCCGCTGGACGTGGAGGCGCTCACCGAGTGGCTGGCCGATCGTGTCAAGCTGCCCTACCTGCGCATCGACCCGCTGAAGGTCGACGTCGGCCGCGTCGCCGAGGTCATGTCGATCAGCTATGCCGAGCGGCGCCGCGCGCTGCCCATCACCGTGGGCCTGCGCGACGTCACCATCGCCACCTGCGAGCCCTGCGACACCGCCTGGGTGGCCGAGATCGAGGCGCACACCGGCAAGCCGATCAAGCTGGTCGTCACCAACCCGCTCGAGCTGCAGAAGTACACCACCGAGTTCTACAGCCTGTCGCGTTCCGTGCGCGCGGCCATCAAGTCGGGCGAGACCTCCACGCTGGCCAGCTTCGAGCAGCTCGTCGAGCTCGGCCGCAGCAACAAGCAGCTCGACGCCAACGACCAGGGCGTGGTGCAGGTGGTCGACTGGCTGTGGCAGTACGCCTTCGACCAGCGCGCCTCCGACATCCACCTCGAGCCGCGCCGCGAGCGCAGCGTGATCCGCTTTCGCATCGACGGCGTGATGCACAACGTCTACCAGGTGCCGCTGGGCGTGCTCAACGCGATGATCGCGCGCGTCAAGCTGCTCGGCCGCATGGACGTGGTCGAGAAGCGCCGCCCGCTGGACGGCCGCATCAAGACGCGCAACCCGGGCGGCGACGAGGTCGAGATGCGCCTGTCGACGCTGCCCACGGCCTTCGGCGAGAAGATGGTGATGCGCATCTTCGACCCCGACACCACCGTCAAGCCGCTCGACGCGCTGGGCTTCGGCGCCCACGACGGCAAACGCTGGGAAGAGATGGTGACGCGGCCGCACGGCATCATCCTCGTCACCGGCCCGACCGGCTCGGGCAAGACCACCACGCTCTATTCGACGCTGCGCCGCCTGGCCACCGACGAGGTCAACGTCTGCACGATCGAGGACCCGATCGAGATGATCCAGCCCTCGTTCAACCAGACGCAGGTGCAGAGCAACATCGACCTGGGCTTCGCCGAGGGGCTGCGCGCGCTGATGCGCCAGGACCCGGACATCATCATGGTCGGCGAGATCCGCGACCTGGAGACCGCCGAGATGGCGATCCAGGCCGCGCTGACCGGCCACCTCGTCTTCAGCACGCTGCACACCAACGATTCGGTGTCGGCCATCACCCGGCTCGAGGACCTGGGCGTGCCGCCCTACCTGATCGGTGCCACGGTCATCGGCGTGCTCGCGCAGCGGCTGGTGCGCACGCTGTGCGTGGCCTGCAAGCAGCCCGACGAGGCGCTGTCGCGCGAGGCGCTCGGCGAGTTCGTCAAGCCCTGGCGACTGACCGGCGCGGTGCGGCCCTACAAGCCGGTGGGCTGCCTGGAGTGCCGCATGACCGGCTTCCGCGGCCGCGCCGGCCTGTACGAGCTGCTCAGCGTCGGCGACGTGGCGCGCGAGTGCATCTCGCCGGTCACGGACATGGCGCGCCTGCGCAAGCAGGCGCTGCAGGACGGGCTGCGGCCGCTGCGCGTGGCCGGCGCGATGAAGGTCGCCGAAGGCGTGACCACCATGGACGAGGTGCTGCGCGCCACGCCCGGCTGGGAGTGAGCTGACGCCTGCGCGACAGCGCCCGGGCCGCTACGTGTAAACCACACAGGCTGGTCGGGCATGGCTGCCTAGAATCCCCCGAAGCATTGCAGCTCCCGGAGGAGACACAGGTGAAGATCAAGAGCCAGCGCGATTTCTGGTCGGGCCTCATGTTCGTGGCCATCGGCCTGGGCTTTGCGTGGGGTGCGACGAACTACAGCTTCGGCCAGTCGGCCCGCCCCGGCCCGGGTTACTTTCCTTTCGGCCTGGGCATCCTGATGGCGGTCCTCGGCGGCGTGGTGCTGTTCAAGGCCCTGACCATCGAATCCGAGGGCGGCGACCCCGTCGGAGACTTCGCCTGGAAGCCGCTGGGCTTCATCGTCGGCACCGTGGTGGTGTTCGGCTGGACGCTGCCGCACCTGGGCATGGTCATCGCGCTGCCGGCGCTGGTCGTGATCGCTGCGCTGGCCGGCGACGAGTTCCACTGGGGTGAGGCGCTCGCCAATGCCGCGCTGCTCACCGTGGGCAGCTGGCTCATCTTCATCGTCGGGCTGAAGCTGACGATCCCGCTGTGGCCGTCGTTCATCGGCTGAGGATCACGACATGGACCTGCTTTCCAATCTCGCGCTCGGCTTCGGCGTCGCCTTCACCGTCCAGAACCTGCTGTACGCCTTCGGTGGCGCGCTGCTGGGCACGCTGATCGGCGTGCTGCCGGGCCTCGGCCCGGTGGCCACCATCGCGATGCTGCTGCCGTCGATCTATGCGCTGGACGCCACGCCGGCACTCATCATGCTCGCCGGCATCTACTACGGCGCGCAGTACGGCGGCTCGACCACCGCCATCCTGATCAACGTGCCGGGCGAATCGAGTTCGGTGGTGACCGCCATCGACGGCTACCAGATGGCCCGCCAGGGGCGCGCCGGTGCGGCGCTGGCCGCCGCGGGCCTGGGCTCCTTCTTCGCCGGCTGCGTGGGCACGATCATCATCGCCGCCTTCGCGCCGCCGCTGACCGAACTGGCCTTCAAGTTCGGCCCGGCCGAGTACTTCTCGCTGATGGTGCTGGGCCTGATCGGCGCCGTGGTGCTGGCCTCGGGCTCGCTGGTCAAGGCGATCGCGATGATCCTGCTCGGCCTGCTGCTCGGCCAGATCAACACCGACGTCATCTCCGGCACGCCGCGCTACAGCTTCGACATCCCCGAGCTGACCGACGGCATCGGCTTCGTCGCCATCGCGATGGGCGTGTTCGGCTTCGGCGAGATCATCGCCAACCTGGGCAAGCCGGCCGAGCACCGCGAGGTGTTCACGAAGGACGTGAAGGGCCTGTGGCCGACGCGCCAGGACTTCAAGGACGCCTTCCCGGCCGTGCTGCGCGGCACCTCGCTGGGCTCCCTGCTCGGCGTGCTGCCGGGCGGCGGCGCACTGCTCGCCTCGTTCGCGGCCTACACGGTCGAGAAGAAGATGCGCGGCCGCCCCGGCGAGCCGGCGTTCGGCAAGGGCAACATCCGCGGCGTCGCCGGCCCCGAGTCGGCCAACAATGCCGGTGCGCAGACCTCGTTCATCCCGATGCTCACGCTGGGCATCCCGCCCAATGCGGTGATGGCGCTGATGGTCGGGGCGATGACGATCAAGGGCATCCAGCCCGGCCCGCAGGTGATGACGAGCAACCCGCAGCTGTTCGGGGGCCTGATCGCCTCGATGTGGGGGGGCAACCTGATGCTGGTGGTCCTGAACCTGCCGCTGATCGGCATCTGGATCAAGCTGCTGACCGTGCCGTACCGCTTCCTGTTCCCGGCCATCATGTCGTTCTGTTGCATCGGCCTGTACACGCTGAACAACAACGCCTTCGACGTCTACATGGGCGCCGGCTTCGCGGTGGTGGGCTACATCTTCTACAAGCTGTCGTGCGAGCCGGCGCCGCTGCTGCTGGGCTTCATCCTCGGGCCGATGATGGAAGAGAACCTGCGCCGCGCGCTGCTGCTGTCGCGCGGCGAC
>CAZVLY010000140.1:7220-10988 GCA_964628175.1 uncultured Piscinibacter sp. | reverse complement strand
GCATGACCGTCGAAGTGGTGTTCTACGACGGCAAGGCCATCTCGGTCGAACTGCCCACCTCGGTGGTGCGCGAGGTGACCACCGAGCCGGCCGTCAAGGGCGACACCTCGGGCAAGGTCATGAAGCCGGCCAAGATCGCCACCGGCTTCGAGATCGCGGTGCCGCTGTTCGTCGAGAACGGCGACAAGATCGAGATCGACACCCGCACGCACGAGTACCGCAAGCGCGTCTGAGCCGCGACCTCGGACGGCGAACGGGCGCCCTGCGGGGCGCCCTTTCTTTTGCCGGCATCATCTCGCCCATGCCTTTCGACTTCACGGCCGTCACCGCCCCGTTTCGCATGCAGCCCGGCCTGCGCGCCCTGGCCCCGGGCGCGATCCAGCTGACCCCCAGCGCGCCGGGCGATCGCGCCCTGCGCGAGAAGCTGGCGGTGCTCGGCGCCCATGCGGAACAGGCGCTGGTGGCGGAGCCCGACTTCGACGCGACCGCGCCGCTCGCGGCGCTGTGCGAGCACGCGGCGCGCGAGCAGCCGCAAGCCTGGCGCTGGGATGGCGGCGCGCGGCTCGAGGCCGTGCAACTCGGCTGGGCGCTGCACGGCGACACGCTGCATGGCGACGGCCCGGCGGATATCGGCCGCTGTCTGGCCGCGCTGCCTGCGTCCTGGCGGGCGGCCGGACTGCTGAGCCTGGCCTTCGCCGAGGACTTCGCCATCATCGACGGCAGGACGGCGTGCATTCCCTGGCTCGCCGTGTGCCTGCCCTCGCACTGGTCGCCGCAGGACAAGGTGGGCCGTCATTTCGCCGAGGTGCATGCGCCGGTGGCCGACAACCGGCTGCTCGTCACCGCCAGCGACCACCTCGCACGCCTGGTCACCGGCACACAGCGCTGGGAACGATTCGTCTGGACGATCACTTCGCAGCCGCAGCTCGACATGCACCCGCTGCGCGCGCCCAAGCCGGTCTGGCCCGAGAGCGCCGATGCCGAAACGCTGGCGGCGCTGGCCACGTTCCGTACCGAGCGGCAGACCTTCATCCCCGTGCCCGGCGCCGGCCAGGCGATCTTCACCATCCATGTCGAGAGTCGTCCGCTGGCGAAGGTGGCGGTCGACGCCGAGGTGGCGGCGCGGCTGCACGCCGCGCTGGCCAGCATGAGCGATGCGGTGCTGGTCTACCGCGGCCTGACCAGCGCGCGCGAACGCCTGCTGGCCTGGCTCGCCGCACGCCGATGAAGACAGCGCCCATCATTGCGGCGCACATCGAACCCTCGGCCGAGGGGCTGCCCTACTCGCCCACCTTCGCCGACGTCTATCACCCGCGGGCCGGCGCGATGGAACAGGCGCGCCACGTCTTTCTCGCCGGCAACGGCCTGCCGGAGCGTTGGCGTGGCCGCGACGAGTTCGTCATCGCCGAGACCGGCTTCGGCCTGGGCAACAACTTCCTGGCCACCTGGGCCGCGTGGCGGGCCGATCCGGGGCGCTGCGCGCGGCTGGACTTCCTGTCGGTCGAACTGCACCCGCCCACGCATGACGAACTGGCCGCCTGGCCGCGCGAGGCCACGGTGGCGCCGCTGGCGGCCGAACTGGCGGCGCAGTGGCCGGCGCTGACGCACAACCTGCATCGCCTGAGCTTCGATGAAGGCCGGGTGCGCCTGCACCTGGCCTTCGGCGACGTGGCCGCCTGGGTGCCCGAATGGGTGGCCGGGGTCGACGCCTTCTACCTCGACGGCTTCGCGCCGGCGCGCAATCCGCAGATGTGGGACCCGCGCCTGTTCAAGGCCATCGCGCGACTGGCGCGGCCCGGTGCCACGGCGACCACCTGGTCGGCGGCACGCAGCGTGCGCGAGGGGCTGCAGGCCGCGGGATTCAGGGCGAGCAAGGCACCGGGGCAAGGCGGCAAGCGCGACATCACGGTGGCGCGCTTCGAGCCCGCACCCACGCGCCGCAGTACCCCGCCCGGGCGGCCGCGCGCGCGTTCGACGGCGTCGCGCGCCATCGTCGTCGGTGGCGGACTGGCCGGCTGCGCCAGCGCCTGGGCCCTTGCCGAGCAGGGCTGGCGCACGACGGTCATGGACCGCCATGCCGAGCCGGCGCTCGAGGGCTCGGGCAACCCGGCCGGGCTGTTCCACGGCGTCGTGATGCGCCACGACGGCACGCATGCGCGCTGGCTCCGTGCGGCGGCACTGTCCTTCGAACCGATCGCGCGCCAGGCCGTGGCCGACGGCGTGGCCGGGGCGGTCGATGGCCTGCTTCGAATCGAGCATGACACCGGCGCGGCCGATGTCATGCAGGCCATCATCGATCGCCTGGGACTGCCGACCTCGTACGTGCAGGCGCTGGGCGCGACGCAGGCCGCGCAACGGGCCGGCCTGGCGCTCGCGCATCCGGCCTGGTTCTATCCCGGAGGGGGCTGGATCTCGCCGCGCGAGCTGGCTTCCTGGTACCTGCGGCGCGCCGGCACGCTGGCCACCTGGCGAGGGGCAACGGAGGTGGCGCGACTGCGCCGCGCCGACGGCGAATGGCAGGTGCTCGATGCGCACGGGCGGGTCATCGACAGCGCGCCCGCCTTGGTGCTGGCGGCAGCCGGCGACGCGCTGCGCCTGCTCGGCGATCCGCACTGGCCGATCGACTCGATCCGCGGGCAGATCTCGATCGCGGCAGCGGAAGGACTTCGGCTTCCGGCATTGCCGCTGGCCGGGGCCGGTTACGTGCTGCCCGCGGCGGCCGGTGCAGCGATCTTCGGCGCGACGGCGCAGCCTGGCGACTGCGACCGTGCGGTGCGTGCCGAGGACCACCGGCTGAACCTCGTGCGCCTGGCGCAACTGACGGGCTGCGCAGCCGATGTCGACGCCGCATCCCTGAGTGGCCGTGTCGGCTGGCGCTGGACGGCAGGCGATCGATTGCCGGTCATCGGCGCGGTGCCGGACGCTGCATCGACTGCCGTGGGATCGGCCGATCAGCCGCGCTTCATTGCGCGGCAAGAGGGCCTGTTCGTTTTCACCGCGCTGGGTTCGCGCGGCATCGGCGTCTCGGCGTTGGGGGCCCGGCTGGTGGCCGCCTGGGTCAGTGGCGCACCGTCGCCGGTGGAGGCCAGCCTGATGGACGCCGTGGACCCGGCCCGCTTCGCGGCGCGCGATCAGCGCCGCGCCGGCCGCACGCTCAACCCGCTTCGGGGTTCGGCTGTGCCGGGCTGAGCTCGTCGCCCCCGCCCGATTCGCCTTCCGGCGATTGCCCGGGGCCGGTCTTGCGCTCGGCCTTCTCCTTGGCTTTTTCTTCCTTCTTCTTCTTCTTGGCCAGCTCGCGCTGGCGCTTCTCGTACGAGTAGTTGGGTTTGGCCATGCGCCATCCTTCCAGTGAACAAAAGGTGCCCACTGGCACCAGTTGCGAGGTTACGCGTTTTTCGGCGGCGCGAGCAGCACCGGGCTCAGAAACTCAATGTCTTCACACCCTGTGACGTGCCCAGCAGGCAGACGCGGGCGCGGTGCCGCGCGAAGATGCCCACGGCCACCACGCCGGGCCATTGGTTGACTTCCTGCTCCATGCCGAGCGGGTCGGTGATCGACAGGCCGTGCACGTCGAGGATGCAGCCGCCGTTGTCGGTGATCACGCCTTCGCGCAGCACCGCATCGCCGACTTGCTGGAACCGGTCGACCGTGGAGATGTCAAACAGGTCAAAGGCGGTATCGGTCACATGGCCGGCCAGCTCTTCGTGGCTGCGCTGCAGCCCGCGCGCCAGCATCGCGGTGGCGATCGAGATCCCCACCGACGACCCG
>CAZVLY010000140.1:0-7210 GCA_964628175.1 uncultured Piscinibacter sp. | reverse complement strand
CACGCCTTCGCGCAGCACCGCATCGCCGCCCAGCGCCGCGAAACGGCGAGAGACTTGTGACGTGGCCATGGGCACCACTTCCACCGGCAGCGGGAAGCGGCCGAGCGTCGTCACCAGCTTGGATTCGTCGGCGATGCAGATGAAACGATCGGCCAGGTCGGCGACGATCTTCTCGCGCGTCAGCGCGGCGCCACCGCCCTTGATCATGTGGCCGCCGTGGTCGATCTCGTCGGCGCCGTCGATGTAGACGGGGATGCGCTCGACGCTGTTGCTGTCGAGCACGACGATGCCGTGCGCCTGCAGGCGCTGGGTGCTCTTCTCGCTGCTGGAGACGGCGCCGGCAAGGCGGTCCTTCATCGTGGCCAGCGCGTCGATGAAGCAGTTCACCGTCGAACCGGTGCCCACGCCCACCACGCTGCCGGGTTGCACGTAGGCCAATGCGGCCTGGCCGACGAGGGCCTTGAGTTCGTCCTGGGTCATGGGGCTCGGAAAGCGGTTTGAGACAATCCGGCGATTATCCAAGACGCAACGCGCACTGCCGCATGGCCCTCGTTCCCTACCCCCTGACCCGCTCCTTCCTGTTCGGCCTCGATGCGGAAATCGCGCACGACCTGACGCTCGGTGCCCTGGCCCGCATTCAGCACACGCCGCTGATCCGTGCCGTCGCCCAGCCACGCATCGACGACCCGGTGACGGTGGCCGGACTGCGCTTCCCGAACCGCATCGGCCTGGCGGCGGGGCTGGACAAGAACGGGCGCTGCATCGACGGGCTGGCGGCGATGGGCTTCGGCTTCATCGAGGTGGGCACGGTCACGCCGAAGGCGCAGCCGGGCAACCCGAAGCCGCGCATCTTCCGCCTGCCGCAGGCGCGCGCGCTGATCAACCGCCTGGGCTTCAACAACGACGGGCTGGAGGCCTTTCTCGCCAATGTGAAGCGTGCGCGCTTTCGCAGCCAGGGCGGCATCCTCGGCCTGAACATCGGCAAGAACGCCGCCACGCCGATCGAGCATGCGGTAGACGACTACCTGATCGGCCTGGACGGGGTGTACCCGCATGCCGACTACGTGACGGTGAACATCTCCAGCCCGAACACCAAGAACCTGCGTGCGCTGCAGAGCGACGAGGCGCTCGACACGCTGTTGTCGGCCGTGCAGGAACGCAAGGCACTGCTGGCCACCCGCCACGGCCGCCGGGTGCCGGTGTTCGTGAAGATCGCCCCCGACCTCGACGAGGCGCAGGTGACGGTCATCGCCGCCACGCTGAAGAAGAACGGCATCGACGGTGTCATCGCCACCAACACGACGATCGCGCGCGACGCGGTGAAGCACCTGCCGCACGGCGACGAGGCCGGCGGCCTGTCGGGCAAGCCGGTCTTCGAGGCCAGCAACCGCGTGATCCGCCAGCTGCGTGCCGAACTCGGCAGCGCCTACCCGATCATCGGCGTGGGCGGCGTGATGAGCGGCGCCGACGCCTGCGCCAAGCGCGAAGCCGGTGCCGACCTGGTGCAGGTCTACACCGGCTTCATCTACGGGGGGCCGCCACTGATCACCGAGGCGGCGCGGGCCTTGAAGGCCAGGGGCTAGCGGCTCACTGCAACGGCACGCCGGTCTTCGATTGCACCTCTTCGCGCGTCACGCCCGGCGCGAGTTCGACGATCTTCAGCCCGTGCGGCGTCACGTCGAGCACGCACAGGTCGGTGATGATGCGATCGACCACGCCCACGCCGGTCAGCGGCAGCGTGCAGTGCGGCAGGATCTTCAGGTCGATCGTGCCGTCCTTCTTCTTGGCGACGTGTTCCATCAGCACGACGACGCTCTTCACGCCGCCGACCAGGTCCATCGCGCCGCCCATGCCCTTGACCATCTTGCCGGGGATCATCCAGTTGGCCAGGTCGCCCTTCTCGCTGACCTGCATGGCGCCGAGGATCGACAGGTTGATCTTGCCGCCGCGGATCATCGCGAAGCTGTCATGGCTGCCGAAGATGCTCGATCCGGGGATCGTCGTCACCGTCTGCTTGCCGGCGTTGATGAGGTCGGCGTCGACCTCGTCCTCGGTCGGGAACGGGCCGATGCCGAGCATGCCGTTCTCGCTCTGCAGCCAGACCTCGATGTTCGGGTCGACGAAGTTGGCCACCAGCGTGGGCAGGCCGATGCCGAGGTTCACATAGAAGCCGTCGGCGAGTTCCTTGGCAGCGCGCGCCGCCATCTGGTCGTGGGTCCAGGCCATGGTCAGACTCCTTCGCGAGCGGGAACGCGCTCGGTGATCGTGCGCTTCTCGATGCGCTTCTCGGGGGTGGCATTGAGCACGATGCGGTGCACGTAGATGCCGGGCAGGTGCACGGCGTCGGGGTCGAAGGTGCCGGTCTCGACGATCTGCTCGACCTCGACCACGGTGATGCGCCCGGCCATCGCCACCGCCGGATTGAAGTTGCGCGCGGTGCGTCGGAAGATCAGGTTGCCGCTCTTGTCGGCCTTCCAGGCCTTGACCAGCGACACCTCCGGGTTCAGCGCGCGTTCCATCACGTAGACGTGACCGTCGAACTCGCGCGTCTCCTTGCCCTCGGCCACCATGGTGCCCACGCCGGTGCGCGTGAAGAAGGCCGGGATGCCGGCGCCGCCGGCGCGCAGCTTCTCGGCCAGCGTGCCCTGCGGCGTGAACTCGAGCTGCAGTTCGCCCGCCAGGTACTGGCGCTCGAACTCCTTGTTCTCGCCGACGTAGCTGGAGATCATCTTGCTGATCTGGCGCGTCTCGAGCAGCTGGCCGAGGCCGAAGCCGTCGACACCCGCGTTGTTCGAGATCACGGTGAGGTCCTTGACCTTCGTGTCGCGCAGCGCGGCGATCAGCGCCTCGGGAATGCCGCACAGGCCGAAGCCGCCGACCGCGATCAGCTGGCCATCGCGGACGATGCCGTCGAGCGCTTTCGCCGCGCTCGGGTACACCTTGTTCATGAACCGTCTCCTTGGGGGAAATCCAGCCGCGCAGCGTACTACGTATGGCATTACGTAGTCGTTACGTAGAATTGATTAAGCATCTTCCTGGCGCCGCATCGGCGCGACCCATGGCCGACACCCTGGCGCTGGACTACCGCACCGCCTTCGACCTCGCCCCGGTGGGCATGGTGCTGTCGCGCCACCGGCTGATGGTCGACTGCAACCAGCAGCTGCTGGCCATGTTCGGCGCCGAGCGCGAGCAGCTGATCGGGCAGAGTTTCGAGGTGCTGTACCCGACGCACGACGAGTTCGAGCGCATCGGCGCGCGCATCGTCGCCAGCCTGGACCGGCAAGGCTGGTACAGCGACGAGCGGGTGATGAAGCGCGTGGATTCCGTGGGCGGCGCGCAGCGCGGCGAGCTGTTCTGGTGCCATGTGTCGGGCCGCGCGCTCGATCCGGCACAGCCGCACGCTGCCGGCATCTGGGTCTTCGAGGACCTGTCGGCACGCCGGCGCATCGCCGTGGACCTGACGCCACGCGAGCGGGAGATCGCCGCCTTGCTGATCGAGGGGCTGACCAGCAAGCTGATCGGCAAGCGCCTGGCGATCAGCCCGCGCACCGTGGACGTCTACCGCGCCCGGCTGATGAAGAAGCACCGGGCCGCGACCACGCCGGAACTGGTGCAGAAGCTGCTGCGCGCCTGAGCGGTGCGCTCAGGCGGCGTCAATCGACCAGCGCGCGGATCCAATCGGGCAGCGGCGCCGACTTCTGTTTCGGGAAGTCGACCCACACCGTCTTTGCCCCGCCTTCGGTGTAGATCACGCCCGGCTGGTCGGTGCGCTCCAGCGTCATGTAGGTGTCGAAGCTGGTGCGCCCGGCGTTGGCGACGTAGTGGCGCGCGAGCACCTCGCCCGGGTATTCGAGCTGGCGGATGAAGTTGCAGAAGGCGTTGACGATCACCGGCCCCTGGCCCTTCGGGTCGGGCTTGCAGCCAATGCGGTCGAACCACTCGATGCGCACCGTCTCGAAGTAGCGGAAGTAGATCGTGTTGTTGACATGGCCCATGGCATCCATGTCGCCCCAGCGGATGGGGATCAGCAGCTCGTTGGTGAGCTTCTTCTTCTCGGGCAGGTGGAAGCGCAGCATCGGAACGCTCAGCTCCGGTTCACGCCGAGCTCGGCGTAGAGCCGCTCGACCAGGGCGCGCAGCGCCGCCACTTCGGATTGCAGCGCGGCCTGCTGGGACTTCAGCGCCGCCAGCTCGCCGGCGGCGACGAACTCCTCGGCGTGGGCCGCCACCGGCATCGCCGACACGTCCACCGGCCCGCACAGCAGGTGCGTCCAGCGGGCCTCGCGGGCGCCTGGTGCGCGCGGCAGCTTGAGCGCCAGGGGGCCGCCCTGCTCGTGCGGCCGTTCGGCCAGCTCGTCGAGGAAGGCCTCGACCGAGGACACGTCGGCGAAACGATGCAGCCGGTCGCAGTTGGCGCGCAGTTCGGAGCTGGTCTGCGGCCCGCGCAGCACCAGCACCGCCAGCAGCGCCACCGACTGCGAGGGCAGCGACATGGCACGGCCCATGTTGTGCTCGTGGCGCGCCACCCGTGAGCCGCTGGACTCGAACACCAGGTTCAGCGCGCGCAGCGCATCCACCGCCACCTGCACCTCGGACTCGGTGGCATTGATCACCGGGTCGCGCGCGGTCTTCTGGTTGCAGCCCAGCGTCAGCGAGTTCAGCGACAGCGGGTAGCTGTCGGGCACGGTGTGGGCCTTCTCGACCAGCACGCCGAGCACGCGGGCTTCCAGCAGCGACAGGGCCCGCATCGTCATGGCGCGATCACACCGCGAAGCCGTCGTCCGCCTGGATGATGGCGCCGTTGATGAAGTGGCTCTCGTTGGCCACCAGCATCATCAGCACCGAGTCCAGGTCCTGCGGCTGGCCGATGCGCTTGCGCGGCAGCATGTCGATCAGCTTCTTGCCCTGCTCGGTCTGCCAGTGGTGGTGGTTGATCTCGGTGTCGATGTAGCCCGGGCAGATGGCGTTGACATTGATGCCGTAGCGGCCCCACTCCAGCGCCATGGCGCGCGTCATGTGCACCACCGCCGCCTTGCTCATGCAGTACACGCCGATCTGGCCGAGCACGCGCAGGCCGGCCATCGAGGCGATGTTGACGATGCGCCCGCCGGTGAAGGTGCCCGGCGCCGCGCCCTTGGCGCGCGCCAGCATGCGCTTGCCGACTTCCTGCGCCACGAAGAAGGCGCCCTTGGTGTTGGTGTCGAAGACGAAGTCGTAGTCGTCTTCGGTGACGTCGACGAGCTTCTGCGTCGTGCTCACGCCCGAGTTGTTGACGAGGATGTCGATCGTGCCCATCTCCGTCTCGGCATGGGCCACGGCGGCCTTGATGCTGTCGTGGTCGGTGACGTCCAGGGCCACCACGTGGGCATCGCCGCCATCGGCCTCGATCTCGGCGCGCAGCGCCTTGAGCCGCTCCATGCGCCGCCCTGCCAGCACCACGCCGCAGCCGGCCTTGGCCAGCGTCTTGGCGAACTGCGTGCCCAGGCCGCTGGAGGCACCTGTCACCAGGGCGACCCGGCCGGAAAGATCGATGCTGTAGCTCATTCGCGCCTCTTGGGTGAATCGGAAACCGCAGCGACGATAGCATGCGACAAACACGGCAAACCCGCTGCCCAGCCGCTGCGCCGGCGGGCGTTGGAGAGGCCACTCGAACGAATCGAACGGTCGTGCTATTTCGTGGTGCCAGCCCGTAGAATCGACCGCAATCCCGTCTCCCAGGACCCTCGATGACCCCCCAGCAGATCCTCGAACAATACGGCCCGCGCGAAGCGATGGAATACGACGTGGTGGTGGTCGGCGGCGGCCCCGCCGGGCTGGCCACCGCGATCCGTCTGAAGCAGCTGGCCGCGCTCGAAGGCGGCGAGGTCTCGGTGGTGGTGCTCGAGAAGGGCTCGGAGCCCGGCGCGCACATCCTGGCCGGCACGATCATGGACCCGCGCGCACTGACCGAGCTGTTCCCGAAGTGGAACGAGATGGACGCGCCGCTGAAGCAGGAGGTCACGGGCGACCAGTTCCTGTTCCTGAGCGAGACCGGCGCGAAGGCCACGCCCGAATTCCTGCTGCCCGACTGCTTCAAGAACCACGGCAACTACATCATCAGCCTGGGCAACCTGGTGCGCTGGCTCGGCCAGCAGGCCGAGGCGCTGGGCGTGGAGATCTTCCCCGGCTTCGCCGCCGCCGAGGTGCTCTACAACGACGACGGTTCGGTCAAGGGCGTGGCCACCGGCAACATGGGCGTGGGCAAGGACGGCGAGCCGCACGACGGCTTCCAGATCGGCATGGAGCTGCATGCCAAGTACACGATCTTCGCCGAGGGGGCGCGCGGCCACCTGGGCAAGCAGCTGATCGAGCGCTTCAAGCTCGATGCCGGGCGCGACCCGCAGAGTTACGGCATCGGCCTGAAGGAATTGTGGGAGATCGATCCGGCCAAGCACCGGCCCGGTCTCGTTGTGCACACCGCGGGCTGGCCGCTGGAGCCGGACACCTACGGCGGCTCGTTCCTGTACCACGCCGAGAACAACCAGCTGATGCTGGGCTTCGTGGTCGGCCTCGACTACGCGAATCCCTGGCTGAGCCCGTTCGAGGAGTTCCAGCGCTGGAAGACGCACCCGGACATCCGCAAGTACCTCGAAGGCGGCAAGCGCATCGGCTACGGCGCGCGCGCCATCACCGCCGGCGGCATCCTCAGCCTGCCCAAGACGGTGTTCCGCGGCGGCGCGCTGGTCGGCTGCGAGGCCGGCTACCTGAACGCCAGCCGCATCAAGGGCAGCCACGCGGCCATCAAGACCGGCATGCTGGCCGCCGAGGCCGCCTTCGCGGCGCTCAAGGGCGGCCGCCAGCACGACGAGCTGAGCGACTACCCGAAGGCCTTCGACGAGAGCTGGCTGCGCGAGGAGCTCGAGCTGTCGCGCAACTTCAAGCAGTGGTTCAAGAAGGGCCGCACCACCGCCACGCTGATGACCGGCATCGAGCAGTGGCTGCTGCCCAAGCTCGGCTTCAAGGCGCCGCCCTGGACGCTGCACCGCACCGCCGCCGACCACACCTACCTGAAGCCGGCCGCCGAGTGCGCGCAGATCAGCTACCCCAAACCCGACGGCAGGATCACGTTCGACCGCCTGAGCTCGGTGTTCATCAGCAACACCAACCACGAAGAGAACCAGCCGGCGCACCTGACGCTCAAGGACGCCAGCGTGCCGGTGAAGATCAACCTG
>CAZVLY010000139.1:0-11071 GCA_964628175.1 uncultured Piscinibacter sp. | reverse complement strand
ACAAGGCCTGATCGCAAGGCCGGTCGAGCTCATGCGACACTGATCGCATGAGCCGTATCGCCATCGTCAGCGCGATGCACGAAGAGCTTCGTGCCTTGCTTCCCGCCCTCGAAAAGCCGCAGCGCGCCGAGTTCGCCGGCCGCCAGTTCCACTTCGGCCAGATGCAGGGCCAGCCGGTGGTGATGGTGCTGTCGGGCATCGGCAAGGTGGCCGCGGCCACCACCGCCGCGCTGCTGCTGCAGGAGATCGACGTGCAGCGCATCATCTTCACCGGCGCGGCCGGCGGCCTCGGGCCCGGCGTGCGCGTGGGCGACGTGGTGATCGCGCGCGAGCTGCTGCAGCACGACATGGACGCCTCGCCGCTGTTCCCGCGCTTCGAGGTGCCGCTGACCGGCCGCTCGCGCTTCGGCACCGACCGCGATCTCAGCGATTCGCTCGCCGCCGCCGCGCTGCACTGCCTGAACCACGCCGCCGAGCGCATCGGCGAGACGCACCTGGCCGACTTCGGCATCGACAGCCCGCTGCTGCACGAAGGCCTGGTGATCAGCGGCGACCGCTTCGTCGCCACCGCCGCCGAGAGCGACACGCTGCGCGCCGCGCTGCCCGACGCGCTGGCGGTGGAGATGGAAGGCGCGGCGCTGGCCCAGGTCTGCGCCGACTTCGGCCGGCCCTTCGCGGTGATCCGCACCGTCTCCGACCGCGCCGACGACAGCGCCCACGTCGACTTCAACCGCTTCATCGCCGAGGTGGCGAGCGTCTACACGCGCGAGATCCTCGGCACCTGGCTGTCGGGCCGCGTCGACTGAGTGAAGACGGTCCTGCGCTGGCTCTGGCACGCTGTGCGCAGCGTGCTGCTCACGCTGGCCGCGGTGGTGCTGTTCATCGAGGAGTGGGGCTGGCGGCCGCTGACCGCCTGGGCCGCCCGGCTGGCGCTGTGGCCGCCGCTGGCGCGCCTGGAAGAGCGCATCCGCCGTCTTCCGCCGCGCTGGGCGCTGGCGGCCTTCCTCGTGCCGGCGGCGGCGCTGTTCCCGGTCAAGCTGCTCGCGCTGTGGGTCATCCACGCGGGCCAGACGGCCCTGGGCATCGCCGTCATCGTCGCGGCCAAGCTGCTCGGCACCGCGCTGGTCGGACGGCTGTTCATCCTCACCGAGCCGCAGCTGATGCAGTTCGCCTGGTTCGCCGCCGCGCTGGGCTGGTGGCGGCGCACCAAGGAACGTGTCAAGGCCGCGGTGCACGCGCTGCCGGCCTGGCGGCAACTGCGCGCGGCGATGCGGCGCTGGCGCCTGTGGTGGCGCCGCCGCGCCGGCGGTTGAGCCGCTGGTGCAAACTCTCGGCCGTGCCGCCCCGCTTCCACGTTCCGCTGACCCTGCACGCCGGGGCCGATCTCGACCTGCCCGAGTCCGTGGCGCGCCATGTGCAGGTGCTGCGCCTGCAGCCCGGTGCGCCGCTGACGCTGTTCAACGGCGAGGGCGGCGAATGGTCGGCGCAGGTGCTGCACATGGGCCGCCGCGAGGTGCAGGTGCGCGTGGGCACGCACACGCCCGTGTCGCGCGAGCTCGGCCTCTTCGTCACGCTGGCCCTGGGCGTGCCGGCCAACGAGCGCATGGACACGCTGGTCGAGAAGGCCTGCGAGCTCGGCGTCGCGGCGATCCAGCCGCTGATGTGCGAGCGCTCGGTGCTGCGCCTGGCCGGCGAGCGCGCCGACAAGAAGGTGCAGCATTGGCAGGCCGTTGCGGTGTCGGCCTGCGAGCAGAGCGGCCGCACGCGCGTGCCGCGCATCGCGCCCCTGCGCACCCTGGTCGACTGGCTCGCCGCGTTGCCGGCCGTGGCCGGCGACGCCCGCGTGCTGCTCAGCCTGCGCGAGCCCGGGCCGCTGCCTGCCAGCACCGCGCTGCGCGGGCTGACGGCCCTCAGCGGCCCCGAGGGCGGCCTGAGCGACGCCGAGGAGTCGGCGGCGGCCCTGCGCGGCTTCGCTCCCGTGTCCCTGGGCCCGCGCACCCTGCGCGCCGACACCGCGCCGCTGGCGCTGCTCGCCCACCTGGCCCTCGCGGCAGAAGGGACGGCGTGAACTTCCAGTTGCTGCTGCTCGCGCTGTGCCAGGGCCTGCTCCTCACCAACAACGTCACCTTCATCGCGATCAACGGCCTGGTCGGCCTGAGCCTCGCGCCGGTGCCCTGGATGGCGACGCTGCCGGTGGCCGGCTACGTGGCCGGCGGTTCGCTGTGCGCCTCGCTGGTGGCGCGGCACCAGCGCGCCTACGGCCGGCGGCGGGCCTTCCAGCTCGGTCTGCTGGTGGCGATGGCGAGCACGGCCTTGTGCGCCTGGGCGGCCTCGTCGCACAACTTCTGGCTGCTCGTCGCCGCGACGATGGTGGCCGGCTATTACAACGCCAATGCCGCCCTGTACCGCTTCGCCGCCACCGAGCTGGTCGAGCCGGCCTTCAAGGAACGTGCGATCTCCTGGGTGCTGGCCGGCGGCATCCTCGGCGCCGTGGTCGGCCCCAACCTGGCCAGCGCAACGCGAGATGCGCTGCCGGTGGCCTTCGCCGGCGCGTACGCCTCGCTGGTGGGCATCGCTGCGCTGTCGCTGCTGACGATGTCGTTCATCCGCTTCCCGCCGCTGCCGCTGCCCAGCGCCGCGCATCCGGGCCGGCCGCTGAGCGAGATCGCGCGCCAGCCGGTGTTCATCGTCGCGGTGATCGCCTGCTCGCTCGGCTACGGCGTGATGAACCTGCTGATGGCGGCCACGCCGATCGCCATGTCGCAGTGCGCGCACCCGTTCTCCAGCGCCGCCCTGGTGCTCGAGTGGCACGTGCTGGGCATGTTCGTGCCGAGCTTCTTCACCGGTTCGCTGATCCGCCGCTTCGGCACGCTGCCGGTGATGGCGGTCGGCGTGCTGCTCAATGCGCTGTGCATCGCGGTGGCGCTGTCGGGCGTCGAGCTGATGCAGTTCCTGGTGGCGCTGTTCGCGCTGGGAGTGGGCTGGAACTTCCTCTACATCGGCGGCACCACGCTGCTCACGCAGGCCTACCGCCCCGAGGAGAAGACCACCGCGCAAGCGGCGATGGACACGGTGGTGATGGCCACGATGACGCTCACCTCGCTGGGTTCGGGCGCGCTCATCACCACGCAGGGCTGGACCTGGCTGAACCTCGGCTCGATCGTGCCGGTGCTGCTGACGGCGGCCGCGCTGGCGTGGCTGGCGCTGCGCCCGCGAGCGGCCGCCGCGGCGCCCTGATCGCGCCGGGTTCGCGCAGAATGCGACCTCCCAGAACAATTCAGCGGAGGTTTCAATGGGTCTGCTCGATTCCGTCATCGGCGCGCTCGGCCAGGGCCAGGGCGGCGGCCAGGCCGATCTGCTGAAGGCCGTGGTCGGCATGCTCGCCCAGGGTGGCCAGGGCGGTCAGGGTGGCGGCCTCGCCGACCTGGTGGCGAGACTTCAGCAAGGGGGTCTGGGCGATGTGGTCGGCTCCTGGGTCGGGACCGGCCAGAACCTGCCCGTCTCGCCGGACCAGCTCGGCAGCGCGCTCGGCGACGATTTCCTGGCCCAGCTGACGCAGCACACCGGCGCCTCCGGCGGCGATCTGCTCGGGCCGCTGGCGCAGATGCTGCCGCAGGTGGTGGACCGGCTCACGCCGAACGGCCAGCTGCCGCAGGCCGGTGGCCTGGACGTGGGCGCCGTGCTCGGGCAACTGCTCGGCGGCCGGTGAGCGCGGCCCCGGTGCGACTCGCCGCAGCGGGCCTGGCCCTGGCTCTGGGGGCGGCCACGGCCGCCGAGCCGGCGCATCCCTGGCTGACCTTGCCGGCACCGCTGCCGCAGCCGCAGACCTACTTCACCAACCTGAAGGACGGCGACCGCATCGAGACGCCCTTCGTGCTCAAGTTCGGCCTGTCGCGCTCCGGGCTCGCGGCCATCACGAAGAACGTGCGCGACACCGGCCACCACCATCTGCTGGTCAACCGCGAGCTGCCGCTGGACTTCACGCAGCCGCTGCCCTTCAACGACCAGTACCGCCACTTCGGCAAGGGCCAGATGGAGGCGCTGCTCGATTTCGCGCCCGGCACCTACACGCTGCGCCTGCTGCTGGCCGACCACCGGCACATCCCCTTCTTCATCTACAGCAAGCCGATGACCGTCACCGTCACGGCGAAGAACGACAAGCTCGATGCGAAGTCGCTGGTCAAGCCCGGCGTCGAGCTGCTCGCGCCGCGCAACGGCGAGAGCGTGAGCGCGCCGTTCCGCGTGCAGTTCCACGCCTCGGGGCTGAACGTCAGCCACACCGACATCGCCGAGGCCGGCGTGGGGCACTTCCGGCTCGTCGCGCAGCCGCGCAGCGGCGCCGCCGAGCGCATCACCTTCGTCAACGGCGCCACCGAGGGCTGGCTGAGGCCACCGCCGGGTGACTACACGCTGAGGCTCGAGCTGGTCTCGAATGGGCCGGGCGGGGCGGTCATGGCCACCGGGCTGCCGGTGACCATCAAGGTGCTGGCGCGCTAGGCACCTTCGCGCTTCATTGCGCGCGCCGAGCCGGCGACGAGGTCGAAGCGGTACAGGCGGCACTCGATCGGGCCGTTCCACATCGGCACGCGGCGGCTTTCCTTCAGGCGCATCGCGCTGGGCAGCTTCATGTCGGGGCTGAGCACCCAGGCCGTCCAGCCGGCGCCGTGGCGCGTGTAGGCCTGCTTCCAGTGCGAGGCCAGGCGGGCGAAGAAGTCGCTGGGGGTGTCGCGGTCCTGCGCCGAGGCGCGCGCGGCCTTGCCGCCGATCTCGATGCGCTCGCCGTAGGGCGGGTTGAGCATCACGGTGCCCGGCAGGCCCTCGGGAAGCGCGGGGGCCGGACGCTCCAGCGCGTCGCCGCCGTTGAAGGTGATCGCCGCCTCGACGCCGGCGCGGTGCGCGTTGCGGCGCGCGAAGTCGACCATGCGGAAGGACACGTCGCTGGCGAAGATGGGCACGGCGCTGTCATGGATGCGTGCCTTCGCCTCCTGCTTGAGCTGCTCCCACTGGGCGCGAACCTCGTCGCCGGCGAAGGGCAGCAGCCGCTCGAACGCGAAGTGCCGCTGCAGGCCCGGCGCGATGCCGCAGGCGATCTGCGCCGCCTCGATGGCGATGGTGCCGGAGCCGCAGCACGGGTCGTGCAAGGCGCCGCCGGCATCGGGCGTGCCGCGCCAGCCGGCCGCAGCGAGCATGGCCGCGGCCAGCGTCTCCTTCAGCGGCGCGTCGCCCTTGTCCTCGCGCCAGCCGCGCTTGAAGAGGGGCTCGCCCGAGCTGTCGACGTACAGCGACGCGCGCTCGGGGCCCAGGTGCAGCAGCAGCGGCAGGTCGGGGTGGCGCGTGTCGACGCTGGGCCGCTCGCCGGTGGCCTCGCGCAGCTGGTCGCAGACCGCGTCCTTGATGCGCAGCGCGGCGAAGTTCAGGCTCTTCAGCGGGCACTTCGTCGCCGTGGTGTCCAGGCGCAGCGTGTGCTGCGGCGTGATCCATTGCGACCAGTCGACCTCGATGGCCATCTGGTAGAGGTCCTGCTCGTCGTGGTACGGGCCCTCGGCCACTTCGATGAGCACGCGCTGCGTGAGGCGCAGCTCGAGGTTGAGCAGCATCACCTCGCGCGGATCGCCTTCCAGCGCGACGCCGCCGCGCGACACGTGCAGCCGCGTGCCGGGCAGCACACGCGCGATCTCGTCGGCGAGCAGTTCCTCGACGCCGGCCGCGCAGGGCAGGAACAGGGGCAGCGGCATCGCAGGGCTTCCCCTACATTGCCTTGCGCAGGTTCGCCGGGGCGATCTTCAGCGCTTCGCGGTACTTGGCCACCGTGCGGCGCGCCACCTGGATGCCCTGCTCCTCGAGCATCTGCGAGATCTGGCTGTCCGACAGCGGCTTGGCGTTGTCCTCCGCCGCGACGAGCTGCTTGATCAGCGCGCGCACCGCGGTGCTCGAGGCGTTGCCGCCGGCGTCGGTGTTCAGCGAGGATCCGAAGAAGTACTTCAGCTCGAAGGTGCCGAAGGGCGTCGACATGTACTTGGCCGTGGTCACGCGCGAGATGGTCGATTCGTGCAGGCCCAGCTCATCGGCGATCTCGCGCAGCACCAGCGGCTTCATGGCGATCTCGCCGTGCGTGAAGAAGCTCTTCTGCCGCTCGACGATGGCCTGCGAGACGCGCTGGATGGTGTCGAAGCGCTGCAGGATGTTCTTCATGAACCAGCGTGCCTCCTGCAGCCGGGCGTTCAGCCCGGGGCCGGCGCCGTTCAGCCCCGCGCCGCTGCTGCCGCGGCCCTGGCGGATCGCGTTGGCGTACAGGTCGTTGATGCGCAGCTTGGGCATCACGTCCGGGTTGAGCGTGACTTTCCAGTTGCGCCCCGACTTCTGCACGATCACGTCGGGCACGATGATGTTGGCTTCGGCGCGCGCGAACTGCCGGCCGGGCTTCGGCTCGCACGAGACGATCAGCGCCTGCGCGGCCTTGAGCATGTCCTCGTCGGCGCCGGTGGCGGCCACCAGCTTCTTCAGGTCGCGCCGCGCCAGCAGCTCGAGGTGGTTCTTGCAGACGATGATGGCCACCATCTGCGCCTCGCTGCGCGGCTTGGCGCGCAGCTGCAGCGTCAGGCACTCGGCCAGGCTGGAGGCGCCCACGCCGGTCGGGTCCATGCTCTGCAGGAAGCGCAGGCCGCAGCGCAGGCGGTCGACCAGCGCCTCGCGCTCCTCGTCGTCGCTGTCCGGGCCGAGCAGCTGCGCGGCGATCTCCTCGATCGGATCGGCCAGGTAGCCGTCGTCGGTGAGCGATTCGATGAGCACCAGCACCGAGGCGGCGTCTTCCTCCGACAGGCGCATGCCGCCGAGCTGCTCGCGCAGGTGGTCCTGCAGCGTCACCACCGCGGCGTCGCGCTCGGCGCCGTCGAAGTCGTCGCTCTCGCCCTGGCCGGACGACTTGCCGGGCATCTCGCCGATGCCGTCGAAGTCGTCGCGCTCGGTGCCGTTCTCCCAGTCGTCGCGCTCGGTGGTGCCGAGGTTGGCGCTGTCCAGCGCCGGCGTGTCTTCGCCGGCGTCGGAGCTCGAATCCGCGGCGCGCTCGGTCTCGCGCTCGCCGGCATGTTCGGCCGGGCTCAGGCGCTCGGTCAGCGGCTCGAAGGGCGCGGGCGCCTCGTCGTCGGTCTCGAGGAAGGGGTTCTGCTCCAGCATCTGCTCGACTTCCTGATGGAGTTCGAGCGTGGACAGCTGCAGCAACCGGATCGACTGCTGCAGCTGCGGCGTCAGGGCCAGATGCTGCGAGAGCCGGACTTGCAATGAAGGCTTCATTGCGGGATCACATTCTGAAGTGTTCGCCGAGATAGACCTTGCGGACGTCCGCGTTCTCGACGATCTCGGAGGGCGTGCCTTCGGCCAGCACGGTGCCCTCGCTGATGATGTAGGCGCGGTCGCAGATGCCCAGCGTCTCGCGCACGTTGTGGTCGGTGATCAGCACGCCGATGCCGCGTGCCTTGAGGAAACTGATGATGCGCTGGATCTCCAGCACGGCGATCGGGTCGACGCCGGCGAAGGGCTCGTCGAGCAGGATGAAGCGCGGCTGCGTGGCCAGCGCGCGGGCGATCTCGACGCGGCGCCGCTCGCCGCCCGACAGCGCCGGCGCCGGCACGCTGCGCAGCTTGTCGATCGACAGGTCGTGCAGCAGGCCATCGAGCATCTGCTCGATCTGCGCCGGGCGCAGCGCCTTGCCCTCGGCGTCCTGCTGCAGTTCGAGCACGGCGCGGATGTTCTCCTCCACCGTCAGCTTGCGGAAGATCGACGCCTCCTGCGGCAGGTACGACAGGCCCAGCCGCGAGCGCAGGTGGATGGGCAGCCGCTCGACCCGCTGGCCCTCGATGCTGATCTCCCCGGCATCGGCGCGCACCAGGCCGACGATCATGTAGAAGCTGGTCGTCTTGCCCGCGCCGTTGGGGCCGAGCAGGCCGACCACCTCGCCGCTGTCGACGGCCAGGCGCACGTCCTTGACGACCTTGCGCACGCCGTAGGACTTCTGCAGCCCGAGCGCCTCGAGCCGGTGAATGCGCGGCGAGCCGGAGACGGCGGCAGACGGGGTCACTTCGATCCCCCGAGCGACGGGCTCAGGCGCAGCGGCGCGGGCGGCTGCGAGGCGGCCTGCGCCGCCGCTTCGGCCGCCGCCGCGCTGCCTTCGCGCGGCGTGAGCACGGCACGCACCCGGCCCCCGGGGTTGCCCGGCGTCGCGGCCGCGCCGCCGGAGACGCTGAAGACTTCGGAAATGCTGTCGTAGCTGACCACGTTGCCGGCGATCTCGTCGGCCACCACGCTGCCGCGCAGGCGCCGCACCGCGGCGTTGGTGACGAAGCGGATGGTGTCGGTCTTGCCGTCGTACTCCAGCCGCTCGGCTTCGCCTTCGATGTACTCGTCCACGCCGTCGCGCTTCTGACGGAAGGTGGCCGGCTTGTTGGCGGCGCCGAAGGCCACGGCGCTGTGGTAGCCGTCGGGCGTCTCGCGCACCTCGATGCGGGCGGCGCGGATGGTCATGGTGCCCTTGCTGACGACCACGTTGCCGTTGAACACCACGTGCTGGTTGAGCAGGTCGATGCGGCCGGGCTGGTCGGCCTCGACGTTCAGCGGCTTGAAGCGGTCGCCGCGCTCGGCCCGGGCCGGGCCGGCGAGGCAGAACGCGGCCAGCACGATGGCGCCGAACAGGTGGCGGGCGAGGTGCCGAGGCAGGGGGTGCGGTGAGCTTGTCATCGAGGGCATGAAACTTGCAGGCCATTCTAGCCCACAGGTTTGGCCCGGCGAGACAAAGCACAAGGGCCGATGGCGCTACTTGTGCCGCTCTCCCGCCCGGCCGCAAGCAGGCGGCCGGTCCTTCGCCAGGCGACGAAGCGCGCGCAGGCGCGCTCCTTCGTCCGGGCTCAGCCCTTGCGCGAACGCTCGATCAGGAAGTCGGTGACGCGCAGCGACTGCTCCGGCGAGCCGGCCAGGCTGCCCGAGGTGTAGAAGCGGCCCTGCACGCCCAGCGCCGGCACGCCGTCGATCTTGTAGGCCTCGGCCAGCTGCTTGGCCTGGCGGGCCTTGGTCTGCACGCCGAAGGAGTTCATCACCTCGACGAACTTGGCGCCGTCGACGCCGTTCTTGCTCATGAAGGCAGCGATGTCGGCCGGCTTGTCGAGCTTCTGGCGGTCGTTGTGGATGGCGTAGAACACCTTGCGGTGCATGGCCTCGACCTGGTTCAGGGTCTCCAGCGCGTAGTAGATGCGCTGGTGGGTGCC
Source organism: uncultured Piscinibacter sp. (assembly GCA_964628175.1). Classification (GTDB taxonomy): domain Bacteria; phylum Pseudomonadota; class Gammaproteobacteria; order Burkholderiales; family Burkholderiaceae_C; genus Piscinibacter. The sequence goes on along the minus strand of CAZVLY010000139.1, from coordinate 1,817 downwards.
GAAGGGTTCGTCGCGGAAGGCGACGGGCACGCGGCGGAACGAGACATCGGCCGGCAGTTTCTTGGCCCAGGCCTCGAGCATCGGCTCGAAGGCGTTGCAGTGCGGGCAGCCGTACCAGAAGAACTCCACCACTTCGACCTTGCCGGCCGGTGCTGTCACCGCCAGCGGCTGGCCGAGCCGCACGTAGTGCGTGCCTTCCACCGGGCCGCCCTGGGCGGCGGCCGGCAGGCCCGCGGCCAGTGCGCTGGCGCCCAGCAGGGCGGCGGAAAACTCGCGACGATGCATGTTCTTCATTCTGTCCTCGGGGTCGATGGGGGGCGATTGTCTCGGCAGACTCGCGGCGGCGCGCGAAAGTTCAGCGCGCCGGCTTGATCCGGATCACTTCTGCACACGAACCAGGGCCGACTCGACGCCCACGCCGGCGAGCTTGTCCTTGGCGACGTCGGCATCGTCCTTGCGCGGGAAGGGGCCGATGCGCACGCGGTACATCGTGCGGCCGGACTGCTCGCGTTCGGTCACCTTGGCCTCGTAGCCCATCATCGCCAGGCGGGCGCGCTGCTGCTCGGCGTCCTCGGGCTTGCCGAAGGCGCCGGCCTGCACGAAGTAGCTGAACGGGTCGGCTGCCGGTGTCGGCTTGACGGCGGTCGGGGCGCGCTCGCCGAGGATGGCGGCCGGGTCGCGCGCGCTCGCCGGCGCCGAGGCCTTGGGCAAGGCCGCCACCGGCGCGGTCGGTGCCGGGGTGGCGGTTGGCGCGCTGGCCGCGACGACGCCGCTGGCGCGCTGCCCCGGCTTGCTCGACAGCGGTGCGTTCGGGTCCCAGTTCTTGTTCTTCTCGGTCTCGGCCGCATCCTGCTCGGCGGTGCGCTGCGGCACCTTGTTGACGAAGGGCACCGGCACCTTGGTGACGTACAGGGCCACCGCCAGCGCGAGCGCCAGGCCGATCAGCAGGCCGACGATCAGGCCCATGGCGAAACCGCCGCGTTGTCTGTTCATGCCGTCTCCAGGGCGGGTTGTTCGCGGTCCATGCGCTGCGGGGCCGACACGCCCAGCACCGCCAGCGCATTGCGCAGCACCTGCCGCGTCGCCGACAGCAGCGCGATGCGCGCGCGTGCCAGCTCGGCGTCGTCGACGAGGAAGCGCTCGTGCGCGTAGTAGCTGTGGAAGGCGCCGGCCACGTCGCGCAGGTAGAACGCGACGTCGTGCGGCGCGAGGTCGGTGGCGGCACCGGCCAGCACCGCGGGGAACTCGGCCAGCTTGAGCATCAGCGCCGCTTCGCTGGGTGCGGTGAGCAGGGCCAGGTCGGCGCCGGCCAGCGCGCCGGGCTCGCCGCCCTTGTCGACGTACTGCTGGATCACCGAGCAGATGCGCGCATGCGCGTACTGCACGTAGAACACCGGGTTCTCGTCGTTGGCCTTCAGGGCCAGGTCGACGTCGAAGACGAATTCGGTGTCGGCCTTGCGCGTGAGCATGAAGAAGCGCACCGCGTCGCGGCCGGTCCAGTCGACCAGGTCGCGCAGCGTCACGTAGCTGCCGGCGCGCTTGGAGATCTTCACCTCCTCGCCGCCCTTCATCACGGTGACCATCTTGTGCAGCACGTAGTCGGGGTAGCCTGCGGGCACGCCCATGCCGGCCGCCTGCACGCCGGCGCGCACGCGCGCGATGGTGCCGTGGTGGTCGCCGCCCTGGATGTTGATCGCCTTGGCGAAGCCGCGTTCGAACTTGGCCAGGTGGTAGGCGACGTCGGGCACGAAGTAGGTGTAGTTGCCGTCGGACTTGCGCATCACGCGGTCCTTGTCGTCACCGTAGTCGGTGCTGCG
>CAZVLY010000138.1:9285-11093 GCA_964628175.1 uncultured Piscinibacter sp. | reverse complement strand
CGGATCTGCTGCGCCGCCGGCGGGATGTCGGGGTCGAGCGCATAGCGGCTGCCGTCGCGCGGGCTGCTGATGCCGAAGGCGCGCCGCGGCGCGAGCTGGCTGCTGTCGCGCTGGCGCGATTGTTCGGTGCCGGCGATGAAGACTTCGTCGCGCGGCGCCTCCCGGTTCCCCTCGAAGGCGACATGTGAAACGACCACGCCCGCAGGACGCGCCGGCGCACGCGACGGGCGACCTTCGTGCAGCCGCGCCACCAGCGTGTGCCAGATGGGCGCCGCGCCGCTCACGCCGCTGACCTCGTGCATCGGCTCGCCGCTGGCGTTGCCGACCCACACGCCGACGGTGTAGCGGTCGGTGAAGCCCACGCACCAGTTGTCGCGCAGGTCCTTGCTGGTGCCCGTCTTCACCGCTGCGAAGCCGCGCGTGGCCAGCGCGCTGTCCAGGCCGAAGGTGCGGGCACGCGCGCCGTTGTCGGCCAGGATGTCGGCGACCAGGTGCACGGCCGCCGCATCGGCCACGCGCCGCGGGGACACGGGCGCTGCCGGCGTGCCGCGCAACAGGGGCGCGCTCGCCCTGCCACCGTTGGCCAGGGCGCGGTAGGCGTTGGTCAGCGCCAGCAGCGTGACATCGGCGCTGCCCAGCGCCAGCGCCTGGCCGTGGTGGCCCGCGGACTCGCTCAGCGACAGGCCGAAGGCATCGAGCCGCGCGAACAGCGCATCGGGCCCGAGCATCGCGCCCACGCGCACCGCCGGCACGTTCAGGCTGGCACCCAGCGCCGAGCGCGCGCTCACCCAGCCCTTGAACTCGCGGTCGTAGTTCTGCGGCAGGTACAGGCCCGAGGCCGTGGCGATCTGCGCCGGCGAGTCGTCGATCAGGCTGGCCGGCGTGATGAGTCGCTTCTCGAAGGCCAGCGCGTAGACGAAGGGCTTGATGGTCGAGCCGGGCTGGCGCCGCGCGAGCACGCCGTCGACCTGCGCCGCGGCCGAGGTTCCGCCGTTGGCACCCACCCACGCGAGCACCGCGCCGCTGGCGTTGTCGAGCACGACGATGGCGCCGTCCTCGACGTTGCGGCCGCTCAGTTCGGCGAGCTGGTGGCGCAGCGTCTCGATGGCCAGGCGCTGCACACCCGCGTCAAGAGTGCTGCGCTGGACGGCCGGCCCCTGCGCATCGATGGCCTGGCGTGCGAAATGCGGCGCCAGCTGTTCGCCGAGCGGCATGCCGCCGCTGCGCGACAGGGCCGCGCGCGTCTGCAGCTCGATGCCGACGCAGCTGCGCTGCTGCAGCGCCAGCACCTCGCAGGCGCGCTGGGCCACGCGCTCGGGCGGCGCATTCGGCGCGCGCACCAGCGCGGCGGTGATCGCCGCCTCGGTGTCGTCCAGGCCGCTGGCGTGCTTGCCGAACAGCGTCAGAGCCAGCGCCGGCACGCCGACCAGCTCGCCGCGCAGCGGCACGGCGTTCAGGTAGGCCTCGAGGATCTGGCTCTTCTTCCACTGCCGCTCGAGCTGCGTCGCCGTGACCGCCTGGCCGATCTTCTGCACCACGCTGCGCCCGCCGGCCGGCCGCGCCAGGCCCTCGTCGATCAGGCCGGCGAGCTGCATGGTCAGCGTCGAGGCGCCGCGCGTGCGCGTGTTCCACAGGTTGGCCCAGGCACTGGCCGCCACCGCCTGCCAGTCGACGCCGCTGTGTTCGTGAAAACGCCTGTCCTCGCTGAGCACGATGGCGCGCAGCAGGGCCGGCGAGGTGTCGGCCAGCGGCACCCAGGGGAGGCGGCGCACCGACTTGTCGACGCGCAGCGTCTGCACCGGCACGCC
>CAZVLY010000138.1:3818-9185 GCA_964628175.1 uncultured Piscinibacter sp. | reverse complement strand
CCGCGCGGCAGGTAGTCGAAGTAGCTGCGGAAGGCCTCGAAGCTGCGCTCCTCGTAGGCGGCCCAGGCGCGGCCCTCCTGCTTCTCGCCGCGCGTGGCAATGGCCGAGTCGCGGCCCAGGCCCGAGCCGAGCAGCGTGGCGCCGCCGGGCACCGGGTCGCTCACCACCACCCAGGTCATGTCGGACTGCGCTTCCACCTCCAGACGAACGCGCATCACGTCGCCGCGCGACCAGCGCGCCTTGTCCTTCTGCTCCACCGCGCTGATGCTTCGCGTGATGGCGTAACCCGCGCGCAGCGGCGCCTTCAGCGGGATCGCGGCCAGACTCTGCACGGTGAGCCAGGGTTTGCCGGTGCCTTCGTGCGTGACGCTCAGAGTGCCAGCCTTGTCGGGCCAGGGCAGTGGCAGGCGGCCCCCTTCGGCACTGCGCGACCAGTCGATCGCCTGCGGCGCGCCGCCCGTCGTCGCGACGCTGCGCCCGCCGACTGTCACCGACTCGAACTTCGCCGAGAACTTGTCCAGCGCGAGCGAGCCCCACAGGTTGGCGGTGGTGGTCAGCCACGCGCCGCGCTTCTGCCGTGCGAGGCTGCCGACCACCAGGCGCGGCAGATCGTCCTTCCAGGCCGGGGCGTCGAGCGTGGCGAGGATGAGCTTGGCCGCATTGGCATCGGCACTGTCCATCAGCCACCACCAGAAGTCCTCGTCCTCGGTGGAGAAGCGCAGCGTCGTGCCGGCGAAGCTCAGGCGCCCACGCAGGATCTGCTGCACTTCGTCGAGCCGCTTGGCCTGGTCGGGAATGCCGTTCACACGGCGCAGGATCGACAGCCAGTCGATCAGCGCCGCCGTCGGCCAGACGTTGGGCGTGAGGTTGACCGAGCCGAGCATGCGCGCCTGCGCGCGGCCGTGGCGCGCGAGCGCTTCGATGGCGGCGAGCTTGCGCACGTCGAGGTCCGGCTTGGGCGACCAGAACTTGCGCTCGATGCGGCCTTCGACGAAGGCGGTCAGGCCATCGAGCATCGCATCGCGCGCCGCCGCCGGCAGCGTGAAGCCGGCCTCGTGCGTGGCGGCGACGATGTAGGCGGTGAGCCGGTCGCTGCCGCGCGCGCCGTCCTCGGCGCGCGGCGGGAAGTAGTTCGCCAGGCCGTCCTTGTCGAGGTAGGTCGGCAGGCTGTTGCTCACCGCATTCCACAGCGCCTCGTCGCGCAGGCCCACGGCCTTCGATGTCTTCTGCTCGAGGCAGCTGAACGGGTAGGTCTCGAAGAAGCGCCGCAGGCCCGGCAGTGCGCCACTGAGCTTCGGTTGCAGCGCGACGGCGAGCCCGCCCCGCTTCACGCCCGAGGCCGGCAGCGCGTCGGCGGGCGCGGCCACCGGCAGCGAGAACGGCGCATCGAGCTGCGTCAGCGTCGCCTGCAGCACGCGCACCGGCACCGCGGACGTCACCAGCTGCGTGAGCTTGAGACGGTCCTTCGCGGCACCGCCCTGCTCGTCCACCGCGGCCTCCCAGGCGATGCTGAAGGCATCGGCCGGCACGTCCACCGGCCAGGTGATCTCCTGCGCCGCACCGGCGGCCAGCGTCAGCTCCTGCGGCGGGAAGTTCAGCGGCGTGCGCACGATCTCGGCGCCGCTGCCGCTGTTCGCCGTGCCCGCGAGCGTGGCGCGCAGCTTCATCGTCCGAGCCGTGGTGTTGCGCAGCGTGAGCATCGCCGCGAAGCGGTCGCCCTCGCGCACCAGCGGCGGCAGTCCGGAGAGCACCTGCAGGTCCTGCGTGACGCGGATGCTGGTGCTGCCGCTGCCGAAGCGCTGCACGCCTTCGTCGGCCACCGCGACGAGGCGGAAGCTGGTCAGCGAATCGTTCAGCGGCACCTCGATCAGCGCCTCGCCGTTGGCGTCGAGCACGACGCGCGGGTTCCACAGCAGCAGCGTGTCGAACAGTTCGCGCGCACCGCCGCGCCCGCCGCCGCCGCCCGCGGCCACCGCCTTGCGGCCGTAGTGGCGCCGGCCGATGATCTCGCTCTGCCCGGTGGCCGTGCCCACGCCCCAGGCACGCTGCTGGATCATCGCGTGCAGCAGGTCCCAGGACTCGTTGCCGCGCAGCGCGAGCAGGCCCTCGTCGACCGCCGCGAAGGCGACCTCGGTGCCGGCCAGCGGTTTGCCCTGGAAGGCCACCTTGATGCGCGCCTTCACCTTCTGGCGCACCGCGTACTGCGGCTGGTCGGCCGTGACCGCGACCTGCAGCTCGTGCTCGGCCAGGCCCACCTGCAGCGCCGCCACGCCGAGCTTGAAAGCCGGCTTGGCGAGGTCGACCATCGCAGTGGGCGCCTGGTAGTCCGGCCCCTCGTCGCGGAAGGCGCGCCACCAGTCCAGCGGCTGCTTCCAGCCCCAGGCGAAGAACGAGTACCACTTGACCTCGCGGATGCGCCCGCGCAGCGCCAGCACGCTGACGTACACGTTGGGCGCCCAGGCCTTGTCGATCGGGAGCAGGATCGTCGGGTCGTCGCCGCGCAAGGTGATCACGCGGGTGTCGATCACGCCTTCGCGCTCGATCGCCACCAGCGCCGTCGCCTCGCGGAAGGGCATGCGCACCTGCAGCCTTGCCGTCTCGCCGGGCTCGTAGCGCTTCTTCTCGGGCAGCACGTCGATGCGGTCGTCGTTGTCCTGCGCGAACCAGAGCTCGCCCTGCTTCGTCACCCACACGCTGCCGGCCGCCTGCGCGACGTGGCCCGCCGCGTCCTTCGCCTGCACGACGAGCTCGACCTGGCCGGCCGTGTCCAGCGTGGCCTCGCAGGCGAGCTGGCCGCGGTCGTCGCTCGCGCCGCTGCACAGCACGCCGAGCTCCTTCACTTCGGTGCGGTTGTCGTAGGCGTAGAAGCCGCCGACCAGGCGCTTGCGCGTGCTGATCACCTGGGCCAGCCGCGCACGCACCTCGAGCATCTGGCCCTTGATCGGCTTGCCGGCCGTGTCCAGCGCCAGCGCGGTGAGATTGACCTTGCCGCGCGCACTGGCCCACGAGCCGGTGCGGATGCCCGGCACCACGGCGGCCGGCCACAGACGCAGCGTCGTCGAGGCGGTCTGCACCTCGCCGTTCGGGTCGTTGTAGGTCACCTCGGCGACGATCTCGCTCGGGCGCGTGATCTTCGGCAGCTCCTTCAGCGTGAAGCTGGCAGCGCCATTGCGATCGGTCGTCAGCGGCAGCTTGTCGGCCACCAGCCGGCCTTCGCCGCGCGAGGCCTCCTCGTCGTCCGGCTGCTCGCCGCGCGCGAGATCGCGCGGCGGCTGGAAGCTGAAGTCGTCGTAGCCGGCCATGCCGGCCGGGCGCTCGCGCAGCAGTGCCGAGGCCTTCAGCGGCGCGTTGCCCATCGGCCCGCCGGAGAAGAAGTTCATCTGCACGCCGATGGGCAGCGAGGTCGGCGCAATGGGCAAGTCCTTCGGGCCGCTGAGGCGCGCATCCACCAGCGGCAGGCGGAACTCCTCGACGCGGAAGTCGCCGCCGCTCCAGCTTCGCCGTTGCCGTTCGTCTGCCCCCGTGCGCTCCAGCACGATGCGGTAGCTGCCCAGCTTGGCGGCGGCCGGGATGTTCCAGGTCGACAGCGCATGGCGCGTGCCGTTCCAGACCAGCGGCTGCACGAACTCCTGGCCGCTGCCGTCGTGCACGATCTTCAGCTGGTTCGGCAGCGCCTCGGGTGCTGCAGCCGCGAGGCCGGCCGAAGTCTCGACGCGCACGAAGTGCTTCATCGACACCGTCTCGCCGGCGCGCAGCAGCGAGCGGTCGAGCACGCTGTGCACGCGCAGCTCGGGCTGCGGCCCGCTGGAGGTCGGGTGGTTGAAGCGCCAGGGCTCGATGCCCTTCTGCCAGCTGCCGAACACGAAGGCCATGTCGGCCACGCCCTTGGCGTCGGTGTGGTGCGCAGTGACGAACAGGCCGTCGTCCGCGGGGCAGCCCTCGAACTGCAGCTCGAAGGCCTGCGCCGCGCGCGCCAGGCCGTTCGCATCGGTGCGGCCCTTCCACAACGGCTCGCCATGGCAGTCGTGGATGACCACCTCGGCGCCTTCGACCGGCTTGCCGCGGTCCAGCGAGGTCACCCACACCAGCGCATTCTCGCGCCCGTGCTTGAGGTGCACGCCGAGGTTGGTGACCAGCACGCCGGTGCGCACGAACATCGGCGACTTCCTGTCGAGCAGCGATTCGCCCAGGCGCAGCGACTCGATCTCGACGACGTGGAAGCCGGGCTCGGCCAGCGGGATGCCGACCACCTCGAAGGGGCGCGGGTCGCCGCCGGCGAGCTGCGGCAGCTCGATGCGGCGCGCCTGCGCATCGCCGGCCAGCAGCGACACCTCGCGCGTGGCCACCATGCGCTCGGTGCGCTGCCTGACGACGCGGCCCTTGGCGTCGCGCTCCTCGGTGGTGTCGTACCAGTCGCGCTGCGGCAGGCCGAGCTCCTGCGCCGTCAGGCGCGTCTCGTGGTGGCGGCGCAGCTTCGCGTACCAGTCGAGCACCTCGGCAGCACCGAGCACGCGGCGCACGCGCAGCTGGCCCTGGGGGGCCGCCGGCCGCAGCTCGCCCTGCACATGGCGCAACGTCACGGGCAGCACCGCCTCGCCGCCTTCGCGCTCGAGAACGCCGAAGGGCGCGGAAGCGAACTTGGCGAGCGGCGGCGCGTCGCCGCTGGCGACTTTCAAGGGGAAGCTCGTCACGTTGGCCAGCGCGCGGCCGGCGTTGTCCTTCAGCCCGGCGGGCAGCTCGATCGTGAACGTGGCGTTCTCGGGCAGCGGCGTCGGGAAGGCGATCTGCTGCACCTCGTCGGACTTGTCGTCCTTGTCGAACACCGGCGCGAGCGCGGTGCCGGTGGCCGGCTTCAGGCGTGCCTGCGCGGCCAGTGCGCGTGGCACCGGCGCCGAGAAGCCGAGCGTCATCGGCCGGATCGGCAGGCAGGCCGCGCCGGCACGTTCGCGCTCGCAGCTGAACTCGGCGATGAAGGGCTTGCGCACGCGGAACTCGAAGCGCTGCTCGACCGTGCTGAGCACCTTCGGGTTGGCCTGCGCCGCGATGCCGCGGCCCCAGACGAGGCGCAGCCGCACGTCGTGGGGCAGCGGGCGCTGGCAGGTGGCGAGCAGCCAGCGCTCGGCCTGCTTCTCCAGGCGGCGCGCCTTGATCACGGCGTCTCGCGCCGCACCGGTGACGATGCTCAGCGGCACACGCTCGCCGATGCCTTCGACCTCGCACCAGGCGTTGGCTGCGATGCTCTGGGCGGTGGCGGCACCGCTGAGCTGCAGCAGGAAGTGCTGGTCTTCCTCGATCGTCGCGCCTTCGTAGGGCTGCGTGTTCAGCACCGCCGGCCCGCCGGTGCCGAAGGCGAACTCGCTGGCGCCG
>CAZVLY010000138.1:0-3718 GCA_964628175.1 uncultured Piscinibacter sp. | reverse complement strand
AGGCGCTGCCCGGCGCGCAGCCGGTCGATCGCGCCGCGCAGGTCGCCCATCGCGTATTGCGCCTCCCCCTCGGCACGCAGTGAGCGCAGCGGCTGGCCGAGCTTGGCCCAGGTGCGCGACAGCAGCGACCAGGCGAGCACGTCGCCGGGCTGGGCGGCCACACGCGTCTGCAGGTCTTCGGCACTGCGCTTGAGCGCGGTCTCGCCGCCGGCGCCGGCCAATGCGAGATCGGCCGTCATCAACATGACGGGGCGGCTCGCGTCGGCGGCGAGCGGCTTCAGGCTCGCCGTCGCGCCCGCCACGTCGCCCCGTGCGAGCTGGGCTTGCACCTTGAGCATCGTGACCCAGCGCGCCGCGCGCGCCTCCGGGCGCGCCACATCGGCGAGCACCGCCTGCGCGCGCACGATCGACGCGTCGGCCCGGTCCGCATCGCGCAGCAGGATCGAGGCGAGCGCGCTGCTGTAGGCATCGGCCAGGCGCTGTGCCGTCGTGAGATCGGGCCGCGTCGCGTCCAGCGCCTGCCAGCGGCGCAGGGCATCGACGCGCGTGTCCATCAGCACGCGCGAACGGGCCTGCGCGAGTGCATGCTCGAAGCCCGTGCCGCCCGGGCCCGGGGCCGCGCGCGACGGCGCGGTTCCCAAACGCGCGCGCGCCTCGCCGATGCGTTCGGTGGTCAGCGGGTGGCTGCGCAGGTAGGGGTAGCCGCCGCTGTCGTTCAGCCGCGAGGACTGGTCGAGCTTCTCGAACATCGCCGCCATGCCGCCGGGCGAGAAGCCGGCGCCGGTGAGCACCTGGAAGCCGATGCGATCGGCCTCGCGCTCCATGTCGCGCGAGAAGTTGAGCTGGCCCTGGATCGAGGCCGCCTGGCCGCCGGTCACCACCGCGGCCACGCCGTCGGTGCTGTTGGCCCGGCTGGCGGCGATCACGCCGATGATCATCGCGGCCAGGCCGATCAGCGACTGGCGCTTGCTGTTGGTGATGCCGCGTGCGATGTGGCGCTGCGTGACATGCGACAGCTCGTGCGCGAGCACCGCGGCGAGCTCGTCGCGCGAGCCGGTCAGCGCGATCAGGCCCAGGTGCACACCGACGTAGCCGCCGGGCAGCGCGAAGGCGTTGACGCTGCGGTCGCGCACGAGGAAGGCCTCCCAGGAGAAGCGCGTCTCGATCTCGGCGGTGATGTTGCCGTTGGCGCGCGCCTGCGCGACCAGCGGCGACCAGATGCCCTGCACGTACTCGAGCAGCAGCGGGTCGTCGAGGTAGTCGGCGTCGCGCCGCACCTCGCGCATGATCTGCTCGCCGACACGGCGCTCGGTGACGACGCCGAAGTCCTCGGTGGCCGCATCGCCCAGCGCCGGCAGGTTGTGCTGGGCCCGCAGCGGCGCGGCGGGCAGCATCAGCGCCGCGGCGCACAGCGCGGCGAGCAGTCGTCGGGGGAGGGGAATCGGCATCGACACGGAAGTGGGGACGGCCCTGCGGGGCTTGTCCGGTGCGCCGCTATCATGCCCGCGAAACGTTTCCCGAGTGTTTCCTCCCATGACTTCGCCGCTCACGCACTTCGACGCCCAAGGCCAGGCCCACATGGTCGACGTGTCGGCCAAGGCCGAGACACACCGCATCGCGCGCGCCACCGGCACGATCCGCATGTTGCCGGCCACGCTGGCGCTCATCCAGGGTGGCACCGCCAAGAAGGGCGACGTGATCGGCGTGGCGCGCATCGCCGCCATCCAGGCGGCCAAGCGCACCTCGGAGCTGATTCCGCTGTGCCACCCGCTGCCGATCACGCGCGTGGCGGTGGAGTTCGAGATCGATGCGGCCTCGAACAGCGTGCGCTGCACGGCGCAGGTCGAGACCCACGGACGCACCGGCGTCGAGATGGAGGCGCTGACCGCCGTGCAGGTCGGCCTGCTGACCGTCTACGACATGTGCAAGGCGGCCGACCGCGGCATGGTGATGGACGGCATCCGCGTGCTCGAGAAGCACGGCGGCAAGTCGGGCGACTGGGTGGCCGCGCCCTGAGGTTTCCTCAGCGGAAGTCGGTGTAGTCGTCGCGCCTGGCCGGCGGCTCGCACTGGAAGGGCGGCGTGGCACCGGCCGCCGGCTTGGCGCAGGCCGCGAAGAAGTCGTCGGACAGCGGGTTGCGGAACTCGCGCAGGCGCTGCGCGAGGTGGCGCGCGCGGTCGGTCTGGCCGACCTCGTCGAGCGCGGTGGCCCAGGCAATCATGATGCGCGTGTCCAGCAGGTAATGCGGCGCGCGCTCGAAGGCGTCCATGGCCTGCGACGGATGCTCCACCGTGGTGGCGGCCGCGTAGTCGGCATGGTGGCCGAAGAACCAGCTGCGCCGGCCCTCGGCGATGCGCTGCGCCAGCGGCGAGGCGTTGTCCGGCGGCGCGAAGATCACCACCACGCGGCGGAAGTCGTAAAGCGAGGCGGCGCCGCCGGCCATCATCAGCAGTGCGGCGAGCACCAGGGCATTGATGCGCGAAGCCGGCGCGGGTGCGGCCACGGCAGGCGCGCGCACACCGAGGCACAGCCCGAAGGCGAAAACCGCCGGCAGCAGGAAGTAGGCGTACCACAGCGGGTACTCGAGCAGGCTGTGCAGCGAGATCATCAGCACCATCACCAGCGCAGCGCGGCGCATCGCCATGTCGTCGGCCTGGCCCGACAAGGCCAGTGCCCAGGCCCGGACCAGCGCCCACAGCAGCAAGGCGAGCACCAGCGCCGCCAAGGGCAGGCCGAGTTCCACGGCCAGCTGCAGCGGCAGGTTGTGCGTGTGATCGAAGAAGGCCACCGGCCGGCCCGGGAACACGTTCAGCGACCAGGCGAAGTTGAACTCGCCGAAGCCCACGCCCGCCCAGGGGTGCGCGGCGATCAGCGCGATCGTGTTGGCCCAGATGCCGAAGCGGGAGCTGGAGATGTCCGACTTCTGCAGCTGCACTTCGCCGCCGAAGACCTCGTTGTGCTGGTGGGCCCAGAAGGTGATCAGCGCGTACAGCAGCGCATAGGCCAGCGGAGCCAGCCACAGCTGCACGCGCACGCTGCGCTCCAGGCGGCGGTCGATCAGGCCCCACAGTGCCAGCACAGCGGCGCCGATCATGCCGGTGCGCGAGGCGCTGAGCACCACGCCGGCGAGCAGCAGCAACAGCACGGCCGGCGCCAGCGCACGCGGCAGGCGCTGCGTCTGCGCCAGCCACACTGCGGCGATCATCGACCACAGCAGCAGGCTGCACAGGTGATTCGGCTGGCGCAGGTTGCCCACCGCGCGGTCGCCGAGCGTGCTCAGCGCGATCCAGTTGCCATCGGCGAACTCGGGGAAGTAGACCTGCACCAGGCCGATGACGGCACTGGCCAGCCCGGCGGCCAGCAGCGCGAAGCAGAACGCGGCGAACGCCTCGACCCCGAGGCCGGCGCGTTGCACGCCGACGGCGATCACGGCGGTCAGCACGGCGGCGCCGATCATGCCGACGGCCGACAGTGACAGGGTGGCGGGCAGGCCCGTCCACAGCGGCGCCACCAGTGCGGCGAGGCCGAGCAGCCCGAGCGCGCAGATCAGTGCGATCGCGCCGGAATCGCTGCTGCCTGCCCCCCGCCGCATCGGCAGCGAGCCGGCCAGCAGCATCAGCCAGCCGGCCCAGCCGATCAGCGCGGCGACCTGGTTGAGAAACGTGGCCGAGGGCGGCACGTTGAAGGCGATCAAGGCCGGCGCGACCACGGCGGCCGC
>CAZVLY010000137.1:0-11167 GCA_964628175.1 uncultured Piscinibacter sp. | reverse complement strand
ACAGCACGTGCGCCATGTCGAGTTCGCCGTTGACCAGCTTGTCGCGCACGCCGGCCCAGGAGGCTTCCTTGGTCGGGATGATCTTCACGCCGTACTTCTTGTCGAAGCCCAGCACCGAGGCCATCACCACCGAAGCGCAGTCGGTCAGCGGAATGAAGCCGATGCGCACCTCCTCCTTCTCGGGCTTGTCGGAGCCCTGCGCGTAGACCGCGCTCTGCAGTCCGGGCACCAGGCCCGTGGCGCCGGTGGCTGCGGCGGCCTTGATGAGGGTTCTGCGGCTCATGAGGATCTTCCGTGTCGTCGAGTGGGTCATGGCGGTTGGCTGAAGTGCAGTCGAAAAAAAACGTCCACACGTCGTCTGCCCGGTGGGGCGGAGATCGTGAGGACGTCGTCGTCCCACCGAAGCGGATCGGCCTTGATGCGTTTCGGTGATCGGGAGGGTCGCCTTTGACCCTTCGCTGCAGCCGTTGCAATCGCTGTGCCAGCGTTCTGCCCGCCAGTGTCCTGCGAATCGATGCTGCTGTGCACCATTTGAGGTGCGCCGTCGCGCCCGGCGCACCCGCCTTGTGCGCTGCCGGCTCAGATCAGCAGGTCGGCGACGTCGACGATCCGCTGTGCGACGTCGGCAAGCTTCATGCCGCGATCCATCGCCGTCTTGCGCAGGCGCGCGTAGGCCGTCTCTTCGCTCAGCGAGTGCCGGGTCATCAGGATGCCCTTGGCCTTGTCGATCACCTTGCGCTCGCTGAGCTGGGTGCGGGCATCGGCCAGTTCGCGGCGCAGGTTCTCCTCGTGCGTGAAGCGCGCCAGCGCGACGTCGATCACGGGGCGAATGCGCTCCGGCGCGAGCCCGGCCACCACGTAGGCCGACACGCCGGCCGCGATGGCCGCACCGACCTGGCTGGTGTCGTCGTCGTTGGTGAACAGAACGATGGGGCGCCGTGCGTCCCGGGTCGCCATCACGACATGTTCCAGCGTGTCGCGCGCCTGGCTCTCGGCATCCACGATGACCATGTCCGGCGCGATCTGCGCCAGGCGCTCGGTCAGGAAGGTGTCCGCCGGCAGCACCGCGACGATGTTGTAGCCGCTCTCCAGGAGGCCGATGCGCAGGCTGCGCGAACGTTCGAGCTCAGATTCCGTGTGCGCGTCCGCCAGGTCGCGCTCGAGCGGTTCCGGGGCGACGATGACGATTCGAAGCGGTGCCGCAGTGGACATGCACCGGCAGGAGCAACATTCGCGCCAGCCTCAGCGAGGGCGGCCGCCGGGTGTGCGCGCGAACGCGCGGCGCAACCAGCCGCCCAGCGGACGCAGCGACGCGGCGAGCCGGTCGACCCGAGCCGCCTCGCGCTGCATGACCAGCCCGCGGTCCACCAGCATGCCGACGAACGCGCTCACCTGCTGTCGCGGCAGCCCGCTGCGCGCGTACAGCTGCGCGAGCGTGACGTGCCGCTGCGACATGTCGCTGAGGATGCGGCGATACGGCGTGCGCTCGTAGGTGGCACCGAGATCAGGCCAGGCGGACAGGCGATACTCTTTCATGGCTCCAACGACTCAGAGGGCGTGCGGCAATACTTTGTTGCCGCTATGATTTGCAGGGTAGTCCGGTCCTGCGGTGGCGTGAAGGGGAGTGACGCCGCCTTTCGGGGTTTTGCTGACGATCTCTTGGTAACGAGATGCTGTTTGGCGTCGCGTCACGCGTCGTGGTGATGGAGGGCTCTCTGGACTTCGGTTTGCCAAGGCAGCGCATGCACCAGGCCGTTCAAATGCACGGCCACCTGGAAGTCGCTCAGGGCCTTGCCGTGCGAGTCGAGCAGTTTCAGGTTCGTCACCAGGCCGAGCGGGTCGGCGATGGCGAGCACGCCTTCCTCGACCTCGATCCAGTCCCAGGCCACGCCGGCCGACCGGTCGTTAGAGGCTTCTCCCCACAGCGTCTGCCCGCTGCAAAGGCAGGCGTCGTCCCCATAATGGAGAACACGGGTGCCGAGGTGGACGAGGCGAAGATGCGGTGCAACGTCCACCTGCCACAATACCGGTGGCCATGCGCAGACTATCCAGGCAGGTGTCATGGGCTGGTACATCCGATGGTCATCCATCGTTCTTGATGCGATGGACGAGAGTGTGGCAAGGCCAAGTCGTCGTGCCATCTGTAAGACCTTGCAGGGACGGGCGCAAGGTCGCGAGGAATCGACTTAACGCGGCGCGAGCTGGATAAAACGCATGCTGCAGGACGGTTATCTGTCGGTGCTGGAAGCCAGGGATCGCGACGAGTTCCTGGGACAGGTCGTGCGTTTCGCAAAGCGGCTCGGCTTCGATACCGTCTCGGCGACGACGATCGTCGACCACTTCCTGGGCGAGCCCGAGTTCATCAGCGTCGACAACGCTCCGGCCAGCTACCGGGACATGTTCGAAGACATGGGACGAGGCCGGCAGGATCCGGTCATGCAGCACTGCAAGAAGCAGAGCGTGCCCATCATCTGGTCGCAGGACACCTATGTCGGCGCGGGTCAAGGCGACCTGTGGGACGGGCAGGCGCGCTTCGGCTATCGCACGGGTGTCGCGATGGCGCTGCATCTGCCGCAGGGACGGCACTTCTTCCTCGGCGTGGACCGCGATCAATCCTTGCCCAAGGATCGTTCCGAACTCACGCGCATCGTGGCCGACCTGCAGCTGTTTGCCGTCCATGCGCAGGAGGCTGCCATGCGCATCATGATGCCGGCGGCCGGCGACCCGGATGTGCCCAGCCTGACACCGCGTGAAGTCGAGAGCCTGCGCTGGACCATGGATGGGAAGACCGCCTGGGAAGTCGGCAACATCCTGGGCATCAGCGAGCGCACGGCCGTGCTGCACGTCAACAACGCCATGCACAAGCTCGGTTGCATCAACAAGCATCAAGCGGTGCTCAAGGCGCTTCGACTAGGGCTCATCCGCTGACGCCATGTGTCGGCTCGCGATGACCTGACGACGAACCCGGTTCGTCGATGGCTTCGGACCTGTAAGACCTGACAGTTCCCCGATGCGAGGCCGGCTGATGCAATGCCATTGCGCAATCGATGCGCGAACGCACTCAGCCAGGAGCCCCGCATGCAAACGCAAAAGCGCATTCAACCGCAGACCCACCAGACCTCCAAGCGTGCCCCGGCCGCTGTCGACAAGCGCGCGCCGAAGACCGGCCCTGTGGAGCTCGATTCGCGTGCCCTCAAGCACGTGGCCGGTGGCGTCGACGGCCCGAACAAGTACTGGTGAGACGGATCCGTCCGTGTCGGACGGATCTTCACACCGGCGTGCCGGCTTGTGCTGCCTCGAGCAGCGGGCGCAGGCCGCTTTCCTGGTGAGCCGATGAGCAGCCTGTTCCGCGCCGAAGTCATCGAGAACCGGCAGAGCCAATGGCTCGGCAGCATCCAGCTGCTGCGGCCGGTGTCACTTCACGCGCTCACGTTGCTGGCCGTGGGTGCGGCGGTGCTCGTCGCCGCCTACCTGTGGGTCGGCGAGTACACGCGCAAAGCCCATGTGAAGGGCTTTCTCGCGCCCGACCGTGGCGTCATGCGCCTGATGGCGCCGCAGGCCGCGACGGTACTCGAGAGCCGCGCCGTCGAAGGCGCGAGTGTGCGTGCCGGCGACGTGCTGTACGTGCTGTCGGTCGATTCCGCCAACGTTTCGGGCAACGTGCGCGAGACGCTGACGGCCCGCGAGCGCAGCCTGCAGGGTGCGGCCCGCCAGCAGGCCGAACTCGAGCGTGAGCGCGCCCAGGCGCTCGACCGCCAGGTCGCCACCATGCGCGGCGAACTGGCCCAGATCGATGCCGAGGCGCGACTGCACGAGCAGCGCCTGGCGCTGGCCGGGCAGGCGCTGGCACGGCTCGAATCGCTGCGTGCCGACAACTTCATCTCGGCCGCGCAAGTGCAGGCCAAGAGCGAAGAGCTGCTCGGCCTGCGTGCCCAGGCGCAGTCGCTGCAGCGCCAGCGCGCTGCGCAACTGCGCGAGATCGACCAGTTGCTGGCGCGCCGCCGCGAGCTGCCGCTGCAGACCCAGGTGGCGCAGGGCGAACTCGAGCGCGACATGGCGGAGATCGCGCAGCAGCAGGCCGAGAACGACTCCCGCCGCCGCATCGAGATCCGCGCGCCGCAGGACGGCACGGTGACCGGCGTGGTCGCGCAGCCCGGCCAGTCCGTCAACGCCTCGGTCGCGCTGGCCAGCCTGTTGCCGGTCGACGCGAAGCTGCAGGCGCACCTGTTCGCGCCATCGAGCGCCGTCGGTTTCGTCAAGCCCGAGCAGGCCGTGCTGCTGCGCTACCAGGCCTTTCCGTACCAGAAGTTCGGCCTGCAGGGCGGGCAGGTGGCGCAGGTCTCGCGCTCGCCGCTGCAGGCCAGTGAACTGGCCGGCGTGCCGCTGCCGAAAGCCGACGGCGAGGCCGAGCCGCTGTACCGCATCACCGTCACGCTCGACAAGCAGGCCGTCGCGGCCTACGGCCGCGAGCAGGCGCTGTCGCCCGGCATGCAGCTCGAGGCCGACGTGCTGCTTGATCGCCGCCGCCTGATCGAATGGATCTTCGAGCCACTGCTCGGGCTGGCGAGCCGGGTCTGAGCATGATCGACGCCCTGCGACTCGGGTTCGGCGGCGCCCGGCTGCCGATGCTGCTGCAGACCGAAGGCGCCGAGTGCGGCCTGGCCTGCCTGGCGATGGTGGCCTCGTACCACGGCCTGCACACCGACCTGCAGGGCCTGCGCCGGCGCTTCTCACTGTCGCTCAAGGGCGCCACCATGGTCGACATGGTGCGCATGGCCGGGCAGATCCAGCTCAATGCCCGCGCGCTGCGCGCCGAGATGGAGCATCTCGACCAGCTCGCCACGCCCTGCGTGCTGCACTGGGACCTGAATCACTTCGTGGTGCTGAAGGAAGTGCGCCGCGGCCACGCGATCATCCACGACCCGGCGCGCGGTGTGCGGCGGGTGTCGCTCGCCGAAGTGTCGCGACACT
Source organism: uncultured Piscinibacter sp. (assembly GCA_964628175.1). GTDB lineage: Bacteria > Pseudomonadota > Gammaproteobacteria > Burkholderiales > Burkholderiaceae_C > Piscinibacter. The sequence continues at coordinate 6,196 of CAZVLY010000137.1, read as the reverse complement.
TCACCGGCGTGGTGCTGGAGCTGACGCCGCGCGCCGACTTCCAGCCGCGCCGCGAGCACCGGCCGATCGGTCTGCGCCAGCTGCTGGGCCGGGTCACCGGGCTGAAGCGCTCGCTGGTCCAGATCTTCGCGCTCGCGCTGGCGCTCGAAGCCTTCGTACTGCTTTCGCCGTTCTTCATGCAGTGGGTGGTGGATGGCGTGCTCGTCAGTGCCGACCGCGATCTGCTGGTCACGCTGGGCATCGGTTTCGGGCTGCTCGTGCTGTTGCAGGTGGCCACCGGCGCGGTGCGCTCCTGGGCGGTGCTGCACCTGTCGAGCACGCTCAACCTGCAGTGGCTGAACAACGTCTTCGCGCACCTGATGCGGCTGCCGGTGGACTGGTTCGAGAAACGCCACACCGGTGACGTGCTGTCGCGCTTCGGCGCCGTGCAGCAGATCCAGCAGACGCTGACCACCAGCTTCATCGAGGTGGTGCTCGACGGTGCGCTCGTCGTCGTGACCCTGGGGATGATGTTCGTCTACAGCCCGACGCTGAGCGCGATCGCGATCGGCTGCGTGGCCGTCTACGCGCTGCTGCGCTGGGCCTTCTTCCGGCCGCTGAGCGAAGCCACCGAAGAGGCGATCGTGCACGACGCCAAGCGCGCCAGCCACTTCCTCGAGTCGCTGCGCGGCGTGCAGGCCATCAAGCTGGCCAACCGCCAGGAGGATCGGCAGGCCCGCTTCATGAACCTCGTCGTCGACGCGATGAACGCCAACATCGCCACGCGCAAGCTCGAGGTGCTGTTCGGCGTGCTGCACAAGCTGGTGTTCGGGCTGGAGCGCGTGGCGGTGATCTGGGTCGGTGCGCTGCTCGTGCTCGACCAGCGCTTCTCGGTGGGCATGCTGTTCGCGTTCTTCGCCTACAAGGAGCAGTTCGCGCTGCGTGTCAGCGGCCTGATCGACAAGGTGGTCGAGCTGAAGATGCTGCGCCTGCAGGGCGAGCGGCTCGCCGACATCGTGCTCACCGCGCCCGAGGCGGAGCCCGAGGCCACGCCGCGCCGGCACGAACTCGCCGCGCGGCTCGAACTGCGCGACGTGCGCTTCGCCTACTCCGACGGCGAGCCGCCGGTGATCGAGCACCTGAACCTCGTCATCGAGCCGGGCGAATCGGTGGCCATCGTCGGCCCCTCGGGCTGCGGCAAGACCACGCTGCTCAAGATCATGCTCGGCATCCACGCGCCGCAGTCCGGCGAGGTGCGCGTCGGCGACGTGCCGATGCGCCACCTGGGCCTGCGTGCCTGGCGCGACATGATCGGCACGGTCATGCAGGACGACCAGCTGTTTGCCGGCTCGATCGCCGACAACATCGCCTTCTTCGACGCCCGCGCGGACGCGCAGTGGGTCGAGCAGTGCGCGCGCTTCGCCGCCGTGCACGACGAGATCGAGGCCATGCCGATGGGTTATCACACGCTGATCGGCGACATGGGTGCCAGCATCTCCGGTGGCCAGAAGCAGCGCATCCTGCTGGCGCGGGCACTCTACAAGCGGCCGAAGATCCTGTTTCTCGACGAGGCCACCAGCGCGCTCGACGTCGACCGCGAACGGCTCGTCAACCAGGCGATCCGCCAGCTCGAGATCACCCGCGTGGTCGTCGCGCACCGACCGGAGACCATCGCCGCGGCCGCGCGCGTGGTCGTGTTGGCCGGTGGGCGGGTTTCGCAGGACCTGCGCACCGTCAGCACCGCCGGCCAGCGCTGAGCGGCTGCATCGGGCCAGGGCGCCGCGCCGTAGACTCGGCGCATGAATGTTCTCGGCATCGAATCGTCCTGCGACGAGACCGGCGTCGCGCTGGTCTCGGCCGGCGCGCAGGGTACGCCCGCGCTGCTCGCGCACGCGCTGCACACCCAGATCGACATGCACCAGGCCTACGGCGGCGTGGTGCCCGAACTCGCCTCCCGCGATCACATCCGCCGCGTCGTGCCACTGGTGCGCCAGGTGATGGCCTCGGCCGGCCGCAGCCTGGCCGACATCGACGTGGTGGCCTACACGCAAGGCCCCGGGCTGGCCGGTGCGCTGCTGGTGGGCGCCGGCGTGGCCTGCGCGCTGGCCGCTGCGCTCGGCAAGCCGACGCTGGCGATCCATCACCTCGAAGGCCATCTGCTGTCACCGTTCCTGTCGGCCGACCCGCCGAGCTTTCCCTTCGTCGCGCTGCTCGTGTCGGGCGGGCACACGCAACTGATGCGTGTCGACGGCGTGGCGCAGTACGAACTGCTCGGCGAGACCATCGACGATGCGGCCGGCGAGGCCTTCGACAAGTCGGCCAAGCTGATGGGCCTGGGTTACCCCGGCGGGCCGGCGCTGGCGCGTCTGGCGGAGTTCGGCGACCCGGCCACCTTCGATCTGCCGCGGCCGCTGCTGCACAGCGGCAACCTCGACTTCTCGTTCGCCGGGCTGAAGACGGCGGTGCGTACCCGCCTGGGCAAGCTCGGCGCGAATGTCTGCCAGCAGGACCTCGCGCACCTCGCGGCCTCGACCCAGCAGGCCATCGTCGACGTGCTGGTGCGCAAGTCGGTCGCCGCGCTGCGCGACACCGGTCTGGACCGGCTGGTGGTGGCCGGCGGCGTGGGCGCGAATGCATCGCTGCGCAGCCAGTTGAACGAGGCCTGCCGAAATCGTGGTGCCCGCGTGCACTACCCCGAGCTCGCGCTGTGCACCGACAACGGCGCGATGATCGCGCTGGCCGCGGCGCTGCGCCTGCAGAGCGGCGCGCAGGCCGCGGCGCACGACCATGCCTTCACCGTGCGTCCGCGCTGGCCGCTGGCCGAGGTGGTGCGCGCCGACGCCTAGAATCCGCGGCCCTGCCGGGCAAGCCGGCGCAGCCTCCTTCCGATGACACGAACCCTTTCCCACTGGGCTGGTGCCTTGGCCGGCGCCGCTTTCCTTTGCGCCGGGGCACTGGCCGCAACCCCGCCCGCACCCGCCGCCGAACCCATCCCCATCGCGCTGATCGAGGGCCTGTCGGGCAGTTTCGGCAATGCCGGCGAGGCGGTCCACCGCAATCTGCTGATGGCCGTCGAACGCGTGAACGCCCGCGGCGGCATCCGCCTGTCCGGTGGCGCGCGGCCGCTGGAGCTCTTGCGCTTCGACGGCAAGGGCAGCAGCGAGGAATCGCTGGCGATGCTGCGCGCGGCGCTGGACCGCCGTGTCGCCTTCATCGCGCAGGGCAACAGCTCGGCCGTGGCGATGGTGCTGGTCGATGCGCTGAACAAGTACAACCAGCGCACGCCGCAGTCGCGCGCGCTGCTGCTCAACTATTCCGCCGTCGACCCGGCGCTGACCAACGAGAAGTGCAGCTTCTGGCATTTCCGCTTCGATGCGCATGCCGACATGCGCCTGGCCGCGCTGATCGAGGTGCTGCAGGGCGACTCCGCGCTGAAGAAGGTCTACCTGATCGGGCAGGACTACAGCTTCGGCCAGCATGTGCAGCGTGCCGCGCGCGCGCGTCTGGCGGCGAGCCGGCCCGACATCGCCATCGTCGGCGACGAACTGCACCCGATCGGCCGCGTGAAGGACTTCCTGCCCTACGCCATGAAGATCAAGGCCAGCGGCGCGCAGGCGGTGCTCACCGGCAACTGGGGCAATGACCTGACGCTGCTGGTGCGCGCGATGCGCGAGGTCGGCGTCGAGGCGCGCATCTACAGCTTCTACGGCAATGCGCTCGGCGCGCCAGCGGCGATCGGCGAGGCGGGGGTGGGCCGGGTGCTGGCGGTGGCCGAATGGCACCCGAACGTCGACACGCCGGCCTCGCACGACTTCCATGCCGCGTTCCGGGCCCGCTTTCCCCGGCCCGAGGAGGACTATCAGCACGCCCGCATGCAGGTGATGGTGGAGATGCTCGTGGCGGCCATCGAGCGCGCCGGCAGCGCCGAGGCCGGGGCCGTGGCGACGGCGCTGGAAGGCATGCGCTACGACGGCCGCACGCTCGGCGGCTTGCACACCGGTACCATGCGGGCGGCCGACCACCAGTTCATCCAGCCCCTGGTGGTCAGCGTGATGGACCGGCTCGGCGCCCCCGGTGTGCGCTACGACAACGAGGGCTCGGGCTACGGTTTTCGCACCCTGCGCAGCTTCGAGGCCCGCCAGACCGAACAACCCCACGGCTGCACGATGGAGCGTCCATGAGAGCGGTGATCGACCAACTTCCCGGCTCGAAGATCCGCGAGGTCGCCAATGCCGGGCTCGGCCGCAGCGATGTGCTCGCCTTCTGGTTCGGCGAAAGCGACGAGGTCACGCCGGCCTTCGTGCGCGAAGCGGCGCAGAAGTCGATCGCCGACGGCGAGACCTTCTACGCCCACAACCTCGGCCTGCCCGAACTGCGCGAGGCGCTGTCGCGCTACACCTCGGCGCTGCACGGCCCGGTGGCGGCCGGGCGGATCGCCGTCACCTCGTCGGGGGTCAATGCGCTGATGCTGGCGATGCAGGCCCTGGCCGGCCATGGTGACGAGGTGGTCGCGGTGGTGCCGGTGTGGCCGAACCTGACCGCTCAGCCCGAGATCCTCGGTGCCACGGTGCGTCGCGTGCCGCTGAAGGTGGAGGGCGGGGCCTGGCGGCTCGACCTGCCGGCGCTGCTGGCGGCCATCACCCCCGCCACCAAAGTGCTGATCGTCAACGCGCCGAACAACCCGACCGGCTGGACGCTGGAGCGGGCCGAACAGCAGGCCATCCTCGACCATTGCCGCGCGACCGGCACCTGGATCGTCGCCGACGAGGTCTACGAGCGCGTCTACTTCCGCGAGGGCGCGCGCTGTGCGCCGAGCTTCCTCGACGTGGCCGGTGCCGACGACCGCCTGGTGGTGGTGCACAGCTTCTCCAAGAGTTTCCTGATGACCGGCTGGCGCCTGGGCTGGATGGTCGCGCCCGAGCCGCTGGTGGCCGCGCTGGGCAAGCTGATCGAGTTCAACACCTCCTGCGCGCCGGTGTTCGTGCAGCGCGCCGGCCTGGCGGCGCTGGCCGGCGCCGACGACTTCGTGCCCGGCCTGATCGGCCGCCTCAAGCACTGCCGCGACACGCTGCTGCCGCAGCTGGCGACGCTGCCGGGCGTCTCGGTGGCGAGCCCGGAGGGTGGCATGTACGCCTTCTTCCGCGTCGCCGGGCAGGACGACTCGCTGGCCTTCGCCAGGCGCCTGGTCACCGAGGTCAGCCTCGGGCTGGCGCCGGGGGTGGCCTTCGGGCCGGAGGCCGAGGGCTGGCTGCGCTGGTGCTTCGCCTCGCGCGACCCGCAGCGGCTCAGCGAGGGGGTGAAGCGGCTGTCCCGGGCGCTCGGGCTATAATCCTGCGGTTTTGCGGCTGGCGGGTTCGTCCCGGCGCGGCAAGCAGGCACGGCACTGGTCGGTTTCACCGGTGTCCGCAAGTGAAACCGGAAACCGTGGCGGGGTGCCCCATTCCTTGAAGGGGGCCGAAGCTCGGTTTCATGAACAGGAAACGAGCACATGACCGCCCTCAACAAGGCCGAAATCGTCAAGGCCAATGCCCGCAGCGGCAACGACACCGGATCCCCCGAAGTGCAGATCGCGCTGCTGACCGCTCGCATCAACGAGCTGACGCCGCACTTCAAGACCCACCTGAAGGACCACCACGGCCGCCGCGGCCTGCTCAAGCTGGTCAACCAGCGCAAGAGCCTGCTGGCCTACCTGAAGGACCGCGACTCGACGCGCTACACGGCGCTGATCCAGAAGCTGGGCCTGCGCAAGTAAGCGGACGATGAGATCGAAGAGCCTGTCTGGATCCCCCAGCACAGGCTCTTTGCGTTTGGAGCCAGGCAGCCAACGATGACGATGTGTCATTCCAAGGGCGTTCCGATGCGGAATGCCGCTGGAATGGCATCGCGCCAGGATGCCGCAGCTCCGGGGACAAGGGCGATACCCCACGAGTCGCCGAACACCAAGAATTGGAGAACCCAATGAGCATGTTCAACAAAGTCACCAAGACCTTCCAATGGGGCCAGCACAGCGTGACGCTGGAGACCGGCGAGATCGCCCGCCAGTCCAGCGGCGCCGTGCTCGTCAACGTCGAGGACACCGTGATCCTCGCCACCGTGGTCGCCAAGACCGATGCCAAGCCGGGCCAGGATTTCTTCCCGCTGACCGTCGACTACATCGAGAAGACCTACGCCGCCGGCAAGATCCCCGGCAGCTTCTTCAAGCGTGAAGCCAAGCCCA
>CAZVLY010000136.1:0-11232 GCA_964628175.1 uncultured Piscinibacter sp. | reverse complement strand
GCAAATGACTTGCAAGAGCGCCCTACTCCGCGGGAGCCGGCGCCCCCGCCACCGGTGGCCGTGGCCACGCCGGCCCCGCCGCGGCCCGCGCGGCCGCCGGCGCGGCCGGCCGCCGTGCCGGTCGGGGCCCCGCTGCCGCGCGGCGACGATCCGTCCGAGCGGCCCGCGCCGCCGTCGGAACCGGAGCTGAGCCCGCCGCCGCTGGAAAGCGCCGCGGCGCCGCAGCCCGTGGCCTCGCAGGTGGCAGCGGCGGCGGAGCCCCTGGTGGCCGCGGCGCCCGCCTCGGCGCCGGCATCGGCATCCGCGGCGGCCGGTGAAGGCGCGCCGCCGCCCTTGTACGCCACGCAACTGCCGCCGGCCGCCACGCTGCGCTACGAACTGCGGCGCGGTCGGCTCACCGGCAGTGGCGACCTGCGCTGGCAGGTCGAGGCCGGCCGCTATGCCCTGCGCCTGGAAGGTTCGGTGGTCGGCCTGAACGTGCTGACGCAAGTCAGCGAGGGCGCGCTCGATGTCCATGGCCTGGCGCCGGTGCGGTTCACCGACCAGCGCGCGCGCCGCGCCGCCGTGGCGGCGAACTTCGAGCGCGAGGCCGGGCGCATCCGCTTCTCCGGGCCGTCGACCGAACTGCCCTGGCAGCCGGGCGTGCAGGACCGGCTGAGCTGGATGATCCAGCTCGCCGCCGTGGCCGCGGCCGATCCGGCCCTGCTCGCCGAGGGCCAGCGCATCACGCTGCAGGTGGTGGGTGCGCGCGGCGACGGCTCGACCTGGTCGTTCCGCAGCCTGGGCAAGGAGTCGCTCACCACCTTCGGCGAGGCGGTCGACACGGTGCACCTGCTGCGCGAGCCGCGCTCGCCCTACGACACGCGCGTCGAGGTCTGGCTGGATCCGGCCCGGCACCACCTGCCGATCCGCGCCACCCTGGGCAGCGGCGACGAGGACCGGCTCGAACTGCGCCTGCGCGAGCTGATCCCCGGCGGCTGAAACCCCCCGGGCCACAGGGGCATCGGTGCGCCGCGGGCTTGAATCCGGCGTGATCGGACTCAGGTGCAGGGTCAGGAGAATTCCCCCATGCAGATGTTCTACAACTCGGACAATTTCGCGGTGGTGCAGTTCGACGTGCCCGGCACGACGGAGGGCGATGCCCCGCCCGCGCCGCGCCAGCCCCAGCCACGCGCCGCCTCCGAGACCGCCGGCAAGTGCGCGCGCAAGGCGGGCGTCGTCCAGGCCCCGCTCGCCGAGACCTTCAAGCAGGGTGTGCAGGCGCTGATCGAGACCGATCCCTCCGAAGAGGAGATGGACGCGTACATCGAGCGCTACGCGGCGATGTCGCAGCAGCCGCTGGTCCTGCACTGAGCCTGAGCTGAGCAGCACGCGCCCCGTGCAGGGCGCGTGACCTTCACCACGCCATTCGTCGGCCCCCGGTCGACGCGCCGAGCCCTCCTGCGTTATGGTCACCGGGCCCCCGCGATCCGCAGGGGCTTGCCGCGCGCCGCCGGGTGCGCCAAGATGGTCCCGCCCAGGAGGTGATCGATGGTGAAGCACAGCCGCAGCGTCGGCGAAGGCCGGCCGATCCTCTCGCCCGGCCTGCACGACGCGCCGGTGCTGGACCGCATGTGCTCGCACTTCGTGCTCTCGCTGACGATGCGCAACGTCGCGCGCTTCAATCCGCGGCGCGACTGGAACAGCCTGCTCTCGCTGACCGGCAAGCACCTGGTGTGGCCGGCCTCGGTGCTGGCGCGGTTGCGCGAATTCCTCAATGCGCGCTGCAGGTCCAACGAGCAGTGGCGCGGCCACGAGCAGCTCGGCGACGCTGCGTTCGTCGAGCGCCACGGCGCCTGGCGCGGGCCGTACGAGGAAGGCACGCTGTTCTTCTTCATCGACGAGTACATCAAGGACGCGCCGAAGGACCTGCTCGCCGTGCTCGGCGCCACCGCCGACTGGCTGGAGCGCAGCCTGAAGAAGGAATCGACGCTGGTCGAGAAGAACATCGACGCGCTCGCCGGCCTGCTGCAGCTGAACCCGGCCGAACGCGCGCTGCTGCTGTACGGCACGCTGGCACGCTACCAGCGCGACCTTCGCGGCCTGCTCGTCGAGTTCAAGGTCAGCAATGCGCAGGAGGCCTACGCGGCGATCGCCCGCGTGGCCGGCGTCAACGAGACCGACGTGGCCGAGGCGCTGCGCGCCGGTTCGCGGCTCGAGCGCATCGGCATGGTCGAGAACCTGATCTCCGAGCACAACATCACCGACCTGGCCGACCTGATGAAGGTCAGCGAACAGCTGCCGCCGGTGCTGATGCGCCACTACGAGGGCCCGTCGGACCTGATGGCGGTGTTCACGCGGCCGGCGGTGCGCAGCGAACTGAATGAAGGCGACTTCCACTACGTCGGCGACGACTGCCGCATGATGACCGCGTTGCTGCGCAACGCGGTGGCGCGCAAGGAGCCGGGCGTCAACATCCTGCTCTACGGGCCGCCGGGGACCGGCAAGACCGAACTCGCCAAGGTGGCGGCACAGGCCGCCGGCCTGGAGCTCTACGAGGTGGAGTACGCCGACCGCGACGGCAACTCGCTGTCGGGCCGCGACCGCTATCGCTCGCTGCAGATCAGCCAGGTCTTCCTCAAGGGCAGCGCCAAGGTCGGCCTGCTGTTCGACGAGGTGGAAGACGTGTTCCCGCCGATCTCCACCGATGCCGCGCAGCTGATGGCGCGCCTGGACAGCAGCGACGCCTCGCCCACCGGCAGCGTCAGCGGCAAGGCCTGGGTGAACCAGATCCTCGAGACCAACCCCGTGCCGGTGATCTGGGTCACCAACCGCATCGAGCAGATCGACCTGGCCTTCCGCCGCCGCTTCCAGTACCACCTGGAGCTGAAGAGCCCGCCGCCCGGCGCGCGCGAGGCGCTGGTGACGCGGGCGCTGGCCGGCGTGGACGTCGGCGAGAAGTTCGCCTCCCGCCTGGCCGAGCGCCGCGGCCTGACGCCGGCGCAGATCCGCACCGCGGTGAAGTTCGCGCGCCTGGCCGGCGACGCCTGCGGCGACAGTGCCGAGGCGCTGATCGAGCGCCAGCTCGTCAACGCCGACAAGGCGCTGGGCAACACCAGCAGCGAGCGCGGCGCGCGCCGCGTGGTGACGAGCTACGACCTGTCGCTCGTGAACACCGAATCGCGCTTCGAGGTGCCGAAGATCGTCGAGGCGCTGCGCCGCAAGGGCTTCGGCACGCTGTGCTTCTACGGGCCGCCGGGCACCGGCAAGACGGCGCTGGCCGAACACATCGCGCAGGAGCTGCAGCGTCCACTGATGATCCGCCAGGCCAGCGACCTGGTCAGCAAGTTCGTCGGCGAGACCGAGCAGAACATGGCCAAGATGTTCGAGGAGGCCGAGACCGAGCAGGCCGTGCTGCTGCTCGACGAGGCCGACAGCTTCCTGCGCAGCCGGCGTCTGGCCGAGCGCAGCTACGAGGTCAGCGAGGTCAACGAGATGCTGCAGGGCATGGAGCGTTATGCCGGCATCTTCATCTGCACCACCAACCTTTTCCAGGACCTGGACGAGGCCGCGCTGCGCCGCTTCACCTTCAAGATCCAGTTCAAGGGCCTGAAGCCGGAACAGCGCGAGCGCATGTTCGTCGCCGAGGCGCTCGGCGGCGACGCGCAGCGCCTGACCGACGAGCAGCGCCAGCGGCTGCGCGCGCTGGAGCTGCTCGCGCCGGGCGACTTCGCCGCCGTCAAGCGGCAGGTCGATGTGCTGGGCGAGAGCTTCGAGCCCGACGAGTTCCTCTCGCAGCTCGAGGCCGAACATCGCGTCAAGCCGGAAGTGCGGCAGCACCGCGGCATCGGCTTCGTGCACTGAGCCGGGCACGCGCTTCGTGACGATGTGCACGGCGCGAGCCGTGCCGCCCTCCAGCGCCCGGACGGCGTGCCGATAGAGATCCACTGGATCTCCGTGCGCGCCCCTTGGACAACGACGCCTTCATCGCCTGGCAATTCCATCCGCTGCTCGACGCGGCGGCGGCAGCCTTGTCCACCCTGGCCTTCTACGTCGCCTTCGACATCGTGCGCCGCGTGGCGGCCACCTCCGGCCGCGTGGCCGCGCTGTGGCTGACCGCGGCCGCCGTGTCCTTCGGCACCGGGCTGTGGTGCGTGCACTTCATCATGGCCGCCGCCCGGCCGCTGTCCTTGCCCCTGGGTTACGGCGGCTCGCTGACGGCCCTGGGCTGGCTGGGTGGCGTGGTCGCCAGTGCGGCGGCGCTCAAGCTGGTCGCCACCGGCGGCATCGGCGCGCTGCGCCTGGCACCGGCCGCGCTGCTCGTGGCCGTGGTGGCCGTTGCTTCGAAGATCCTCTACATGCACGACATGCGCCTGGCGCCCGAGCCGTCGTGGGCGTGGCAGTGGCCTGGGCTGGCCGTGGCTGGCCTGGCCATGCTGCTGGCCGCCGCGGGCTGGCTGACGGGCGGCGCGCGCCGTGCCTCGGTGGCCTGCCGGGCCGCCGCGGCGCTGGGGGTCGGCCTCGCGGTCGTCGGCGCGCATCGACTCGTGGCCCTGGGCGCGAAGGTGCCCCAGGGGGCCGTGTCCTTGCACCACATGGGCCTGCTCAGCGACCACACGCTGACCGCGATCGCCGTGCTGGGCACGGGCTCGATCGTGCTGCTGCTGCTGGTGCTCACGACCATGGAGTCGCGCATGCGCCAGGCCCTGCGCGCGGCGATCGAGCGCGTCGAGGAGTCCGCGCGCACCGATGCGCTGACGCAGCTGCCCAATCGCCATTCCTTCGACCTGCGGCTGGATGCTGCCGCACGACGCGCCGAAGGCGAGCCGACGCCGATGGCCGTGCTCTTCATCGGCCTGGACAACTTCAAGCCGGTCAACGATTCCTTCGGCCGTCGCATCGGCGACCTGCTGCTGCAGACCATGGCGCAGCGGCTGCGCGCCGCGGTCGCCTCGCGCGGCATGCTGGCGCGGGTGGGCGGCGACGAGTTCGTGCTGTTGCTCGGGCCCGACACCGACCGCGCCGCCGCGGCTGCGATGGCACAGCAACTGCTCGATGTGCTCGCCGAGCCCTGCGAGATCGAGGGCCGGCCGGCGCCGATCACCGGCTCCATCGGCGTCGTGCTCTACCCGCGCGACGGCTCGCTGACCACGGCGATGGTCAACGCCGAAGCCGCGGCGCGCTACGCCAAGCGCAATGGCGGCGCCACCTTCGCCTTCTTCGAGCCGCGCATGCTCGGCGACGCGCGCGAGCAGGTCGAGCTGCTGCGCGACCTGCGCCAGGCCGTGTCGCGCCAGCAGCTCGAGCTGTACTACCAGCCGAAGGTGCACGCACCCTCGGGCGAGATCACCGGCGCCGAAGCGCTGCTGCGCTGGCACCACCCGCAGCGCGGCATGGTCAGCCCGGCGGTGTTCATCCCAATCGCCGAGCGGCACGGGCTGATCGGCGTGCTCGGCCAGTGGGTCATCGACGAAGCCTGCCGGCAGGCTCGCGTGTGGCGCGACGAGGGCCTGCGCATGCGCGTGGCGATCAACCTGTCGGTGCACCAGCTGCGCCAGCCGGACCTGGCCGAACGCATTGCCGCTGCGTTGCAGCGCCACCAGGTCAATCCGCAACTGCTGACCTGCGAGATCACCGAGTCGGTGGCGATGGAAGACGCCGAAGGCACGATGCGCATCTTCGAGAAGCTGGCCGCCGTCGGCGTGCACATCTCGATCGACGACTTCGGCACCGGCTATTCCAGCCTGGCCTACCTGCGCAAGCTGCCGGCCGGCGAGCTGAAGATCGACCGCGGCTTCGTGCTCGACCTGGAGACGAGTGCCGACGCGCGTGCCGTGGTCGACGCGGTGGTCAAGCTCGCGCAGGCGCTGGGCCTGAAGGTGGTGGCCGAAGGCGTGGAGACGAAGGAGCAGGAGCAGGTGCTGCGCTCGCTGGGCTGCGACGAGCTGCAGGGCTTCCTGTACGCCAAGCCGATGTCGGCCAAGGCATTGGCGCTGTGGGCGATGAACGACGTCGGCCCGCGCTCGATCGAGTTCCGCGCCTCGCTGTTCCAGGAGACGCAGCCGACGTCGCTGCACTGAGCCGCCTAGAATTGCGGCATGAAGACGCCCGCCTACACCCGCGCTGCCGCACTGCCCGAGATCCTGTCCAAGCGCATCGTCGTGCTCGACGGCGCCATGGGCACGATGATCCAGCGCCACAAGCTCGGCGAGGCGGATTACCGCGGCGAGCGCTTCAAGGACCACCCGAAGGACCTGAAGGGCAACAACGAGCTGCTGCAGTTCACCCGGCCCGACGTGATCAGCCAGATCCACGAGCAGTACCTCGCGGCCGGCGCCGACATCCTCGAGACCAACACCTTCGGCGCCACCAGCGTGGCGCAGGACGACTACGGCCTGGCGCCGCTGGCCCGCGAGATGAACGTGGCCGCCGCGCGGCTGGCGCGCGCCGCCTGCGACAAGTACAGCACGCCCGACAAGCCGCGCTTCGTCGCCGGCGCGCTCGGCCCGACGCCGCGCACCGCGAGCATCAGCCCCGACGTCAACGACCCGGCGGCCCGCAACGTCAGCTTCGACGAGCTGCGCGCCGCCTACCGCGACCAGGCCGAGGGCCTGCTCGAGGGCGGCTGCGACCTGTTCCTGGTCGAGACCATCTTCGACACGCTCAACGCCAAGGCGGCGATCTTCGCGCTCGACGAGCTGATGGAAGACACCGGCGAGCGGCTGCCGGTGATCGTCTCGGGCACCGTCACCGACGCCTCGGGCCGCATCCTCTCGGGCCAGACGGTCACCGCCTTCTGGCACAGCGTGCGCCATGCGAGGCCGCTGGCCGTCGGCCTGAACTGCGCGCTCGGCGCGACGCTGATGCGCCCCTACATCGAGGAGCTGTCGCGCGTCGCCGGCGACACCTTCATCAGCTGCTATCCGAACGCCGGCCTGCCCAACCCGATGAGCGAGACGGGCTTCGACGAGACGCCCGAGATCACCGGCGGGCTGGTGGAGGAGTTCGCCAAGGCGGGTTTCCTGAACATCGCCGGCGGCTGCTGCGGCACCACGCCGGAGCACATCGCGCAGATCGCCCAGCGCGTGGGCCGCTACCAGCCGCGCTGCTGCGGCGCGAGCCTGTTCCAGGGGCTGGCCGCGGCCTGAACCGAGCCGGCCGCGCCGGTGGCACGCGTCAGGTCAGCTGCAGCAGGCGCTGCAGGTTCAGGCGCACCTTCACCTCGTGCGGCGCCACGCCGCCGGTCACCGCGGTGGCGGGCATGTGCGTGCTGCGCAGCGCCGGCGACGCCAGCACCGCGCCGGCCGGGTTGACGATGCTGGCGACCACCGGTGCATTGGCGCGCCGGCCGCGGCGCAGCACCACGCCGACCTCGCCGTTGGCCAGCTTCACCAGGCAACCCGGCGGGTACAGGCCGGTGGCCTTGATGATGGCGGAGCCGGCCTCGTCGGGCTGGTTCTCCTCGTTCAGGTAGGCAGCCTTCGCGGCCGCGGTGGCCGACATGGCCAGCCGGCCGCGGCGCGGGCTCACGCGCGCCGCGAAGATGTCGGCGCGGCGGATCAGGCGGGCCAGGCACAGGCCGGGCGACAGGGCCGCCAGCGGGCCCGGGGGGGCCGTGTGGTGGTGCATCACGGCCTCGATCCACAGCTCGTCGGTCACGCCGGCGGCTTTCAGGGCCTCGGCGCTGCGTGGTGCATGGCTCTCGACCTGGCCACGCTGCGATGCGCTGAGCGGGCTGTCCTGCAGCGCCAGCTGGTTCTGCAGCGCTGTCATCGAGACGTTCATCGACAGCGCGGCGCAGCGCATCGACAGCCGCTGCGCGGGCGTCACGCCGACGATGTGGCGCGAGCCCAGCTCGCACAGCACGGCCACCAGCACCGCGTGGCTGGCGCTGTAGTCGCGGAATTCCTGGGTGGCGGCGTGCACGAGCAGCAGCAGCGCGTCGTCGGGGTCGCTGTTGACCTGGTCGACCAGCGTTCGCTGCAGCTGGATCAGCTTGGCGGCGAACTCCGGCTGCGCCGCATCGCGCAGCAGCGCGGCGGCGCGCACCTGCAGGTTCGACCAGGCGGTCACCGCATCGTCGAGCCGGCGTTGCCCGGCGGCGGCGGGCGGCGGCAGCAGGTCGGCCGCCTCCGGGCGGGCCTTGGCGATGCGCCCGAGCAGCTCGTTGCTGCGCACCAGCTCGTGCACCTTGCCGCCGATGGCGCGGCGCAGCGCCTCGCTGTCCTGGTCGTCGACGTAGAGCTCGCGGGCCACCAGCTGCTGCAGTTGTTCTTCGTTGGCGACCAGCGTGCCCTTGGGCACGAGCAGGCAGCCGGTCTTGTCGCGCAGGGCGAACAGCGTGGGCTGTCCGACGCGCAGAACATCCGGGGGCAGCAGTTGGTACGACATGTCGGGCGGGTTCGGGTTTCAGGGTCGTTTTCGGCACCGCCGCGCCACTTCTTGAGTCGAACCGGCGCCCCCCGCCCGCCGGCGGCTCAGGGCGTGTTGCGCTCGCCGATCAGGATGTCGAGCCGTCCCTCGCCCGGGTTGCGGCCACGCGGCGCCTGGCCCGAGACGGCCATGCGCCGGGCCGGCACGCCGCGCATGACCATCCAGTCGCGCGCACTGGCCGCGCGGTCCACGGCCAGCGCCGCGCCGCCCTTGGCGTCCACCGGGCCGACGATCTGCACCTCGGCACGCGGCATCGCGCGCAGCGAAGCCGCCACCTGGTCGAGCCAGGCGCCGGCGGCCGGCGTCAGCGCCGGACGACCGGCCGCGAAGCTGGTGTCGGCGGGCAGGCTGATCCACAGGCGCTGGTCGCTGGTCTGCGAGACGTCCGCGCCGGAGCCGAACAGCGCGCTGCGCAGCTTCGACCCGGCCGACTCGATCTGCGGTGACCAGACCCAGGCCCCCGAGGGCGCGGCCGGCAGCGGCGCGGCGCTGACCGGCGGCGGCAGCGCCGGCGCCGTCACCTTGGGCAGCGCGCAGCCAGCCAGCAGGCCCGCCGAGGCGAGGGCGGTCCAGCCGATCGAGCCCAGCCCCGGATTCCGTGCAATTCTTGTCATCTGTCGATTGCAACCCATGCCCCCGGCCGGGGCAAGAAGGAGCTTGCGTACATCGGTAACCGTACAATCGCGGCTCCCCCGAGGAGCGTTGCGACGACCCGGGCCGCCAGGCCCACACCACGGTTGCCAGGCTCGGGCGGAGCAGGCGCCCCGCGCGACTGCGTTCAACGGCGCTCACCCGACCTCGGTCGCGGTGAGTCCGCGGCCCCTGATGGACCCGCCGCGATGAACGCCACCCCTGCCACCGTCCCGCCGATGAAGCTTTCCGGACTGGAGCCGGTCGAGATCGGCCAGGGCACGCTGTTCGTCAATGTCGGCGAGCGCACCAACGTCACCGGCTCGAAGGCCTTCGCGCGGATGATCCTCAACGGCGACTTCGAGCAGGCGCTGTCGGTGGCGCGCCAGCAGGTCGAGAACGGCGCCCAGGTCATCGACATCAACATGGACGAGGCCATGCTCGACAGCAAGGCCGCGATGGTGCGCTTCCTCAACCTGATCGCCGGCGAGCCCGAGATCGCGCGCGTGCCGATCATGGTCGACAGCTCCAAGTGGGAGGTGATCGAGGCCGGCCTGAAATGCATCCAGGGCAAGGGCATCGTCAACTCGATCTCGCTGAAGGAAGGCGAAGCGGCCTTCCGCCAGCAGGCCAAGCTGGTGCGGCGCTACGGCGCCGCGGCGGTGGTGATGGCCTTCGACGAGAAGGGCCAGGCCGACACCTACCAGCGCAAGATCGAGATCTGCGAGCGCGCCTACCGCATCCTCGTCGACGAGGTCGGCTTCCCGCCCGAAGACATCATCTTCGACCCGAACATCTTCGCCATCGCCACCGGCATCGAGGAGCACGACAACTACGCCGTCGACTTCATCAATGCGACGCGCTGGATCAAGCAGAACCTGCCCGGCGCGAAGGTCAGCGGCGGGGTCAGCAACGTGAGCTTCAGCTTCCGCGGCAACGACCCGGTGCGCGAGGCCATCCACACCGTGTTCCTGTACCACGCGATCCAGGCCGGCATGGACATGGGCATCGTCAACGCCGGCATGGTCGGCGTGTACGACGACCTCGATCCGGCGCTGCGCGAGCGGGTCGAAGACGTGGTGTTGAACCGCCGCCCCGACGCCGGCGAACGGCTGGTCGAGATCGCCGAGACCGCCAAGGGCGCCGCCAAGGACGACAGCGCGCGCCTGGCCTGGCGCGCCGGCACCGTCAACGAGCGCCTGAGCCATGCGCTGGTGCACGGCATCACCGACTTCATCGTCGAGGACACCGAGGCCGCCTGGCAGGTGATCCAGGCCAGCGGCGGCCGCCCGCTGCACGTCATCGAAGGCCCGCTGATGGCCGGCATGAACATCGTCGGCGACCTGTTCGGCCAGGGCAAGATGTTCCTGCCGCAGGTGGTGAAGAGCGCCCGCGTGATGAAGCAGGCGGTGGCCCACCTGCTCCCCTACATCGAGGCCGAGAAGCTTGCCATGGTGGAGGCCGGCGGCGAGGCCAAGGCGAAGGGCAAGATCGTCATCGCCACCGTGAAGGGCGATGTGCACGACATCGGCAAGAACATCGTCACCGTCGTGCTCCAGTGCAACAACTTCGAGGTGGTGAACATGGGCGTGATGGTGCCCTGCCAGGACATCCTGGCGCGCGCCAAGGTCGAGGGCGCCGACATCATCGGCCTGTCGGGCCTGATCACGCCGAGCCTGGAAGAGATGCAGCACGTCGCCGCCGAGATGCAGCGCGACGACTTCTTCCGCATGAAGAAGATCCCGCTTCTCATCGGCGGCGCGACGACCAGCCGCGTGCACACCGCGGTGAAGATCTCGCCGCACTACGAGGGCCCGGTGGTCTACGTGCCGGATGCGAGCCGGTCGGTGGGCGTGTGTTCGGAGCTGCTCAGCGACGAGAAGGCGGCCGCCTTCATCAGCGAGCTGAAGTCCGACTACGAGCGCGTGCGTGTGCAGCATGCCAACAAGAAGGCCACGCCGATGGTCACCCTGGCCCAGGCACGCGCCAACAAGGCGCCGATCGACTGGAGCGCGTACTCGCCGCCGAAGCCGAAATTCACCGGCCGGCGCGTCTTCAGGAACCAGGACCTGGCCGAGATCGCCGCGTGCATCGACTGGGCGCCGTTCTTCCAGACCTGGGACCTCGCCGGCCCGTACCCGGCGATCCTCACCGACGACATCGTCGGCGAATCGGCGCGGCGCGTGCTCA
>CAZVLY010000135.1:0-11246 GCA_964628175.1 uncultured Piscinibacter sp. | reverse complement strand
GAGGCGCATGCCAACCTGCACCAGAGCCTGGCGCACAAGAACCAGTCGATCGAGGACACGTTGAAGGGCATGGGCCTGCAGTGGATGCGCACCGTGCACACCTACGAGGTCGACGCGATGCGCCGCGTGCTCGAGGAGGCCTTCACCAGCTCGTTCGCGGGCCTGAAGGTGATCATCGCCGAGGGCGAATGCCAGCTGGAGCGGCAGCGCCGCATCAAGCCCTGGATCGCCGGGCTGCTGCAGCGTGGCGAACGCGTCGAGCGCGTCAAGTACGGCGTCGACGAGGACGTGTGCACCGGCGACCATGCCTGCATCCGCCTGTCCGGCTGCCCGACGCTGACGCTGAAGGACAACCCCGATCCGCTGAAGGTCGACCCGGTCGCCACCGTGATCGACGGCTGCGTGGGCTGCGGCCTGTGCGGCGCGAACGCGCATGCCGCCACGCTGTGCCCGAGCTTCTACCGCGCCGAGGTGGTGCGCAATGCGCGCTGGCACGAGCGCCTGATCGCCGGCCTGCGCGAGCGCGTGGTCGGCTGGCTGCAGGCGGCATGACGATGGACACACGCCCGATCACGCTGCTGCTGTGCGCGCTCGGCGGCGAGGGCGGCGGCGTGCTCTCGCAGTGGCTCTACGAGGTGGCCGTGCGCTGCGGCCACAGCGCGCAGAGCACCTCGATCCCCGGCGTGGCGCAGCGCACCGGCGCGACCACCTACTACGTCGAGATCTGCCCGCTGGCCGACCAGGTGCTCAGCGGCCTGCGCCCGGTGTTCAGCCTCAACCCGGTGCCCGGCGCGATCGACCTGCTGGTGTCGTCGGAACTGCTCGAGACGGTGCGCCAGATCGGCCTGGGCATGGCTTCGGCGGAGCGCACGATGGTGCTCAGCTCCAGCGCTCGGGCGCTCACGGTGGCCGAGAAGATGCAGATGGCCGACGGGCGCCTCGACGCCGCAGCCCTGCTCGCCGCGCTGCAGCGCCACAGCCGCGCCAGCGAGGTGTTCGACATGACGGCGATGGCCCGCGAGGCCGGCACGGTGATCAGCGCGGTGATGCTCGGTGCCATCGCCGCCAGCGGCGTGCTGCCGTTTGCGCGCGAGGCCTACGAGGCGACCATCCGCGCCGCCGGACGTGGTGTCGAGGCCAGCCTGCGCGGCTTCGCGCTCGGCTTCGACACGGTGCTGCAGCGTCGTCGCCAGCGCGAGGCGCTGAGCCACGCCGCCGCGCCGGCCGCGCCGAGGGCGACGCCGTCGCTGCCGGCCGATTGGCTGCAGCGCTTCCCGGCGCCGCTGCATGAGTTGCTCGCGCTGGCCCGCGAGCGCCTCGTCGACTACCAGGACGACGCCTACGCCGAGTCGTACGCGCAGCGTCTCGAGCAGGTGCTCGAGTCGGAGCGCGCCGGCGATCCGGCCAATGCCCAGGGTTTCGCGCTGACGCTCGAAGCGGCGCGCTGGCTGGCGCTGTGGATGGCCTTCGACGACGTCGTGCGCGTGGCAGCGCTCAAGCTGCGCGCCAGCCGCGCGGCGCGCGTGAAGCGCGAGGTGGCCGCCCGCGAGGACGAGATCGTCAAGGTGTTCGACCACTTCAAGCCGGGCGCAGCCGAGATCGCCGGCCTGCTGCCGGCCGGCGCGGCGCGCCGTCTGCTCGCCTGGGACGAAGCGCGCCGGGCGCGCGGCCGCGAGCCCTGGGCGCTGCCGCTGAAGATCGGCACGCACACCGTGCTGGGTGCGCTGGCGCTGCGTGTCGTGTCCGCGCTGAAGGGCCAGCGCCGCCGCGGCAGCCGCTTCGCGCTCGAGCAGTCGCTGATCGAGCGCTGGCTCGCCGCGGTGGTGCAGGGGGCGCGCGAGCACTGGCCGCTCGGCCACGAGATCGCGCAGTGCGGGCGGCTCATCAAGGGCTACGGCAGCACCAACGAACGCGGCAAGCTCAACCTGCTGCACGTGATCGACCACCTCGCCACGCCTGCGGCCATGGCCGAACCGGCCACGCGTGCACGGGCGATCGCCGCGGCGCGCGTGGCGGCACAGGCCGACGATGCCGGCCGCGGCCTCGACCAGGCCCTGCTCGCGCACGGCGCACCGCCGCGCCCGCCGCGCGCCCAGCCGATCCGCTGGTACCGGCGGCGCCCCGACATGCCCGCCACGGGCGTGAGCCGACCGTCATGACACGGCCGGCAAACACAGAAGGAGACGACACCATGCCAACTTCACCGAGCCTCCTACGCCGACGCGTCTGGGCTGCTGCCGCGCTCGCGGCACTCACCGCCGGCGCCTTCGCGCAGCAGGCGGCCGAGGAGCCGTTCTGGGCCAAGGGTCGCCCGAAGACCGACACCGCCATGAAGATGGCGCCGGTGCCGGCCTTCCCGATTCCCACCGCGGCCGACAAGCTGCCGATCGCCAAGATGAAGCTGCCGCCGGGCTTCAAGGCCGAGGTCTGGGCCAGCGGCATCCTCGACGCGCGCGGCCTGCGCGAAGGCGACAAGGGCACCGTGTTCGTCAGCTCGCTGTTCGTCGCCGGCAAGATCTACGCGGTGGTCGACAAGGGCGGCAAGCGCGAGGTGAAGACCATCGCCGAGAAGCTCTTCCTGCCCAACGGCATCGAGTTCCACAAGGGCTCGCTGTACGTGGCCACGCCCAAGGACATCACGCGCTACGACAACATCGAGGCCAGCCTCGACAGTCCGCCCAAGCCGGTGATGGTCTACGACAAGCTGCCCGGCGAGGTGCCGCATGGCTGGAAGTTCATCAAGCTCGGGCCCGACGGCAAGCTCTACGTGCCGATCGGCGCGCCGTGCAACATCTGCGAGCCGAGCGCCGACTTCGCCAAGATCGTGAAGATGAACCTCGACGGCAGCGGCGTCGAGACGGTGGCGGTGGGCGTGCGCAACACCGTGGGCTTCGACTTCGACCCGAAGGACGGCAGCCTCTGGTTCACCAACAACGGCCGCGACTGGCTGTCCGAAGACCTGCCCAACGACTCGCTGAACCACGTCACGCAGCCGGGCAAGCAGCACTTCGGCTTCCCGTACTGCCACCAGGGCGACTTCGCCGACCCCGAGTTCGGCTGGGGCAAGAACTGCAACGACTACGCCAAGCCGGCGCTGCTGACCGGAGCGCACGCCGGCACGCTGGGCATGCGCTTCTACACCGGCAAGATGTTCCCGAGCCAGTACCAGGGCGCGATCTTCATCGCCCGCCACGGCCCGTGGAACCGCTCGCAGAAGTACGCGGCCGACATCGTCGTCGCCTGGCCCGACGGCAAGGGCGGCATCGCGAAGATGGAGCCCTTCCTCACCGGCCTGGTCGAGAACAACGAGTACCTCGGCCGGCCGGTCGATGTGCTGGTGATGAAGGATGGCTCGCTGCTCGTCAGCGACGACCACAACGGTGCCATCTACCGCATCAGCTACGCCAAGTGAAGTGCGCGGCCATCGGTGTCTTGTTCTGCGCCGCGGCCGGCTCGGCCGCGGCGCAGGGCGGCAGCTACGCGGAACGCTTCGCCAGCGTCTGCGCGGCCTGCCACGGCGCGTCGGGTGTCAGCACGCAGGCGCTGACGCCCACGCTGGCCGGGCAGCCGAGCTTCTATGCGATCACGCAGCTGTTCCTGTTCCGCGACGGGCGGCGCGACAACGCGGTGATGAGCGCGGTGGCCAAGGGCATGAGCGACGACGACCTGCGCGGCTACTCGGAAGCGATCGCCGCGCTGCCGGCGCCGCCGCCGCCCGCGCCGCCGGCCGACCCGCAGCGCTTCGAGCGCGGCGCGGCGCTGGCGCAGCGCCTGCACTGCACCGGCTGCCACGGCGCCGACCTGGCCGGCGGCAAGCAGGTGCCGCGGCTGGCCGGCCAGCGCGAGGACTACCTGCTGCACGCGCTGCAGGGCTTTCGCGCGGCGACGCGCGTCGGCTACGGCCCGGCGATGACCGAGGCGCTGGCCGGCACGACGCCGCAACAGCTCGAGGACCTGGCCCACCACCTCGCGCATGCCGGTGCTGCCGGCCCGAGACCCTGAGGCACCCCAAGGATTTCCCTCTGCGCCGGCACGCCGGACGCATCACACAATCAGATCGACCCGACACGGAGACAACACCATGACCACTCGCTCCCTCGCTCCCCGCCTCCTCGCGCTCGCGGCCGCCCTGGCCTGTGGCGCTGCACTGGCCCAGGACAAGCCGGTCGCACTCAAGCTGTCCAGCTGGGTGCCGGCGCAGCATGCCCTGAACCCGGCGCTGATCGCCTGGGCCGAGGACATCAAGAAGCAGTCGGGCGGCACGATCACCTTCAGCTTCTTCCCGGGCGAGCAGCTCGGCAAGGCCTTCGACCACTACGACATGGCGCGCGACGGCATCGCCGACGCGGCCTACGTGAACCCGGGCTACCAGCCGGGCCGCTTCCCGATCTTCGCGGCCTCGTCGCTGCCCTTCCAGGTCTCCAACGCCAAGGCCGGTACGGCCGCGGTCGACGCCTGGTACCGCGCCTACGCGGCCAAGGAGATGAAGGACGTGCAGTTCTGCTTCGCCTTCGTGCACGACCCCGGCAGCCTGCACTCGCGCAAGAAGGTCGTGCTGCCGACCGACCTGAAGGGCATGAAGGTGCGCCCCGCGACCAGCACCATCGGCCAGATGGTCACCACGCTGGGCGGCACCAACGTGCAGTCGTCGGCCCCCGAGGCGCGCGACATGATCGAGCGCGGCGTGGCCGATGCGATCACCTTCCCCTGGGGCTCGCTCGGCCTGTTCGGCATCGACAAGGTGGTGACGTACCACATCGACACGCCGCTGTACGTGACGCCTTTCGTGTGGGTGCTCAACAAGGACAAGCTCGCCTCGATGTCGCCGGCGCAGAAGAAAATCGTCGACGAGCACTGCACCACCGAGTGGGCCGAGAAGGTGGCCAGCGTGTGGGCCGATTTCGAGGCGGCGGGCCGCAGCAAGATCGCCGCGACCCCCGGCCACGAGATGACCAAGCTGACGCCCGAGCAGGTCGATGCCTGGCGCAAGGCCGTGGCGCCGGTCACCGACCAGTGGGCCGAAGGCGCCAAGAAGGTCGGCGCCGATCCGAAGCAGGTGCTCGACGCCCTGCACAACAGCCTGGCGAAGTACAAGTCCGCACTGTGAGCGGACCGAGGACGCAGACGTTCCGGCCGCTCACGCTGGCCGACCGGATCATCCACGTCATCGAGTGGCTGGCGGCGTGCTTCGTCGGCATCGTCGCGGCCGACATCTTCATCTCGGTGCTGCTGCGCAAGTTCTTCAACACCTCGATCCCGGACAGCTACGACGCCGGCCGCCTGCTGCTGGGCGTGCTGATCTTCTGGGGCATCGCGGCCACCAGCTACCGCGGCGGCCACATCACCGTCGACCTGGTGTGGAGCGCCGCGGGCCCGAAGCTCAAGCGCTTCATCGACGTCTTCGCGACGCTGGTGCTGCTGTTCGTGGTGACGGTGCAGACCATCATGCTGTTCGACAAGGTGCGCCTGACCTACCAGGACAACGTGCTGACCTACGACCTGAACCTGCCGACCTGGCCGCTGTTCGCCCTGGCCTGGCTGGGTGACGTCTGCGCGGTGATCCTGATCGCCTTCCGCGCCTGGCGGCTGGTGTTCAGCCCGGAACTGCTGCACGAAGAACACGCCGAAGACAAGGCACAGGAATGAATACCGACGTCATCGCGGTCGGCGGCTTCGTCGTCCTCTTCATCCTGATGCTGCTGCGCGTGCCGGTGGGCATGGCGATGGGGCTGGTCGGCGTCAGCGGCTATGCGCTGATCGCCGGCGGCGGGCCGGCGCTCAAGCTGATCGGGCAGACCTCGATGCGCACGGTCACCGACTACACCTTCGGCGTGATCCCGATGTTCATGCTGATGGGCGCCTTCGTCTCCGTCTCGGGCGTCAGCAAGGAGCTGTTCCGCGCCGCCAACGCGATGATCGGCCACCTGCGCGGCGGACTGGGCATGGCCACCGTGCTGGCCTGCGGCGGCTTCGCGGCGATCTGCGGCTCGTCGGTGGCCACCGCGGCGACCTTTTCCACCGTGGCCTACCCCGAGATGCGCCGCTACGGTTACCCGCAATCTTTCTCGACCGGCGTCATCGCCGCCGGCGGCACGCTCGGCGCGATGCTGCCGCCGTCGACCGTGCTGGCGGTCTACGCGGTGATCACGCAGCAGGACATCGGCAAGCTCTTCATGGCCGGCGTGCTGCCGGGCCTGCTGGCGATGAGCATGTACGTGCTGACGATCGTGGTGATCGTCGCGGTCGCGCCGAAGCTGCTGCCGGCAGGCGAGAAGAAGCCCTGGGCCGAACGCCTGGACGCGATGAAGGATGTCTGGCCTTCGCTGGTGCTGTTCATCTTCGTCATCGGCGGGCTGTATGGCGGCTTCTTCACCCCCACCGAGGCCGGCGGCGTGGGCGCGGGCGGCGCCTTCATCCTCGGCGTCGTTCGCCGCAAGCTCGACCGCGCCGGCATCCGCACCGCCTTGCTGCAGGCCACGCGCACCGCGGCAGCGGTGTTCACGGTGCTCATCGGCGCGCTGCTGTTCGGCTACTTCCTGACCATCACGCAGACGCCGCAGAAGCTCACCGAGTTCCTCACCGGCCTGGGCATCGGCCGTTACGGCGTGCTCGCGATGATCATGGTCATGTACCTGGTGCTGGGCTGCCTGATGGATGCGATGGCGATGATCATCCTGACGGTGCCGATCATCTTCCCCGTGATCATGCAGCTCGGCTTCGACCCGATCTGGTTCGGCGTGATCATCGTGATGACCGTCGAGCTGGGCCTGATCCATCCACCGGTGGGCATGAACGTGTTCGTCATCAAGAGCGTGGTGCCCGAGGTCACGTTCACCACCATCTTCAAGGGCGTGATCCCCTTCGTGGTCACCGACATCATCCGGCTGGTGATCCTGATCGCGTTCCCGATGATCGCGCTGTGGCTGCCCAGTCGGATGTGAGGCTCAGGCACTCGCCACGGCCTCGACGCGCACCGCGGCGCTCAGCCAGGCTGGCCGCGCGTCGCTGATCACCAGGTCGAGGTCTTCCAGCCGCGCCACGGCGCTGGGCGCCACCACGTCGAGCTTGGTGGCGTCGGTCAGCACGATGCGCCGCGCCGCGCCCTCGACCATCGCCTGCTTGATCCGCGCTTCCTGCGCGTCGTGCGCGGTCAGCCCGGCACGCGGGTGCAGCGCGCAGGCGCCGAGGAAGGCGATGTCGGCGCGGTGCGTGCGCACCGTGGCCAGCGCCGCTTCGCCGACGAAGATGCGCGGCGCGGGCAGCCAGTCGCCGCCGGCGAGCACGAGGCGGATCTGCGGCTCGTCGGAGACGGCCAGCGCCACGTCCAGCGAATGCGTGATGACGGTCAGCGGCCGCGGCGCATCGGCACCCTTCAGCAGCTGCACGAGTGCCAGCGTGGTCGTGCCGCCGTCGATGAACAGCGTGTCGTTGGCCTGCACGTGGCGCGCCGCGGCCGCGGCGATGGCGCGCTTGGCCCCGGTGAGCAGGGCGGCGCGCTGAGCCGTGGGCAGCACGGTGGCGTGCAGGGCGACGGCGCCGCCATGCGTCTTCTGCACCAGGCCGCGCGCGGCGAGCTGGCGCAGGTCGCGCCGGACCGTGTCCTCGGAAACCTGGTACTCCGCGGCGAGCTGCGCCACTTCCACGCGCCCATGCTCGCGCAGCGCCTGGGCGATGCGCTGCTGGCGCTCCTCGGCGAATTTGGGCGGCTCGACCGGGCGGCTGCGGGCGATGGGCATGACACCTTTGCGTGTTTGTGCACGAACGTGCAAATTACAGCACAATGCGGCACATGCAAGCAAGCGACCTGAGCCTCTCCAGCGCCTTGCCCGCCGCCGGTGATGCACTGCGCCGCTGGCACCGGGCGATCCGGGTGCAGTTCTTCGTGCTCGGTGGGGCCATGGGCGCATGGGGCGCGCAGGTGCCCGCCGTGAAACTACAGTACGGGCTGGACGAGCAGTCGCTGTCGATCGCCCTGCTCGCCGCGGCGGGCGGCGCCGTGCTGTGCCTGCTCACCGCCGGGGCGCTGGTGGCGCGCTTCGGCGTGCGTCGCTGCGTGCAGGCGGCCGGATTGCTGATGTGTGCCTCGCTGGTCGGCGTGCTGCAGTCCGATCACTACGGCGTGCTGCTGTCGCTGATGCTGCTGCTCGGCGCGTCCAGCGCACTGTTCGACGTCTCCATCAACTCCGACGGCAACCATCTCGAGGCACAGGCGCGGCGCAAGGTGATGAGCGGGCTGCACGCCATGTTCAGCCTGGGCGGCATGAGCGGGGCGCTCGCCGCCGCCGGCCTGCACCGCGCCGGGCTGCCGGCCCCCGCACAACTCGCCGGCAGCGCCGTGCTGCTGGTGCCGCTGTTGGTGTGGGCGGCCGCGCGCATGAGTTCGATCCGCTCCGACAGCGAGGAGTCGCCCGCACCGATCGCCTGGCCGCGCGGCGTGCTGCTGTGGATGGGCCTGCTCACCGCGCTGTGCATGGTCGCCGAAGGATCCATGTACGACTGGAGCGCGCTGTTCGTCCAGCAGGAGCGCCACACCGATGCGGCCACCGGCGCATTGGGATTCGCCGCCTTCAGCGCCGCGATGGCGATCGGCCGGCTGTTCGGCGACCGCGTGCGCGAACGGCTCAGCGCGACGGCGTTGCTGCGCGGGTCGGGGGCGCTGGCCGCGCTGGGCATGGCGCTGGCGCTGACCGTGGCCGCACCCTGGGCGGCGCTGCTGGGCTTTGTGTTCGTCGGCCTGGGGCTGGCGAACGTGGTGCCGGTGCTGTTCGCCGCCGCCGCGCAGGTGCCCGGCGTGGCCGCGGCGCACGGGGTGGCGGCCGTGTCGTCGGTGGGCTACCTGGGCTTCATGGTCGGCCCGCCGCTCATCGGGGCCTTGGCGCGCTGGAGTTCACTGACCACCGCGCTGTGGGCGGTGGCGCTGTTCGCCGTGCTGATGGCGGCGGCGGCGCGTGCGGTGCTCAGCCGCACGCGCTGAGGGTCGCGCTCAATCTTCCAGTTCGGCCTTGGCCATCTCGACGTCCAGCCGCTCCATCGCGTCGGCCGGGTCGAAGGCGGCCGCGTCGGCATAGAGCTTCTCGGCTTCCTTCATCTTCTTGTCGCCTTCGAGCATGACCAGGCCGTTGGCGTACTCGACCATCGCGATGGCCGAAGCCGGGTTCAGCTTGAGCGCGGTCTTGTACATCAGCAGGCCCTGGTCCTTGCTGGCGCCCTGCGTGCGGCCGAGCAGCGAGCCGACCTTGTCGATCACCTCGGCGTGGAAGGCGCCCAGCGCGATGTGCGCGTCGGCATGGCGCGGCTGCAGCTTGATGGCGGTTTCCAGCGCGGTCTTCACCTTGCTGCCCAGGCCCTGCGCCAGCGCCTTGGCCACGCTGATGCCCTGGCTGTAGCGGCCCAGGGCATAGGCCTGCCAGTAGTAGGCGTTCGGGTTCTTCGGCTCCTCGGCCTGCTGGGCTTCGGCGCGCTCGGAGACTTCCATGAACATCGCCAGCCGCGTCTTCTCGCTCTTCTCGAGGTAGTTGGCGTAGATCGACTGCGCCTTGTTCGCCACCGTGATGCCGGCACCGCCCGCCTTCAGGCCGGCGTCGTAGGCCTTCTGGAACTCGCCGGCATGGAACAGCGCCCAGGCCGCCAGCACCTTGGCGTCGCTGGGCAGCGGCTCGGCGTCGCCGGCATGCAGGCGCGTCCACTTCTTCTTCAGGGCGGCCGCGTCGTAGGTGTAGTCCGAGGCGTCGTGCGGGAAGGCGGTCCATTTGGCCATGGTCTTGTCTCCTGGGTTGACTGCGGCACTTCAGTGCTTGTTGTACTGGCCCACCAGCGCGTGCAGGTGCTCGCGCTGCGAGGGCTCGAGGTAGGGGATCAGCAGGCTGAGCACGTGGAAGGCGCCGCGCATCAGCGCCGCGCTGGCCGACTCGGGCTCCAGTGCGCGCCGCGGGTCGCGCACGTACTCGTAGCTCAGCCAGTAGGTCAGCACCACGGCCATCGCGGTCGCCACGGGCTCGATCTCGCGCGGCTCGATCTTCATCGCGCTGCCGCGCACGAGGCCGGCGATCACCGCCTGGATGGCCTGGTTCTTGTTGCGCAGCACGAACTGGAAATGCGTCTCCAGCCGGCGGTTCTTGGACAGCAGGTCGTTCAGGTCGCGGTAGAGGAAGCGGTACTGCCAGATCAGCTCGAAGAGCATGTGGAACAGCAGCCAGGCGTCCTCGACGTTGCGCACCTGGTCGGCGGCCTGCAGCAGTTCGCCGAGCGACTTCTCGTAGCGGTCGAACAGGCTGTTGATCAGCTCGTCCTTGGCCGGGTAGTGGTAGTAGAGGTTGCCGGGGCTGATGTTCAGCTCGGCGGAGATCAGCGTCGTGGAGACGTTCGGCTCGCCGAAGCGGTTGAACAGCTCGAGCGTGACCTCCAGGATGCGTTCGGCCGTGCGGCGCGGTTTTTTGGCTTGCGTGGCCATGGGTGCCTGCGGTGGGTGGCGGGAATCTAGCACCCTTCGCCCGGGGGGCACACGAGCGTCGCCCCTAATGAGCCGGCTGCGGCGGGCCCGGAAGCGCTGCCTCGGAGCGCTGCCTACAATCTGCCGCCCATGCCAGCCATTTCCTTCCAGAGCGTCGCCAAGACCTTCAGCGGCGCCCGTGGCGACGTCCACGCCTTGACCGACGTCAGCTTCGACATCCAGGCCGGCGAGTTCTTCGGCCTGCTCGGCCCCAACGGCGCCGGCAAGACCACGCTGATCAGCATCCTCGCCGGCCTGAGCCGCGCGACGCGGGGGCGTGTGACGGTGATGGGCCACGATGTCGTGACCGACTACGCCGCCGCCCGCCGCAGCCTGGGCATCGTGCCGCAGGAGCTGGTGTTCGATCCCTTCTTCAGCGTGCGCGAGGCGCTGCGCATCCAGAGCGGCTACTTCGGCGTGCGCCACAACGAGGCCTGGATCGACGAGCTGCTCGCGCACCTGGGCCTGGCCGACAAGGCCGACGCCAACATGCGCCAGCTCTCCGGCGGCATGAAGCGCCGCGTGCTGGTGGCGCAGGCCCTGGTGCACCGCCCGCCGGTGATCGTGCTCGACGAGCCGACCGCGGGCGTGGACGTGGAACTGCGCCAGACGCTGTGGCAGTTCGTCGCGCGGCTGAACAAGGAAGGCCACACGGTGCTGCTGACCACCCATTACCTCGAGGAGGCCGAGGCGCTGTGCGGGCGCATCGCCATGCTCAAGCAGGGCCGCGTGGTGGCGCTGGACCGCACCTCGGCGC
>CAZVLY010000134.1:9373-11418 GCA_964628175.1 uncultured Piscinibacter sp. | reverse complement strand
AGCTCCGCTCGCCGGTAGCCGCCGTCTGCCATGAAGGCAAGCCAGTCGCCCTGGTTGACCGGCCGCGAGGCCAGTTCGAATGGGCCCACATGGCTGAGGTGGCGCGGCGTCTCGTTGTCGAAGCAGAAGGGGCCGTCGAGCGCGCCGTCGTGGCCGTGCTCGACGAGGCCGCCCTCGAAGCCGTGCCAGCGCAGCGGCGCGGCGGGCATGGGCTCGATCGGCCGGTGGCGTGCGTAGGGTGCGTGCGACGGATCCTTCGACAAGGCATGCTTGATGTCGGTGAGCAGGAGTTCCTGGTGCTGCTGCTCGTGGTGCAGGCCCAGCGTCACCAGCGATGCGACCTCGGGCTGGTCGGCGTGCGATTCGAGCAGCGCCGCCATGCGCGCATCGACCTGCGCCCGGTAGGCACGCACGCCCTCCAGCGTGGGCCGCAGGATCAGCCCGCGCTGGGCGCGCGCCGACTGCTCGCCCACCGCCTGGTAGTAGCTGTTGAAGAGCACGCGGAACGACGGGTCGAAGGGCGCGAAGCCACGCTCGAACCGTTCGAGCACGAAAGTCTCGAAGAACCAGGTGACGTGCGCGAGGTGCCACTTGACCGGACTCGCGTCGGGCATGGACTGCAGCTGGCAGTCTTCCGCCGACAAGGGCGTGGCCAGTGCCTGCGTCGTGGCGCGCACCTGCGCGTAGCGCTCGGAGAGGTCGATGTCGGGCATGTCGGGGTGGGGCGCGCCACAGCTCGGTCGAGCGCGCGCAGGCCGACCTTACACCGCCGGCACCGGCGCCAGCGCGGCGTCCACGCATTCGCGCTCGTCGAAGACGAAGCAGTGGCCCTCGAAGTGGCGCCCGCCGGTCTCCTCGAAGTACTTGAGGATGCCGCCCTCGAGCTGCAGCACGCGCTCGACGCCGGCATCCTGCAGGAAGAGGGCCGCCTTCTCGCAGCGGATGCCGCCGGTGCAGTAGCTCACCACCGTCCTGCCCTGCATCTGCTCGCGGTGGGCGAGCGCCGCGCCCGGAAACTCGCTGAAGCGCGTGATGCGCCAGTCCAGCGCGCCCTGGAAACGGCCATGGTCGACCTCGAAGGCGTTGCGCGTGTCCAGCGTCACCACCGGGCGGCCCTCGTCGTCGTGGCCGGCGTCGAGCCAGCGCGCCAGCGTCTGCGCGTCGACGGCCGGTGCACGCGCGGCCTGCGGGCGGATGGCCGGGTGGTTCATGCGGATGATCTCTCGCTTGACCTTCACGAGCAGCTTGCCGAAGGGCACGCTGTCGGACCAGCTCTCCTTCGGCACCAGGCCGGCGAAACGTTCGTCCTCGTGCAGCCAGGCCACGAAGCCGCGCAGCGCCTGCGGCGCGCCCGCCAGGAACAGGTTGATGCCTTCCTCGGCCAGCAGCACCGTGCCCTTGAGTCCGGCCTGCGCCGCCCGGGCGTGGAGGCGCTCGCGCAGCGCCGCCGCGTCGGGCAGCGGCACGAAGCGGTAGGCGGAGATGTTCAGAACGGTGTTCACCCGGCAATTCTACGGAGGCGGGCCTCCTAGAATGCCGTTCATGGACTTCATCCACCTGCGAACGCACACCGAATACTCCGTCGTCGACGGCACGCTGCGCGTCGACGACATGGTGGGCGCCGCCGCGAAGGACGGGCAGGGCGCTCTGGCGATCACCGACCTGTCCAACATGTTCGGCGCCGTCAAGTTCTACAGCGCGGCGCGCAAGAAGGGCGTCAAGCCCATCCTCGGTGCCGACGTCTGGCTGGAGCCCGATGGCGGCGACAAGCAGGCCAGCCGGCTGCTGCTGCTGGTGCAGAACCGCCCGGGTTACCTGAACCTGTGCGAGATCCTGTCGCGCAGCTGGCGCGAGAACGAGCACCGCGGCCAGGCCTGGGTGCGCTGGGACTGGCTGGCCGAGCATGGCGAGGGCCTGATCGTGCTGTCGGGCGCCGAGCTGGGCGCGCTCGGCCAGGCACTGCTGGCGGGCGACGGCGTGCGTGCCCGCGCGGTCGCGCAGCGGCTGTCGGCGCTGTTCCCGAACCGCTTCTACATCGAGCTGCA
>CAZVLY010000134.1:0-9363 GCA_964628175.1 uncultured Piscinibacter sp. | reverse complement strand
GCTGGCGGCCGAACTGGGCCTGCCGGTGGTGGCCACGCATCCGGTGCAGTTCCGCGAGCCCGACGACTTCGAGGCCCACGAGGCGCGAGTCTGCGTGGCCGAAGGCGAGACCTTGACCAACCCGAAGCGCGTCAAGCGCTTTGGCCGCGAGCAGTACTTCAAGACCCGCGCGCAGATGGCGACGCTGTTCGCCGACCTGCCTTCGGCGCTGGCCAACTCGGTGGAGATCGCACGGCGCTGCAACCTGAGCCTGGTGCTCGGCAAGCCGCAGCTGCCCGACTTCCCGACGCCGCGGGTCGACGGCGTGCCGATGCCGATGGCGGAGTACTTCCGCGTGCAGTCGCACCAGGGTCTGGAAGAGCGGCTGCTCCAGCTCTACCCCGACGCGGCGCAGCGCGAGAAGGAACGGCCGCGCTACGTCGAGCGCCTGGACTTCGAGATCGCCACGATCCTGAAGATGGGCTTCCCCGGCTACTTCCTGATCGTGGCCGACTTCATCAACTGGGCCAAGAACAACGGCTGCCCGGTCGGCCCGGGCCGCGGCTCGGGCGCCGGCTCGCTGGTGGCCTACGCGCTGAAGATCACCGACCTCGATCCGCTGCGCTACAAGCTGCTGTTCGAGCGCTTCCTGAACCCCGACCGCGTGTCGATGCCGGACTTCGACGTCGACTTCTGCCAGGGCAACCGCGACCGCGTCATCGACTACGTCAAGGAAAAGTACGGCCGCGATGCGGTCAGCCAGATCGCCACCTTCGGCACCATGGCCGCCAAGGCCGCGCTGCGCGACGTGGGCCGCGTGCTCGGCATGGGCTACGGCCATGTGGACAGCGTCGCCAAGCTGGTGCCGGCGCCGCCGGGCAAGACGGTGACGCTGCGCCGCCCGCCCGACCCGCCGGACAGCGGCGTGATCTACGCGCGCAAGGAGGCGCCGGAGATCGAGGAGCGCGAAAAGAACGAGGAAGAGGTCGCCGAACTGCTGGCGCTGGCCGAGCGGGTCGAAGGCATCGTGCGCAACGTCGGCATGCACGCCGGCGGGGTGCTCATCGCGCCGGGCAAGATCACCGACTTCTGCCCGCTGTACCAGCAGCCCGGCAGCGACAGCGCGGTGAGCCAGTACGACAAGGACGACGTCGAGGCCATCGGCCTGGTGAAGTTCGACTTCCTGGGCCTGGCCACGCTGACCATCCTGGAGCTCGCCAAGGACTTCATCCGCGCGCGCCGGCCCGGCCAGGAGAACTTCGCTTTCGAGACGCTGCCGCTGAACGACAAGGGCTCGTACCGGCTGATGAGCGAGGGCAAGACGGTCGCCGTGTTCCAGCTGGAATCGTCGGGCATGCAGCGCATGCTGCGCGACGCCAAGCCCAGCGTGTTCGAGGACGTGATCGCGCTGGTGGCGCTGTACCGCCCCGGCCCGATGGACCTGATCCCCAGCTTCTGCGCGCGCAAGCACGGCCGCGAGGAGGTCGAGTACCCGCATCCGCTGATGGCCGAGGTGCTGCAGGAGACCTACGGGATCATGGTCTACCAGGAGCAGGTGATGCAGGTCGCCCAGCTCGTGGGCGGCTACTCGCTCGGCGGCGCCGACCTGCTGCGCCGTGCGATGGGCAAGAAGAAACTCGAGGAGATGGTGGCGCACCGCACCACCTTCGCCGAGGGCGCGGCGAAGAAGGGCATCTCCGAGCCGAAGGCCAACGAGATCTTCGACCTGATGGAGAAGTTCGCGGGCTACGGCTTCAACAAGTCGCACGCCGCCGCCTACGCGTTGCTCGCGTACCACACGGCCTACCTGAAGGTTCACTACCTGGCCGAGTTCACCGCCGCCAACATGAGCGTGGCGCTGGACGACACCGACAAGCTGAAGATCTTCCACGACGACGCCGTCGCGCTGGGCATCACCTTCGAGCCGCCCGACGTGAACACCGGCGGCTACCGCTTCGCGCCGGTGGCCGACAGCGTGGTGCGCTACGGCCTGGGCGCGATCAAGGGCACCGGCCAGAGTGCCATCGAGGCGATCATCGCGGCGCGCGAGGAGGGTGGGCCCTTCAAGTCCCTGTTCGACTTCTGCCACCGCGTCGACCGCAGCCGCATCAACAAGCGCACGGTCGAAGCGCTGATCAAGGCCGGCGCCTTCGACAAGCTGCATGCCGAGCGTTCGAGCATGGTGGCGAGCATCGGCCTGGCCTTCGACTATGCCGACACGCAGGCGGCCAACGCCGACCAGGGCGGCCTGTTCGACTTCGGCGATTCTCATGCGGCAAGCACGCACGAGCCGGAATTGGTGGCGGCCGAACCGTGGAGCATCAAGGAGCGCCTGGGCTTCGAGAAGGTCGCGCTGGGCTTCTACCTCTCGGGCCACCTGTTCGACCAGAGCGCCGACGAGGTGCGGCAGATCGCGCGGCGCCGCATCGCCGACCTGATCGACAGCCGCGAGCCGCAGCTGCTGGCCGGCATCGTCGGCGACCTGCGCGTGGTCAACGGCCAACGCGGGCGTGTGGCGATCTTCAAGATCGACGACAAGACCGAAGTGCTCGAGGCCGTGGCCAACGAGGAGCTGCTCAACGCGCACCGCGAGCTGCTCAAGGACGACGAACTGATCATCGTGCAGGGCAAGGTGCAGCCCGATCGTTTCTCCGGTGGGCTGCGCCTGAACGTCACGCAGGTCTGGGACCTGGCCGGCGCCCGCTGCCGCTTCGGCAAGTACCTGCGTGTCGAGGTCAACGGCAGCGTGCCGCCGGTGGCCGAGGTGCTGCGCGATTTCCCGTCGCGGCGCGTGGCCACCGAGCAGGGCGATCTGCCCCAGGGCCTGACGGTGCGGCTGAAAGTGCACCGCGATCGCGCCAGCGGCGAGATCGACCTGGGTGACGCAGCCCGCTTCTATCCCACCGATGCCGCGCTGGAGCGCTGGCGCGCCGGCGCCAGCCAGGGCAAGGCCGAAGTGGTCTACGAGTGACATGACAGCCCCTCGCCCGCCGGGTACGTCGGACGATCCCCCGGGGGGATCCGGGCCGGCTTGGGAGCGGCCCGGCGCTCGGCCCGTCTCGCCGCCGACCACTGGCTTGGTGCTGACGGGCGGCGGCGCGCGCGCCGCCTACCAGGTCGGCGTGCTCAAGGCGGTGGCGCAGATCCGCCGCGAGTCGAACGCACCGCCGGGCAACCCGTTCCCGGTGATCACCGGCACCTCCGCCGGCGCGATCAACGCCGCCGCGCTGGCCTGCCGCTGCGGCAACTTCGACGACGCCGTGCGCGTGCTCGCCGAGGTGTGGGAGAACTTCCACGCCGAGCAGATCTACCGCTCCGACTCGCTGGGCGTGATCCGCACCGGCGCGCGCTGGCTGACCATGCTCTCGCTGGGCTGGGTGATCGCGCGCTGGCGCCGTGCGCGGCCGCGCTCGCTGCTCGACAACGCGCCCACCGCCGACCTGCTGCGCCGCATGGTCAGCAGCGAGCAGCTGCGCGAGGCGATGAAGCAGGGCCACCTGCAGGCCATCGCGGTGACGGCCTCGGGCTACGGCTCGGGCCTGCACGTGACCTTCTACGACGCGGTGAAGGAGATCCTGCCGTGGACGCGCTCGCAGCGCATCGCCGTGCGTTCGGAGATCGGCGTGCCGCACCTGATGGCCTCGGCGGCAATCCCCTTCGTCTTCCCGGCGGTGGCCCTGCCGATCGAGGGCCGCACCGAATACTTCGGCGACGGTTCGATGCGCCAGGCCGCGCCGATCTCGCCGGCCGTGCACCTGGGCGCGACGCGCATCCTGATCATCGGTGCCGGCCGCATGCACGAGCCGCCGGGGCCGCGTGCGCACAGCAGCGAGTACCCCAACCTGGCGCAGATCGCCGGCCATGCGCTGTCGAACATCTTCCTCGACGCGCTGGCGGTCGACGTGGAGCGATTGCAGCGCATCAACGCCACGCTCAAGCTGCTGCCGCCCGACGCGCTGGCGCGCACCACGCTGCGGCCGATCGAGACGCTGGTGATCGCGCCCAGCCAGCGCCTGGACGACCTGGCCGCCAAGCACCTGGGCAGCCTGCCGGCACCGGTGCGCACCATGCTGCGCGGCGTGGGCGTGTCGGGCCGCGGCGAGGACGCGCGCGGTGCGGCGCTGGCGAGCTACCTGCTCTTCGAGGCGCCGTACACGCGAGAACTCGTCGCGCTCGGGGTGGCCGACACGATGGCGCGCCGTGACGAGGTGCGCGCCTTCTTCGGCTGGACTTGAGCGCAGCTCAGGCCGCCGGCTGCGCTTCGGCTTTCTTGCGCGACGAGCCCTTCTCCGCCTTCGCCTTCGACTTGGCCTTCGCCTTCGGCGCCTCCGACGCAGCGTAGGCCGAGCCGTTGACGGTCAGCCCGTCGGCCGAGAACTTGCGCGCATTGCCGTCGCCGACGCCCTTGACGCGGCTCTGCAGGTCGCCCCAGTTGCTGAACGAGCCGGACTGGCGCGCGTCGAGGATGCGCGTGGCCATGCTGGGGCCGATGCCCTTGACGGCTTCGAGCTCCGCCTGGCTGGCCTTGTTGACGTCGGTGGCCGCGAAGGCGGCGACGGAAGCGAGGGCGAGGACGGCGGCGGTGATGAACTTGAACATGATGAAGCTCCTGAGTGGGTGCAGAGCGCGGAATTGCGTTCTGCTGGAGCCATTGTTCGAAGCGGTGCCACGGCCGTGAATCGCCACGGCGGGCCACCCGAGCGTCGCCCCCTCCGGCGGGGGACGTGCAGAAGTCGCGACTGCGCGCTCAGCCGTTCGTGGCGAGCCAGTTCACGTAGCGCTGCACGCCGCTGGCCACGTCGGCGAATTCGTGATCGCATCCGGTGCTGCGCAGCCCAGTGAGATCGGCCTGCGTGAAGCACTGGTACTTGCCGACCAGTGCCTCGGGAAAGGGGATGTACTCCACCAGCCCGCGCGACACCAGCTCGGCCAGGGGGAGGGCGTTCTCCCCCTTCAGGGTGCGTGCCGCGTTCACGGTGGCCACCGCCACGTCGTTGAAAGGCTGCGCGCGGCCGGTGCCGAGGTTGAAGATGCCGCTCTTCCCCGGGTTCTGGAGGAACCACAGGTTCACCGCGACCACGTCGTCGACGTACACGAAATCGCGCGACTGCATGCCGGGGCCGTAGCCGCCGTACTCGCCGAACAGCTTGACCTTGCCGTGCTCGCGGAACTGGTTGAAGTGGTGGAAGGCCACCGAGGCCATGCGGCCCTTGTGCTGCTCGCGCGGGCCGTAGACGTTGAAGTAGCGAAAGCCCACCACCTGCGCCTTCGACGTGGGCAGCGTGCGCCGCACCACGTTGTCGAACAGCAGCTTGCTGTAGCCGTAGACATTCAGTGGTTGTTCGAACTGCGGCTCCTCGCGGAACGAGGCGCTGCCGCCGTAGGTGGCGGCCGAGCTCGCATAGAGCAGCCGTGTGCCCTGGGCCTGACAGGCGTCGAGCAGGTCCTTCGAGCAACGGTAGTTGGTGTCCAGCATGTAGCGCCCGTCGTGCTGCATCGTGTCGCTGCAGGCGCCCTCGTGCAGCACCGCTTCCACTTTGCCAAACTCGCCGCGCGCGAAGCGGGCATAGAAGTCGGTCTTGTCGAAGTAGTCGCTGATCTTCGCGCCGAGCAGGTTGCGGTACTTCGCACCGTTGGTCAGGTTGTCGACGGCGATGACGTCGTCGATGCCGATGGCGTTCAGGCCCTGGACGATGTTGCTGCCGATCATGCCGGCGGCGCCGGTGACGACGACTCTCATGCGAACAACTCCTCGTAGCTGACGCTGGCCGTGCCGAACTTGCCGACCACGATGCCGCCGGCGCGGTTGGCCACCGGCATCGCCTCGCGCAGGCTGTGGCCGCAGGCGAGCATGGCGGCCATCGTGGCGATCACGGTGTCGCCGGCGCCGGTGACATCGAACACCTCGCGCGCCTGCGCCGGCACCTGGGTGTGGCCGAGGCTGTCGAAGAGCGACATGCCTTCTTCGCTGCGCGTGAGCAGCAGGCCCTCGAGCCGGTGCTCGCGACGCAGCGCCTGCGCGCGTTCGTGCAACTGGGCCTCGCTGCTCCAGGCGCCGATCACCTGCGCCAGCTCGGCGCGGTTCGGCGTGATCACGGTGGCGCCGGCATAGCGGCTGTAGTCGCTGCCCTTGGGGTCGATCAGCACCGGCCTGCCGGCGGCGCGGGCCAGCTCGATCATGCGCGGGATGTGCGTCAGGCCGCCCTTGCCGTAGTCGGAGAACAGCACCGCGCCGTGCTCGGGCAGCACGCGCTCGTAGTCGCTGAGCATGCCGGCCAGCACCTCGTGGTCGGGCTGGTTCTCGAAGTCGATGCGGATGAGCTGCTGCGCACGGCCGATGACGCGCAGCTTGACGATGGTGTAGAGCTGCGGGTCGCTGCCCAGCAGCGCGGCCACACCTTCGCGCTCCAGCAGCTTCTTCAAGGTGCGCGCGGGCTCGTCGTCGCCGACGACGGTGAGCAGCGTTGCCTGCGCGCCGAGCGTCTTCACGTTCAGCGCCACGTTGGCGGCACCGCCCAGGCGTTCCTCCTCGCGGTTGACGCGCACCACCGGCACCGGCGCCTCGGGCGAGATGCGGTCGACGGCGCCGAACCAGTAGCGGTCGAGCATGGCGTCGCCGACCACCAGCACACGGGCCTGGGCAAGTTGTTCGCGGGTCGGGGCGCTCATCACAGATCCTCCTGGCGCTGCGGCGGGTAGGTGTCCCAGCCCAGGCAGCCCGGGCATTGCCAGAAGTAATGCTGCGCCTCGAAGGCACAGGCGGCGCAGCGATAGCGCTGCAGCGGCTTGGCGGCGCGCGCCACGGTGTCGCGCAGCGCCTGCGACTCGGCTTCGTCCAGCGGCGTGCCGGCGCTGAGTTGCAGCAGCGACTGGGCGGCCGACAGGGCCGGCTGGTGCTGCAGGTGCGACAGCACGCGGCGGCGCTGGCGCTGCGCATCTTCGTCCAGGCGCGCCAGCGCGGCCAGCAGGTCGGTGGTCGGCCCGCGCCGGTACAGCGCTTCCAGGCGCTCCAGCGCGGCCGAGGCTTCACCGAGCGCCTTGGCACTGTCGGCGTAGTCGACCGCGACCAGGTTGAAGGCGGCCGGATGCGCCGCCATCAACGTGCCCCATTGCTGCAGCGCCTCGCGGTGGTCAGCGCGTGCACGCGCGCGCTGGCCGGCCATGATCAGCGGCCGCGGCGCCTGCGGTGCGGCTTCGCGCGCGCGCTGCAGCGCCGTGTCGGCCTCGGCCGCCTGCTGGCGTGCATCGGCCTCCAGTGCGAGCTCGCACCAGTAGTTGGCGATGCGTGTGGCGAACGAGCCGCTGCCGCTGCGTTCGAGCTTGGCCGCCACCTCGACGGCAGCGCGCCAGTCGCGCGAGCGCTCGTGCAGCGCGAGCAGGGCCAGGCGAGCCTCGGTGTCGAAGACCGTGCCGTCGAGTGCCTTGAAGGCCTCCTCGGCGCGGTCGAACAGCCCGGCCTTCATGAAGTCCTGCGCCAGGGCGTGCTGCGCGCGTTCGCGCTCGCTGGCCGGCAGGTCGGCTCGCTTGAGCAGGTGCTCGTGCACGCGCACGGCACGCTCGTACTCGCCGCGGCGGCGGAACAGGTTGCCCAGCGCGAAGTGCAGGTCGGAGGTGTCCGGGTCCTGCTGCACGGCCTCGATGAAGGAGTCGATCGCCTTGTCGTGCTGCTCGTTGAGCAGCAGGTTCAGCCCCTTGTAGTAGGCCTTGGGCGAATCCTTCTGCTCACGCTTCCATTGCCGCAGGTCGAAGCGCGAGCCCAGCCAGCCCAGCGCGAAGGCCAGCGGCAGGCCGAGCAGCAGCCACTGCAGGTCAAAGTCCATCGCGGGGCGGGTGTTCCGGACTGAGGGTGGGCAGCACGAGCTGCGAGGTGTCGGTGGTCGTGTCCTGGTCGGCGGCCGGCGCATGACGGCGTGCCACGCGGCGATGCCGCCACCAGCTCGGCAGCATCGCGACGATGCCGAACACGCAGCCCATCGCGAAGGCGACGAGCACGACGAACACCATCGGCGTGCGCCACTCGTGGCCGAAGAACCAGCGAATGGAAGCCTCGTGCTGGTTGTTCAGCGCGAAGGCGAAGAGCAGGAAGAAGAGGGCGGCTCGAACGAGCCAGACGAGCAAGCGCATCGGGACTCCCGCGTCGATTCTAGCGAGCGGGCGTCGAGGCTCAGGTCTTGGGGGACGCGTCGCCGACGGGGGTGTCGGCATCGATCACCGGCACATGGGCATCGACGGCTTCCCGCAATGCCTTGCCCGGCTTGAAATGGGGGACGAGCTTCTCGGGGATGATCACCTGCTCGCCGCTGCGCGGGTTGCGGCCCACGCGCGGCGGCCGGCGATTGATCGAGAAGCTGCCGAAACCGCGGATCTCGATGCGATGCCCGCGCGCGAGCGCGTCGGACATCGCATCCAGGATGGTCTTGACCGCGAACTCGGTGTCGCGATGCGTCAGCTGGCTGAAACGCTCGGCCAGCTGGGCCACGAGATCGGAACGGGTCATGAGCCGCGGTCAGCCGAAGGTCACTCGCTCTTGTTGTCGAGCTTGGCGCGCAGCAGGGCGCCCAGGCTCGTCGTACCGGCGGTTTCGCGCTCGTTGGTCTGCGACAGGCGCTGCATGGCTTCCTGCTGGTCGGCGTTGTCCTTCGCCTTGATCGACAACTGGATCGAGCGCGTCTTGCGGTCGATGTTGATGATCAGGGTGGTGACTTCGTCGCCTTCCTTGAGCACGTTGCGGGCATCTTCCACGCGGTCGCGGGAGATTTCCGAGGCGCGCAGGTAGCCCGTCACGTCGGCATTGAGCTGGATCTCGGCGCCACGCGCATCGACCGTCTTGACCTTGCCCGTCACCGTCATGCCGCGGTCGTTGACCGAGGTGTAGCTGGTGAACGGGTCGCTGTCGAGCTGCTTGATGCCCAGCGAAATGCGCTCGCGGTCGACGTCGACGGCCAGCACCACGGCTTCGACTTCCTGGCCCTTCTTGTAGTTGCGAACCGCGGCTTCGCCCGGCTCGTTCCACGACAGGTCGGACAGGTGCACCAGGCCGTCGATGCCGGCGGCAAGACCCACGAACACGCCGAAGTCGGTGATCGACTTGACCGGGCCCTTGACCTTGTCGCCGCGCTGCACGGTGGTGGCGAACTCTTCCCACGGGTTCGCCTTGCACTGCTTCATGCCCAGGCTGATGCGGCGCTTGTCCTCGTCGATCTCGAGCACCATCACCTCGACCTCGTCGCCCAGCGACACGATCTTGGCGGGGGCGACGTTCTTGTTGGTCCAGTCCATCTCGGAGACGTGCACCAGGCCCTCGATGCCCGGCTCGATCTCGACGAACGCGCCGTAATCCGTGATGTTGGTGACCTTGCCGAAGAGGCGCGTGCCCTGCGGGTA
>CAZVLY010000133.1:7877-11440 GCA_964628175.1 uncultured Piscinibacter sp. | reverse complement strand
GCGATGATCTTGCCGTGGCCGTCGGGGTCGAACTTGTAGACCATCACCCGGTCGTAGCCGGTCATCTCGCGGAAGCACTTCACCACCGCATCCGAGAGCGTGCCGATCGTCGAGACGGCGCTGAAGCGCTGCACGGCGCGGCCCAGGTGCTGGGACAAGGTATCGCCGTCGAGCTGCAGCACCGCGACGCCGTCGGGAGGCGTGGCCAGCGGTTCGAGCTCGACCACCAGCAATTGCCCCGGCACGCGATGCACCGCGCCCTCGAATTCGGCCTCGCCGTCGGCCAGCGACAGCCGGCAGCGCAGCGGCACCGGTTCGTCGAGCTCGTCCTGGCGGGCGATCAGGCGCACCTGCTCGTCGAGGTTGCCGCCCAGCCCGTGCAGCGGCCGCTCGAGCAGCTGGGGCGGCGGCAGGCCCAGCAAGTCCGCCACGTTGGCGCTGGCCTGCACGATCACGAAGGACGGCTCGCGCACGGCCAGCAGCACACCGTGCGGCTGCACCGACCCGGCGAGATGGATCAGCTCGCGTTCACAGTTGGTGAGGTCGGCCTGGCCGAACGCGGGGCTCGACTTCACGGCGAGTCGGTTTTTCCGCGGTCAGCGCGGCCCAGGCGCTCGGCACTCACGCCGAGCAGGCCGGCCGCGGCGGCGGTGTCGCCGGCCGCCCGCTCGAGCGCCATGCGGATGAAATGCTGCTCGGCCAGCGCGGTGGCGTCGCGCAGCATGTCGGGCAGGCTGGCCGTGCCGAGCTGGTCGCACAGCTTCGTCCACGCCTGCGCGAACGCGGCCTGCGCCTGGCCGAACTCGGCCACGCGCGGCAGGGTCTGCCGCAGCACGAGGCCGATGCACTCCTGGTCGCCTTCGGTGAGCCAGGTCGCGCTGAGCTGGACCGGCAGCGACCCCGGCACGCGCAGCGGCATGGCCTCCCGTTCGGCCAGCCCGGCATGCCGCACTTCCTGCAGCAGCGCCGCCAGTTCGTCGGCCGGCTCGCCCAGCCACTGCGCCACCGACTTGCCGATCAGGGCGCTGTCGTCCTCGACCTTCATCAGCGCCACGAAGGCGGCGTCGCACGACAGGATGTTGCCGACCGAATCCGTCACCGCCGCGGCTTCGCGCAGGGGCGCGCCCTGCACGGCCGCGGCCGGCGCCCCGGTGGAGCGCATGCGCACCAGCAGGCGTTGCACGTCGTCGGCGCGGAACGGTGTCGCGGCGACGCTGGCGGCCACCGGGTTGCCGAGCAGCCGGGCGCGCAGTTCCGCCGGCCGACCGCTGCTGCGCGCCGTGATCATCAGCTGCTGGATGGGGCTGCACGAACGATCGTCGAAGAGGGACTCGACCGACCGGCCGATCAGTTCGCCGCTGGCGGACAGCCAGTTCGCGGCCGTGCGGTTCGCCGAGACGATCGTCAGCGCGGCGGCATCGACCACCAGCACGGCGTCGGTGAGCACCTGCAGCAGTTGCCGCTCGTGGGTCTCGGCCTGGCGTGCCCGCCAGTAGCCGCGTTCCATGTCCTGCTGGGCGTCGAGGAAGCGCTGCTGGATCGCCGCGATGGCACGCATGTCGCGGCCGACCGCGATGACCGGGCCGTGGCGGCCGAGGCGGATCGCGGTGTAGGCGACCGGGATGTCGGTGCCGCCGGCGCCCGGGTGGTTGACCTCGCGGCGCCGCGCCAGGCCGGTGCTGGTGACGTCCTGCAGCAGCGCCTCGACCTTGCGCCGCGTGCCGTCGGAGACCGTGTCGACCCAGGGGCGGCCGATCCACTGTGCCACCGCGGGCGCGATCGGCTCCTTGCCGGCCTGGGCCACGCTGGTGATGACCCCCGCGTCGTCCAGCACCAGCGCGATGTCGCTGGAAAGGGACACGAAGGTCTGCGCCAGCTCCTGCGCCCACGGAGCGAGCGCGCCGAGATCGTCCGTACCGCCCGAGCGTTGATTCACGCTGCTTCTCCTGTAGGCCGACGGTTCATCCGGGAGGTCCTTTGCGGTGCATTCTATGCCCGGCCCCGGCCGACGCACCTTGACCTGAAGCAGGTCAGCGTCGCCAGCGTTGCCAGAGATCAACCGCATGGACGGCCCCGCCGCCGCTGAGCAGCAGCGCGATCCAGGGCCAGGGCGCTCCGGTGAGGGCACAGCGCAGGGCCAGCACCAGCAGGACGCCGGCACCGATCATCGGCACGAAGACCCGCGGCGGCGGGCCTGCGCCGCTGCGCGCATGGCGCACGGTCAGCACGATGGCCTCGATCACCAGCACCGCGAGCACGAGGTCGGCGGCGCGCCCGCTGGCGAAGAGGGCGTCCATCACGGGCCGCCGGAGGTCGGCATGGTCAGACCCGGGCCAGGCCGAACAGGTGCGCCACGTCCTTCAGGAAGATGCGCACATGGGCCATCGGCTTCTTGCGCGCCAGTTCCTTGTTCATGTAGGACTCGAAGGTGAGCTGCTGCACGTCGCGGTCGCGGCAGATGCTGACGAAGCGCTCGCGGCGCTTGTCGCTCGAGTACCAGAAGTACTGCATCACGCCGAGCACCCAGAACACCTTGCCGTGCGCCTTCATGAAGCGCTTGCGCGCCAGCTGCAGGTCGCGCGGCTGGCCACTGGCCAGGTAGGCCAGCGAGGCCTCGGCGGCCAGCTTGCCGCCGTACATCGCGTAGTAGATGCCCTCGCCCGAGGCCGGCGCCACCACGCCGGCGGCGTCGCCGGCGAGCACCACGTCGCGGCCGTTGTCCCAGCGCGGCAGCGGCTTGAGCGGGATCGGCGCGCCCTCGCGGCGCAGCGTCTCGGTGTCGCCCAGCCCGCTGGCGCGCCGCAGCGCCTCGGTCGCGCTGCGCAGCGAGAAGCCCTTGTCGGCGCTGCCGGTGCCCACGCTCATCGTGTCGCCGTGCGGAAACACCCAGCCGTAGAAGTCGGGCGAGTATTCGCCGTTGTAGACCACGTCGCAGCGGGTGCCGTCGTAGCCCGGCCGCTCGAGCGGCGCGCGCAGGATCTCGTGGTACGCGAAGACGAACTTGCCGCGGTCGGAGCCAGGCACCTCCTGGCGCGCCACCTCGGAGCGCGCACCGTCGGCACCGACCACGACGCGCGCCTTCACGCGCACCGGCACGGCCTCGCCGCCACGGCGGTCGCGCGCGCTGAAGCGCACGATGGCCGAGCCGTCGACGTCGCGCTCGATGGCTTCGAAGCTGCCGCGTGTGCGCACCGCGCCGGCCTGGGCGGCGCGCTCGCGCAGCCACTCGTCGAACGGGCCGCGATCGACCATGCCGACGAAGCCGCCCTCGATCGGGATGTCCACCTTGGCGTCGCTCGGCGCGATCATGCGCGCGCAGCGGATGCGCGCCACCAGCAGGTGGTCGGGGATCGCGAAGTCCTTGATCAGCCGCGGCGGGATGGCGCCGCCGCAGGGCTTGATGCGCCCGTCGCGGTCGAGCAGCAGCACGCTGCGGCCCTGGCGCGCGAGTTCGTGGGCGGCGGTCGCACCGGCCGGCCCGCCGCCGATCACGACGGCATCGTAGGTGTCGATCTGGTCCATGCCCATCTCCTTGTGCGCCGCTGCGGCGCGCGTGTCTCGAT
>CAZVLY010000133.1:0-7777 GCA_964628175.1 uncultured Piscinibacter sp. | reverse complement strand
CCGAGCGCGAACACCGTGGCATGCAGCGGCCAGCGCGGGCCGACCACGCCAGCGGCCACCAGCCCCGCCAACGCGAACGCCGAAGCGATGCAGCCGCCGATCGTCCAGCTGCGCAGCGACCCGATGCCCCAGCGGCTGCCGGCCAGCGCGCAGGCGATCATGCCCAGCAGCACGCCGCCGTGCTGAAGCCCGGACAGCTGCGTGGTCGCTCCCGGCGTGAGACCGAACACGGCGCCGGCGAAGGGTTCGAGGATCAGGTCCTGCGCGCTGAAGGCGAGCATCGAAACGAACACGAAGACCGTGAAACGGCGCGCGGCGGCTTCCTGCCAGACCTGGCGGAGCGCTTCGAGGAAGCGCAGCTTCGGCTCCGCCGCCGCCGCCGCGCCCTCGGCGACGCCGCCCGGGCCCTCGAGCCGCCACAGCGCCACCACGGCGACGAGACAGGCGATCAGCGCGACGCCGCCGCTGACCGCCACCAGGCGCTGCGGCGTGTAGGGATCGAGCCAGCGGCCGGCCAGCCCGGCCGTCACCGCGAAGCCGATGATCATCATCATCCAGACGATGGTGGCCGCCGGCGCACGGCGCTGTGCCGCCACGCGCTTGGCCAGCAGCACCAGCACCGAGGTGCCGCAGGCGCTGACCCCCAGCCCGACGCAGAAGAAGGCGAACGCGGCCAGCGCGAGGCCGGCGTAGCGTTGCGTGGACATCCAGGCGGTGGCGATCGCGGCCAGCGTGCCGCCCGCGGCGAGCACGGCCATGCCGCCGAGGATCCAGGGCGTGCAGCGCCCGCTGCGGTCGGAACCGAATCCCATGCGCGGCCGCGTGATCTGCACCGCGTAGTGGATCGCCACCAGCAGGCCCGGCACCAAGGCCGGCAGCGCGAGCTCGACCACCATCACGCGATTGAGCGTCGAGGTGGTCAGCACGACGATGGCGCCGAGCGCCATCTGCACCAGACCGAGCCGCACGATGCCGAACCAGCCGAGCGGCTTCATCATGTCATCCGGCTTGCGCGGCGGCGCGCAGGGCGAAGGCACTGACGAGCATGCCCGCCACGTAGAGCGTCACACCCAGCCCGCTGTACCAGGTGGCACGGCCGTGCGGGTCGGCGACGAAGCGGCGCATCAGCAGCAACTGCACCGCGAGCAGCGCGCCCACCGCCAGCGCGTGGCCGCGCGCCTGCCAGCTCAGCAGCAGCACGATGACGACGAACTGT
Organism: uncultured Piscinibacter sp.; assembly: GCA_964628175.1. Taxonomy (GTDB): domain Bacteria; phylum Pseudomonadota; class Gammaproteobacteria; order Burkholderiales; family Burkholderiaceae_C; genus Piscinibacter. The sequence continues at coordinate 6,561 of CAZVLY010000133.1, read as the reverse complement.
GGCGCGGCCATCATCCAGCAGGCCATGTGCGCCGCCTGCTCCTCGCCGAGGCGCACCGGCAGCGAGCCGATGCCCATGCGGCGGTCGCCCTCGACCGACTTGAAGTCGTTGAGCGTCATGATGCCGTGCGCGCCCAGGCTGTACAGCGCGGCCAGCGCCAGCGAGCGGCCGTCGGGCAGGTTGCCGCCCGCCATGACGATCGCACCGGTCACCCAGGCCAGCCCCTCGTAGCACAGGCCGCAAGCGGCGTTGCCCCACCAGCCGTTGCGCTTCAGGCGCAGCGGCGGCGCGCTGTAGGCCCAGGCGAGCGCCAGGCCGAACAGTGCCGCGACGAAGCCCCAGGGGCCCAGCGTGAGCGCGACCGCCAGCGACAGCACGGTCCACAGCACGGCGATGTACAGCCCCCAGCGGCCGGGCATGCGGCCCGACGGGATGGGGCGGTTCGGTTCATTGATGGCGTCGACGTGGCGATCGAACCAGTCGTTCACCGCCTGGCTGGTGGCGCACACCATCGGTCCTGCGAGCAGCACGCCCAGCGCGACCAGGGCCCAGCGTTCGCTCCAGCTCTGGCCCGAAGCCACGGCGCCGCAGGCGAAGGCCCACATGGGCGGGAACCAGGTGATGGGCTTGAGCAGTTCCGCGACTGCCGACGGGGCAGGATAGGCCATGCGCCTGATTCTGGGCGTGACACTTCACAGTGTCAACTCAGATTTACAACCCGGGCCGGATCCGGCCTCGGGATCAACCCTCGTCGTCGCCCAGGTCGCCCATGCCGTGGCGGCGCAGCTTGACGTACAGGCTCTGCCGCGACAGGCCCAGCATCTGCGCCGCGGAGGCGCGGTTGTCGCTGGTCATCTTCAGCGCCGTCTCGATGCACAGCTGCTCGATCAGGTCGGTGGTCTCGCCGACGATGTCCTTCAGCGGCACGCGGCCGACCAGCTCGGTCAGCTCGCCGGCCGAGCGCGGCAGTTCGCCCGCGGCACGCGGCTCGGCACTCAGGCGGCGGCCCACGTCGCGCACCGCGAAGGCGAGCATCGGCTTGCCGTCCTGCGTGGTGGCCGAAGCCGAGACCTCCACCTCGGCGGTGGCACCGTCCTCGCCGCGCAGCAGCGTCGAGAACAGCCGCATGCTGCCGCGCTGGCGCACCGTCTGGATCAGCACGCCGAGCTCGACGCCGGTGCGGCCCAGCCATCGGTCCAGCGGCTCCCCGCGCGCCTGCTCCTCGCTGCCCAGCTGGGCCAGCGCGACGAAGGACGCATTGGCCATCTGGATGCGGCCGTCGTTGTCGGTGAAGACCAGCGCATCGGGCGAGTTGCGCACGAAGTCGAGCAGCATCGAGCTCTCGGTGACCGTGGCCAGCGGCGACGGCTCCGTGCCCAGCCGCGACAGGCGCACCAGCAGCAGCGAGGCATCGTCCTGCCGGAAGCTGGACATCGACACGCCGACGCGGCCACCGCCGTCGGACAACGCGGTGCGCACCACCTCGGCACGGCGGGCCGAGCGTGCGGCTGCGAGCGCGGCCTGCAGCGGCTTGCTGTTGGGCGCCTCGAACAGCGCCGTCAAGGAACCGCCGGCCAGCCGGCGCGGGCCGCCGCCGTTGGACACCAGCGCCACCGCGGCCGGGTTGGCCTCGAGGATGCGCAGGCTGCCCGCATCGACGATCAGCACGGCCTCCGACGAGGCCTGGAACAGGTGGCGATAACGTGTTTCGGCCTGGCGGAAGCGCCAGTAGTCGCGCTCCATCGCCTGCTGCGCCTCGATCAGGCGAAGCTGCAGCGCCTCGGTGGCACGCAGGTCGCGCCCGAAGGCGATGGTGCGCCCGGCCGTCTTGCCGCGGCCGGGCGGCGAGATCTGCACCGTCGAGTAGAGGATGGGCCAGTCGCTGCCGCCGCCGGCGGCCGGGTGGTTCACCTGGCGCCAGCGCGGCGGCCCGGCCGCGTCGCGCAGCAACGATTCGACCTTGGCGCGGCTCTCGACGGTGACGGTCTCGGTCCAGGGCTGCCCGATCCAGTCGGCCACCAGCACCTGGTCGAGATCGTCGCGGCCGATGACCACGTCCTGGATCACGCCATGGGGGTCGAGCAGCAAGGCCACGTCGCTGGCGGCCGCCACCACGCGCTGAGCCGTGGCCGCGTCGAGATCACCCACCACCGAGCGGGGTGCCATGCGGCGTTTCACAGGTTCATCTCCTGCGAGCTGCCGGTGCTGCGGGCCGTTGTCTTCATGTCTGTCAACGTCCAGCGGCTGGACGGAGGTTCAACTGCGTTTCACGCGGCCGGCAAGCAAGCTTTCGGCCAAACCCGGTGCCTCGCTCCCATTGGCGGTCGTCGCGTCCGCACCGACCTGACGGGCCAGTTGCGGTCTCAACGTGAACACCGGGCCGCCCACCAGCACGGCCACCCCCTTGTGACACGAGGCACGGCGGACGGCGGCGATGCAGGAAGGCAGCCAGTCGAGCCGCGCTTCGCTGCCGGCCGAGAAACCCACCACATCGAACCACTCGCGCCGCACCGACGTGATCGGGTCGGTGTCTGCGCCCTCGCCTCCGGAAACCACTTCCCAACCGGCACGGCGAAAGAACTCGGCGACCATCGACATCCCGAAGCTGTGCTGCTCGCCCGGGGCCCGCACCAGCAAGGCGCGGCGCCCGTTGGGCGGATGGGCCACCTCGGTGCCGAAGGCCGGGCTCAATTCTCGCATCATTCGCTGCAGCCGCCCGAGGCCGATGGTGACGTCGGTGAAGTAGCACAGATCCTCGGTCCAGAGGTGGCCGAGCTGGCGCGCCGAGGGCGCCAGCAGGTCGACCAGCAAGCGCTCGACCGTGAAGCCACGATCGCGCAGGCCGTCGAGCACCTGCGACAACTCGCGCTCGTCGCCGCGCACCAGGCTGTCGGTGAAGGCGTTCACCTCGGCCTCGCCGAGGCTGCCGCTGAGTGCATCGTTGCTCGCCGGCAGGTTGCCGTTGTCGCGATGCGCCGCCACCAGGCGCGGAATCACCTCGAGTTCGAGGGCACGGGCCAGACAGGCGGCACGCGCCTGCGGGCCGGGGCTGGGGTCGGTGAACAGCGCAGTGGCCGGCGAAGCGCCGGCGGCCCAGGCCGCAGCACTGTCCGGGCAGTCGGCCGGCACCGTTCCCGATTGGGAGCCTCCTTGCATCGAGCCCTCCACTTCCTAGTCTCGTTTGCGTTGTCGGAACGTCTGCTCGGGGGCGTTGGAGGGGCGAGCCTTGCCAAAGCGCGTCGCCAATGCTCGGGATGCAGTCGGTGTGTTCGTCGCCTGGTGCTGTGTCCTCTGCGGGATCTCGTTGGCCTGTGGGCGGTTTTACTCTCCGACACCCCTGACCGTCAATGCGTGTGTACATCCCGCCTTCTGAAGGTTTGCGCCACCGCAATCTGATCGGCGATCGCTTTTCACTGGAAGGAATGATCGGCGGCGGCCGACAGACTGTCAAGCCTGGTTTACGTCTTCCTCGATTGACACTTTTCGGCGAACGGCCTAGTCTCCCTTTCATTCGCAACCGCAGGGAGTCTCTCGAATGGCATCGCCCAGGCCCGGCACGAGCACCGGCACCCGGCTGTACAGCCCCGAGGAGCGCCAGCGTCGCGACGCCTCGGTCTGGACGCTGGTGCAGGGCGTGCTCGCACCGGTGCAATTCCTGGCCTTCCTGGTCAGCCTCGTGCTGCTGCTGCGCTACCTGGCCAGCGGCGCGGACGAACAGGCGGCGATGCTCTCGGTGGTGGTCAAGACCGCGCTGCTGTACCTGATCATGGTCACCGGCAGCATCTGGGAGAAGGTGGTGTTCGGCCGCTGGCTGTTCGCACCCGCCTTCTACTGGGAAGACGTGTTCAGCATGCTGGTGCTGGCCCTGCACACGGCCTATCTGGTGGCCTGGGCGAACCATTCGCTCGACGGCCGCGGCCTCGCCTGGCTGGCCCTGGCCGCCTACGCGAGCTACGTGATCAACGCGACGCAGTTCCTGCTCAAGCTGCGCGCGGCGCGCCTCGAACATGCCGCGTCGGGAACGGCGCTGCAGGGAGCGCGCGCATGAGCCCCGTCATCCCGCTTCGTGCCGAGCTGTCCGGCGGCTGCAGCCAGGCGCCGGTGCTCAAGGAGCGCGGCCAGCGCGAGGTCTTCTGCGGCCTGACCGGCATCATCTGGCTGCACCGCAAGGTGCAGGACGCCTTCTTCCTCGTCGTCGGCTCGCGCACCTGCGCGCACCTGATCCAGTCGGCCGCCGGCGTGATGATCTTCGCCGAGCCGCGTTTCGCCACCGCCATCATCGACGAGCGCGATCTGGCCGGGCTGGCCGACTGCCACGACGAACTCGACCGCGTCGTCAACCGGCTGCTCGAGCGCCGCCCGGAGATCCGCACGCTGTTCCTGGTCGGCTCCTGCCCGTCCGAAGTCATCAAGCTCGATCTCGGCCGCGCCGCGCAGCGCCTGGACGGCATCCATCGCCCGACGGTGCGCGTGCTCAACTACTCCGGCAGCGGCATCGAGACCACCTTCACGCAGGGCGAGGACGCCTGCCTGGCCGCCTGGGTGCCGCAGATGCCGGCCTCCGCGCCGCAGGCCCCGACGTCGCTGCTCGTCGTCGGCTCGCTGCCCGACGTCGTCGAGGACCAGTTCGCGCGCCTGTTCCGCGAGCTCGGGTTCGCCGACGTGCGCTTCTTCCCGCCGCGCCATGCGACCGAGCTGCCCGCGGTCGGCGCGAACACGCGCTTCCTGCTCGCCCAGCCCTTCCTGGCCGAAACCGCCCGCCTGCTCGAGGCCCGCGGCGCCACCCACCTGAGCGCGCCCTTCCCGTTCGGCGAGGAAGGCACGACCGAATGGCTGCGCGCCGCCGCCGCGGACTTCGGCATCGCCCCGGCGCACTTCGATGCGGTCACGCGGCCGGGCCGCGAGCGCGCCCGCCATGCCCTGAAGCGCCACCGCGAGATGCTCGAAGGCCGGCGCATCTTCTTCTTCCCGGACTCGCAGCTCGAGCTGCCGATGGCGCGCTTCCTGGCGCGCGAACTCGGCATGCAGCTCACCGAGGTCGGCACGCCCTACCTGCACCGCGCGCACCTGGCGCACGAACTGGCACTGCTGCCCGCGGGCACGGTGCTCTCCGAAGGCCAGGACGTCGAGAAGCAGCTCGACCGCTGCCGCGCCGCGCGGCCCGACATCGTCGTCTGCGGCCTGGGGCTGGCCAACCCGCTCGAGGCCGAAGGCTTCACCACCAAGTGGGCGATCGAACTGGTGTTCACGCCCGTGCACGGCTACGAGCAGGCGGCCGACCTGGCCGAGCTGTTCGCCCGCCCGCTGGTGCGCCGCACCAAGCTCGCCGCCTGAGGCCCGCATGCAGCTGACCCTCTGGACCTACGAAGGACCGCCCCACGTCGGCGCCATGCGCGTCGCCACCGCGCTGCGCGACGTGCACTACGTGCTGCACGCACCGCAGGGCGACACCTACGCCGACCTGCTGTTCACGATGATCGAGCGGCTGCCGAAGCGCCCGCCGGTCACCTACACCACCTTCCAGGCACGCGACCTCGGCGGCGACACCGCCGAACTGTTCAAGACCGCCGCGCGCGAGGCCTGCGAGCGCTTCAAGCCGAAGGCGCTGCTGGTGGGCGCCTCGTGCACCGCCGAGCTGATCCAGGACGACCCGGGCGGCCTCGCCGCGGCGCTGAACCTGTCGGTGCCGGTCATCCCGCTGGAGCTGCCCTCCTACCAGCGCAAGGAGAACTGGGGCGCCGCCGAGACCTTCTACCGCATCGTGCGGGCGCTCGCCGGACCGAAGGCGCCGCCCCCCGGCACGCCGCGTCCGGCGCGTGCCGAAGGCCAGGCGCCGAGCTGCAACATCCTCGGGCCGACCGCGCTGGGCTTCCGCCACCGCGACGACGTCAAGGAGATCCGCGGCCTGCTCGAACGTCTGGGCATCGAGGTGCGGGTCACCGCGCCGGCCGGCGCCGACCCCGACGACCTGGCGCGCCTGCCCGAGGCCGACTTCAACGTCGTGCTCTACCCCGAGACGGCGGCGGTGGCCGCCCAGTGGTTGCAGCGCACGTTCGCGCAGCCCTTCACCCGCGTCGTGCCGATCGGCACGCAGGCCACGCGCGAGTTCATCACCGAGGTGGCCACGCTGGCCGGCCTGGACCCGCAGGCGGCGCTGGAGCGCGAGACCTCGCGCGCCAGCTGGTACAGCCGCTCGGTCGACTCGACCTACCTCACCGGCAAGCGCGTGTTCGTGTTCGGCGACGCCACGCATGCCGTGGCCGCCGCGCGCATCGCCTCCAGCGAGCTCGGCTTCCAGGTCGTCGGCCTGGGCACCTACAGCCGCGAGTTCGGCCGCGAGATCCGCGAGGCCGCCAAGCTCTACGGCGTCGAGCCGCTGATCACCGACGACTACCTCGAGGTCGAGGCCAAGGTCGCCGAGCTGCAGCCCGAGCTGGTGCTGGGCACGCAGATGGAGCGCCACATCGCCAAGCGCCTGGGCGTGCCCTGCGCGGTGATCTCGGCGCCGGTGCACGTGCAGGACTTCCCGGCGCGCTACTCGCCGCAGATGGGCTTCGAGGG
>CAZVLY010000132.1:7664-11568 GCA_964628175.1 uncultured Piscinibacter sp. | reverse complement strand
GCGGATCGAAGCGCCACAGGCCGTCGCGCATCGCCAGCAGCAGCTGGCCGTCGAGACAGGGGGCGCAACTCGCCAGGTCTGTGTCGAAGTCCCAGTGCAGCAGCGTGCCGCTGGCCGGGTCGAAACGCTGCAGCTTGCGGTCGGGGATGTCGCAGTAATAGAGCGCCCGTTCGCGCGGGTGCCAGAACGGCGACTCGCCCAGCAGCGCTGCCGAGGCGACGGCGACGCGCACCTCGCCCGGGCTCATACCACCGTCACGTCCAGCTGCATCCAGGCACTCGTGCTTTCGCCGGGGGCCACGCTGCGCAGGCCGTGCGCGAGCGGGTCGGCCATGTGGATCGCGTTGCTGACGTGGCTGACCGGCTCGACGCAGTAGAAGTCCTTGTCCTGCGGCGTGTAGACGACCAGCCGGTCCAGCGACGAGGTCAGCGACAGCGAGAAACGTTCGTCGCGGATGCGCGCCGCGCCGCGCCAGCCCTCGAAGCAGTTGTCGAAATCCAGGTGCGCCACGTCGCTGTCGATGCCGGGCTGCGCCACCTTGCGCACCGGCAACTGCGCGGCGTCGTTGTCCCAGCGGTCCGACAGCTCGATGTGCAGGCGGCTGCGCGCGCGCTTCGGGAAGTACGGGTGCCAACCCAGGCCGATGGGCTGCACGATGTCGGCCTGGTTGGTGACCACCATCTCGATGTGCAGCGCCTGCGGCGAGAGCGTGAAGTACTGCGTCGCCTCGAAGGCGAAGGGCCAGTCGGCATCGGGCCGGTGGCGGTAGCGCAGCACCACTTCGAGCGCGCTGGAGGAGACGATCTCCCAGGGCCGCTGCCAGCCCACGCCATGCAGGGAATGCGGATGGTCGCCGAAGTTGGGCTGCGTGCTGTGGTCGTGCCCCTTCCAGCGGAAGCGCCTGTAGCCCAGCCGGTTGGAATAGGGCACCAGCGGGTAGCTGCCGGACTGCCGCGAGCCGGTCAGTGCGACCGGCTCGGCGCCGCGCAGGATGGGCGTCTCGCGGTGCCAGAAGCCGGCGATGCAGCCGCCGAGGTCGGGGCGCAGCGCCAGGCGCAGCGCGCCGGCGTGGAGTTCGAAGCTGTGGGCGGTGGAGGCGTGGGCAGTCATGCGCCGATGCTACGCCCGTACGGCGCCGAATCCGGCGCCGGGCCGATGCTCAGTAACCCCGAGTGCCCGACGACACCGAGTGCACGTGATCGCCACCCGGGGTGCGCAGCGCCGCGATGGCCGACTTCGCGCCCTGCATAAACAGGCCGAGATCGGAGCCGACCGCCACGTAGTCGAAGCCGGTGGCGCGATACTGCGCGACCGACTCCGGGTCACCGCCGATCGTGCCCACCGGCTTGCCGATCGCCTTGGCACGCTGCACGGCCTGGCCCATCAGGTCCATCACGGCCGGGTGCGTGGGCTGGCCGACATGGCCCATCGAGGCCGACAGGTCGGCCGGCCCGATGAACAGCGCGTCGACACCTTCGACCGCCGCGATCGCCTCGAGATGCCTCACCGACTGCACGGTCTCGAGTTGCACGATCACGCCGACCTGCTTGTTGGCCGTCGCGAAGAAGTTCGGCACCGTGCCGTAGCGGTTGGCCCGGCTCATGCCGGCCATGCCGCGCACGCCCTGCGGCGGGTAACGCGTGGCGGCGACGGCGCGCGCTGCTTCCTCGGCGTCCTGCACGAACGGGAACATCAGCGTGGCCGCACCGGCGTCGAGCACCCGCTTGACAATCACCGCCTCATTCCACGGCACCCGCACGACCGGCACCATCTTGGTGGAGGCCACGGCCTGCAGCAGTTGCACGACCTCCATCAGATCCAGCGGCGCGTGCTCCATGTCGATCACACCCCAGTCGAAGCCGGCGTGGCCGGTGGCCTCGGCGACCAGCGGGCTGGCCGACATGATCCAGGTGCCCACCGGCGGGTGGGCGCCGGCGGCCTTGAGCAACTGCCTGAACGGATTCATGGCTGTCTTCCTTTGTCGACGGTCGATCTCATGTCAATAGCGGCTCGGGCTGTCCGCCAGGGGCGCGCGCAGGTAGTGTGCGCCCGGAATCGGGTTGTAGTAGTAGGGTGCCGTCTCGACGAAACCGAGCGAGGCGTACAGCTCGCGCGCGGCCTCCATGTCGTCCAGCGTGTCCAGCAGCATCACCGAGTAGCCGGCGCGGCGGGCCTCGTCCATCAGCGCCTCCGCCAGGCGCCGGCCCAGGCCGAAACGGCGGAAGGCCGGCCGCACGTACAGGCGCTTCATCTCGCAGGCGTTGGCGTGGTCCGAATCGGTCAGCGCCCGGAAGCCGCCGCAACCGGCGATCGCGCCGTCGACCAGCGCGAGCAGCAGGTGCCCGCCCGGCGCCGCGTACTCGCCGGGCAGACCGGCCAGTTCCGCCTCGAAGTTCTGGAAGCACAGGTCCACGCCGAGGCCGGCGGCGTACTCGCGGAAGATGTCGCGCGTGGCGTCGAGCGCGTCGGCCGATTCGGGCACGACGAGCCGGATGTCCGGTGCGAGGTCGTGGGTCATTGCGGTTCCTTCAAGCACCCAGGCTGACCAGCCAGCCGACGCCCGCGGCGCACACGGCCACCAGCAACAGCGCCAGGCCGCGGGTGGCCGGGCTGTCGATCGCGGCCGGCACGCCGGGCGGCAGCAGCTTGTCGCCCACCACCATGGGCCGGACCAGGTCGCGCCCCCGGCGCACGCGGTACACCACGATCGCCGCCACGTGCAGCGCGACCAGCGTGAGGACGAGCCCCTGGCCGAATGTCTTGTGCCACGAGGTCAGCATGCTGCTGGTCGCGCCCGAGACGAACCTGATCAGCGGCCCAGTGTTGGAGATTTCGTCGTCGGCGAACAGGCCGCTGCCGACCTGCGCGGCCAGGATCGCCAGCAGGGCGAACACCGACAGCGAACCCAGCGGGCTGTGACCGACCTCGTGGTGCTCCTCGGCACGGCTGCCGCCGCGAAGGTAGCGCATCAGCGTGGCCGGCGCGTAGACGAAGCTGGCGAAGCGCGACCAGCGGCCACCGACCACGCCCCACAGCAGGCGGAAGGCGAGCAGCGTGAAGATCACGTAGCCGAAGCGGAAATGCCAGGCCATCGCATTGCCGCCCACCTTGGCAGTGAGCACGGAGCCGATCACGCACGCGGCCAGGACCCAGTGGAACAGCCGGGTAGGCAGGTCCCACACCCGCACGCGCACCGCATCGCCCTTCATTCGTGGCCATTCTCCATGAGCTTGCAGTCTGCACCATAACCGCTGTGCGGGCACCCGGCGCGCACGGGAATGAAAACATGCGCAGCGGCGTACACCCGGAAGCGTTTGCCAGCCAGGCCGGCGCACGCTGCCCACCGAACCCCTCAGGAGAAACCGCATGAAACGTCCGTTCCCGTCGATCCTGCTGACCGCCGTTGCGCTCGCCGGACTGGCCACCACCTTGCCCGCCGCCGCGCAGTTCGCCAAGCCGGAAGACGCGATCAAGTACCGGCAGAGCGCCATGTTCCTGCAGTCGCAGCACATGGCACGCATCGGTGCGATGGTCAACGGCCGGGTGCCCTTCGATGCGAAGGCGGTTGCAGACAATGCGGACGTGCTCGCCTCCGTGACCAAGCTTCCCTTCACTGCATTCATCGACGGCACGGACAAGGGCACGACCCGCGCCAAGCCGGAGATCTGGGCCGAGAAAGACAAGTTCATGGCCGCTGCGACCAGGATGCAGGAAGAGGTCGTCAAGCTGAACGCCGCTGCCAAGACGGGCAACGCCGATCAGGTGAAGGCCGCCTTCGGTGCGGTCGGCCAGGCCTGCAAGGGCTGTCACGACAGCTATCAGAAGCCGCTGTAGGCGATCGACCCCGGCCGCGCCATGGGGCGCGCCGCGGCTCGGGCGGCATCCGGTACCATCGCGGGCTGAT
>CAZVLY010000132.1:0-7564 GCA_964628175.1 uncultured Piscinibacter sp. | reverse complement strand
CCGCCCAAGCCCAGCGAGTTCCAGAAGTTCGTCGAGGCCGCCACCGGCCGGCTGCTGCCGGTGTTCGGCGCGGACTTCTTTGCCGACAACCGCCGGCTGCCCACCACGGCCGACAACGTGCCGGTGTCAGGGGACTATCTGGTGGGCCCCGGCGACGAGGTGATGATCCGCGCCTGGGGATCGATCGACATCGACTACCGCAGCAAGGTCGACCGCAACGGCCAGATCAACCTGCCCAAGGTGGGCAGCTTCAATGTGGCCGGCGTGAAGGCGGCCGACCTCGAGTCGCACCTGCGCAGCCAGATCGGCCGCATCTATACGAACTTCAACCTGAGCGTGACGCTCGGCCAATTGCGTGGCTTGCGCGTGTTCGTCGTCGGCCCGGCGCAGCGCCCGGGTGCCTACACCCTGCCGGGTCAGTCGACCATGCTGTCGGCGATGGCCGCTGCAGGCGGGCCGGGCGCCCAGGGATCGATGCGCAGGGTGACGCTGCGCCGCGATGGCAAGGCGATCTCCGAGCTGGACTTCTACGACTTCGTCGTGCAAGGCGACAAGTCCAAGGATCTCCAACTTCAGGCCGGCGACGTGGTCGTCTTCGAGCCGGCCGGAGCTCGGGTCACACTCGCCGGCGCCACCGACGCACCCGCCATCTACGAGCTGAAGTCGCCACAGGAGTCGGTGCGCGACCTGCTGCGCTACAGCGGCGGCGCCACGGTGCTGGCCAACATGAACCGCGCGCAGCTCGAGCGCATCGACCCTGCGATGCCGAAGTCGCCACGCCTGGTCGAGGACTTTGCCCTCGACGCCACCGGGCTGGGCAAGCCTCTGCGCGACGGCGACGTCCTGACGATGCTGGCGATCTCTCCGAAGTTCGCCAACGCCGTGACGCTCAAGGGCCACGTGGCACAACCGCTGCGCTACCCCTACCGCCCCGGTATGCGAATCCGCGACCTGATCCCCGACCGCGAGGCGCTGATCTCGCTCGACTTCTATCGCCGCAACAACCTGCTGGTGCAGGTGCTGGAGGACGAGGAACTGAGCACCCCGCAGGAAGACGAGTCGAAACTGCCCCCTGCGTCCGTCGGCGTGCTGCCAATCCAGTCACAGGGACAAGCGCAGGGCCAGTTGCAGCAGCCCGGCAAGCGCGCCCGCACGCGTGAACAGTCCGAAGACCGCGCGGTGGCACAGCGCGCGCGCCGCGCGCCGGCGGCGCTGTTCGACGAGCTCAATTGGGATTACGCGGTGATCGAGCGACTGAGCGAAGCCGACCTGAGCACGCAGGTGATTCCGTTCAACCTCGGCAAGGCCGTGCTGCAGGGCGACGAGGCGAGCAACATCGAGCTGCGCGCCGGTGACGTGGTGACGATCTACAGCCAGAAGGACGTGCGTGTGCCGGTGGCCCGGCAGACGCGGCTGGTGTCGGTCGAAGGCGAGGTCGGCGCGCCGGGCGTCTACCAGCTGCTGCCCGGCGAGACGCTGCGCGCGCTGATCCAGCGCGCCGGCGGCTTCACGCCGCAGGCCTACGTCTACGGCCTGGAGTTCAGCCGCGAGGAGACCCGCCAGCGCCAGCGCGAGAACCTCAACGAGGCGATCGCCCGGCTCGAGTCGCTGTCGGCGACGCAGGCGGCGCGGGAGGCGGCCAACCGGCGTGACGACCCCAACGCCAGCGTGGTCAGTGCGGCGGCCACGCAGGCCCAGCTGTCGCGCCTCTCCCGGCTGCAGCCCAACGGCCGCATCGCGCTCGAGCTGAACCCGAATGACAAGACGGTGGATTCGCTGCCCGACGTGCCGCTGGACCATGGCGACCGCATCAGCGTGCCGCCGCGTCCGGGCTTCGTGACGGTGGCCGGCGCGGTGGTCAACACCAACGCCTTCCTCTGGAAGCCGGGCCGCAAGGCCGGCGACTACCTGAAGCTTGCTGGCACGGACGAGGCCGCCGACCCGTCGAACATGTTCATCCTGCGCGCCGACGGCACCGTGGTGCATGCCGGTGACCGCCGCGGCTTCTTCGGCGGCAGCAACCTGGAAGCGCAGGAGATGCAGCCGGGCGATGCGCTGATCGTGCCGAACCAGCTCGACTTCGAGACCTTCGGCCGCGCCCTGGTGCGCAACCTGAAGGACTGGTCGCAGATCTTCTCGCAGTTCGGCCTGGGCGCCGCGGCGATCAAGACGCTGAACAACTGACGGCGCGCACATGAAGAACGAGATCGACGTGGTCGGCGAGCCGCCCGAGACTTTCGACGACGACGGCCCGCGCGTGGGCCTGGTCGACCTGCTGACCTGGCTGGGCGAGGGCAAGCGGCTGATCGGCGGCATCACCGGCGTGGCGCTGGCGGGCTCGCTGGCGGTGGCGCTGCTGCTGGCTCCCGTCTACACCGCGCGCACCACGCTGCTGCCGCCGGGCTCGCAGCAGCAAAGCGGTTCGGCCGCGGCCCTGGCTGCGCTCGGCGCACTGGGCGGCCTGGCCGGCGGCCTGGGCGCGAAGACGCCCGACGAGTTGTACATCGCCCTGCTGAAGAGCGACAGCATCTACCGCGAGCTGGACCAGCGCTTCAAGCTGCGCGATCGATACGAAATCAAGTCCTTCGAGGCGCTGCGCAAGGCGATGCCGCAGTTCGTGCGGGTGTCATCGGACAAGAAGGCCGGCGTGATCGTCGTCGAAGTCGACGACGAAGACCCGAAGTTCGCCGCGGAACTGGCGAATGCGCACGTGGGCGAGGTCACCAAGCTGCTCAGCCGGCTGGCGGTGTCCGAGGCGCAGTTGCGCCGCGTCTTCTTCGAGGCGCAGCTGCAGACCACCAAGGAAAACCTGATCAAGGCCGAGCGCGACCTCCAGCGCGTGCAGGAGAAATCCGGCGTGATCGTGCTCGACAAGCAAGCCGAGGCGCTGATCGGCGGAGCGGCGCAGCTGCGCGCGCAGATCGCCGAGCGCGAGGTGCAGCTGCGCGTGCTGCGCGGCTCGGCCACCGAACAGAACCCCGACGTGCAGCGCCTGAGCTCCGAAGTGCGCGCCCTGCGTGGCGAGCTCGCGCGCATGGAGTCGAGCCAGGGCGGCACCGCCGGCAGCACGGTCGACATCCCGGTGGGCAAGATCCCCGAGGCGGCGATCGACTACGTGCGCGCCCGCCGCGAGCTGAAGATGCAGGAGACCATCCTGGAGAGCATGCTGCGCCAGTACGAGATCGCCAAGCTCGACGAGGCCAAGGAGGGCCCGGTGCTGCAGCAGGTCGACGTGGCGCAGCCGCCCGACTACAAGTCCAAGCCCTCGCGGGCGCTGATCGTGCTCGCCTCGACCTTCGTGGCGCTGCTGTTCAGCAGCCTGTGGGTCATCGTGCGGCGGTATTCGGCGCTGTCGCGCCAGGATGACCCCGGGAGCGAGGAAGCCTGGCGCGCCATGCGCGCCGCCTGGCGCACGCGCAAGGGCTCCGCCGGCTGATCAGCCGCCGGTCAGCACGCGCGCGAACATCGCACTGTCGACGTTGCCGCCGCTCAGGCTCAGGCCCACGCGTCGCCCGGCCCAGCGCTCGCGCTGCTGCAGCAGTGCCGCCAGCGCCGCGGCGCCCGCGCCTTCGGCCACGTTGTGGGTGTCCGCGAAGAGCGCGCGCATCGCCGCGGCGACCTCGTCGTCGCTCACCGAGACGATCTCGTCCACCTCGCGCCGGATGATCGCCAGCGCCTCGGGTTCCGGCACGCGGCAGGCCATGCCGTCGGCGAGCACCGTGCTCACGGGCGCCTCGATGGCGCGACCGGCCTCGAACGACAGCCGGTAGGCCGGCGCATGCGCCGACACCACGCCGACGATGCGCGTGCGCACGCCGGTGTACGCGCGCGCCGCCGCGCAGGCGCAGATGCCCGAGCCCAGGCCGATCGGCACGAACACGACCTCGGGTGCCTCGCCGGCCGCGAAACTGGCGAAGAATTCCACCCAGTAGCTCGCCACGCCGCGCACCAGATCGGCATGGAACGAGGGCACCATGTGCGCACCACGTTCGCCGGCGAGCTGCACCGCATGTTCACGCGCGGCCTGAAAGTCCTCGCCGTGTTCGATCAGTTCGGCGCCGAGCGCGCGCATGGCGGCGTTCTTCTCGACCGAGTTGCCGCGCGGCACGACGATCGTGGCCGCCAGGTCGTGGCGCGCCGCGGCGAAGGCGATCGACTGGCCGTGGTTGCCGCGCGTGGCGCTCATCACCGAGCGCACGGCCGGCTCGCGGCGGCGCAGCCCGTCCAGGTAGACCAGGCCGCCGCGCACCTTGAAGGCGCCGACGGGCGTGTGGTTCTCGTGCTTCACCCACACCTGCGCACCGCTGCGGGCATCGAGCAGCGGCCAGCGCTGCTGCGGCGTCGGCGGCATCACGGCGCGCACCAGCACGAGCGCGGATTCGATGGCCTCGCGGTCGGGCAGGCTCATGCGAGGCCCTCGAGGCGCACCGGCCCGAGCGGCGTGGCGAGCGTCGCGCTGAAAGGCTCCGTGGCGCTCGTTCCGGCCGGCAGCTGCCTTGCGGCCGCGACGGGCAAGCGGCCGACGGACAGCGCCGCGAGCCGCACCGGGCTCGCGGGCAGGCTGTCGGCCGGGTGCGTGTCGCCCCATTCGATCAGCGTGGGCAGCGCCCCGCCGGCCAGCCGCCGCCCATCGCGGCGCACGCTGATGCGCCAGCGCAGCAGACCGCGCGGCGTGTCGCGTTCGGCCTGCAGCACCTCGCCGCGGTCGATCCCGGCCGCGGCCAGCGCGGCGCACTCGGCCACGGCGTCGCTGCAGCCCGCCACCCAGTGGATCAGCCTCGGCCCCGAAGCGAGCGTGGCGCGCAGCGCCGGGTCGTCGAGGTCGTACCAGCGCGAGCGCCCCGGCGCGGCCGCCTGCGAGTCGATCGCGATGATCTCGAGATAGGCGCGCGGGTACGCCGGCGAGCCGATCGCCAGCAGCAGGTTGTGCGTGCCCATCAGCGGATGTTTGCCACCCGGCCCCGGCAGCACGCCCAGCGTGGCGGCGCACCAGGCAGCGCCCTGCTCCAGCGTGGCCGCGCCGACCACGAGGTGGTCGACCGACCAGCTCACAGGCTCACCTGCCCACTGACGACGATGACGCTGTCGCCGCCGATCCAGACCGAGTCGCCGCTCTTTTCGACGAACACGCGTCCGCTGCGCCCAAGCGCCGTGCCCTGCGACGCGACGTAGCGCTGGGGAGCCAGGCCGGCGCCGATCAGCCACTGTGCCAGGCCCGCGTTCAGGCTGCCGGTGACCGGATCTTCCGGCACGCCCAGCGAAGGCACGAAGGCGCGCACCTCGAACTGCGCGTCGCCGCCCGGCCAGGGCGCCACCACGCCGAGCTCGAGGCCGCGCATCGCGGCAAAGTCCGGCTGCAGCGCCAGCACCTCGTCACGCGAGGCGAGCATCACCGCGACCCAGCCCGGACCGTTGTCGACCCAGTTCGAGGCGCGGATCGCGTCAGGCGGGATGCGCAGGCTGCGCACGATCTGGGCGAACACCTCGGGCTCGACCGGGCCGCTGCGGCGCAGCGGCGGCGCGGCGAAAGCCAGACGCGATCCGTCACGGCGCAGGCGCACCAGGCCGACGCCGCATTGCTGCACGACTTCGTCACTGCTGCGCGCAGTGCCGCCCGCGGCCAGCCAGGCGTGGCAGCTGCCCAGCGTCGGATGGCCGGCGAAGGGCAGCTCGCGATCGGGCGTGAAGATGCGCACCCGGTAGTCGGCGGCCGAGTCGGTGGGTGGCAGCAGGAAGGTGGTTTCGCTCAGGTTCGTCCAGCGCGCGAAGGCCTGCATCTGCGCGTCGGACAGTCCCTGCGCATCGTGCACCACCGCGAGCGGGTTGCCGCGCAGCGGCATGTCGGTGAAGACGTCGAGCTGGGTGAACGGACGCTGGCTCATGCGGCCTCCTTGATCGCCTGCGCGAGCATGGCAATGCCCTGCTCGATCTGCACCGGCGAGACGGTGACGAAACTCAGCCGCAGCGTGTTCGCCTTGGCGTGGTCGGCGAAGAAGGCGGCGCCGGGCACATAGGCCATGCCGCGCTCCACCGCCTGGGGCAGCATCGCGGTGGCATCGACGCCTTCGGGCAGCTCGACCCAGAAGAACATGCCGCCCACCGGCACGTTCCATCGGCAACCCGCGGGCATGTGCTGCTCGAGCGCCGCGCGCATCGCGTCGCGTTGCGCCTTGTAGCGCGCGCGGATGGTCGGCACGTGCTCGCGCAGGAAGCCGTCGCGAATCACCTCGTGCACGACACGCTGGTTGAAGCCAGGCGAGTGCAGGTCGGCCGCCTGCTTGGCCTGCAGCAGCTTGGGGTAGAGCACCGGCGGCGCGACCACGTAGCCCAGGCGCAGCCCCGGCGCGAGCACCTTGGAGAAGGAGCCGAGGTAGACCGTGCCTTCGGGCCAGCGCGCGGCCAGCGGCGGCGGCGGCTCGGTGTCGAACCACAGGTCGCCGTAGGGGTTGTCCTCGACGATCGGCAGGCCGAGCGCTCGCGCCGCGTCGGACACCGACGCACGCCGCGCCGCGCTCATGCAGCGACCGCTCGGGTTCTGGAAGTTCGGCAGCAGGTAGAGGAAGCGCGCGCCGCGTGCCGCCTCCAGCGCCTGCGGGAGCGGGCCGTCGTCGTCGCACTCGACCGAGACGATCTCCGGCTCGTAGGGCGCGAAGGCCTGCAGCGCGCCGAGGTAGGTGGGCCGCTCGACGGCCACGCCGCTGCCCGGGTCGATGAGCACCTTGCCGACCAGGTCCAGCCCCTGCTGCGAGCCGGTGGTGATGAGCACCTGGGAGGCATCGGCCTTCAGTCCCTGGGCGCCGAGCTGTGCCGCCACCCATTCGCGCAGCGGCGCGTAGCCTTCGCTGGCGGCGTACTGCAGGGCCTCGCGCGGCGCATCGCGCAGCACGCGATCGCTGGCGGCACGCATGGCCTCGACCGGAAAGCTGTCGGGCGAGGGCAATCCGCCGGCCAGCGAGATGATGCCGGGCCGCTCGGTCACCTTCAGGATCTCGCGGATGATCGAGGGGTTCATGCGCTCGGCGCGCCGGGCCATCTGGAAGGTCATCGGTCTCTCGTTTCAGGCGGGTCGATGGGCCGGCAATCGCTTGCCGACGAACACGGTGGCGATCACCGCCAGCGCGAAGGCCACGGTGAGCGGTTCGAGCCGTTCGCCGAGCACGGGCACGGCGAACAGCAAAGACAGGAAGGGCTGCACCAGCTGAACCTGGCTGACACGCACGGTGCCGCCCAGTGCCAGGCCGCGGTACCAGGCGAAGAAGCCCAGCCACATCGAGAACAGCGTGACGTAGACGAAGCCGCCCCAGGACGCAGCGCGCACCGGCTGCTCCGGCCAGCTCCACCAAGCCACCGGCAGCGTCAGCGGCAGGCTGAGCACCAGCACCCAGCAGATCACCCGCTCGGCGCTCATCTGTGAAGACAGCTGCGCGCCGGCCACGTAGCCCATCGCGGTGCTGGCCACGGCGCCGAGCAGCAGGGCATCGGCCAGCGTGAGGCGCCCGCTGCCCTGCACCATCGCGAAGGCGACGACCAGCGCACAGCCGGCGCTCGCGCAGGCCCAGAAGGC